>JAKAGZ010000061.1 GCA_021815365.1 Bacteroidota bacterium
ACTAATTTGTTTTTGTTTGATAAGTTTTATTTTTAGGTATTACAAATAGTAATACCGGAGAAAAAAATGGCAACGACAACGAAAATTGCAATTTCAATAGACAAAAAAGTTTTGACCAGAGTTGATAGATTGGTTAGAAATAAAATCTTTACTAATCGAAGCAGAGCAATTCAAATAGCAATCGAAGAAAAAATATCCAGGTTTGATAAATCCAGGAAGAAGAATTAATTCGAGTAATTGAAGGCTTTAATGAAATAATCGGTGGCTAATCAGCCAATCAACCCGACCGCCTCTCTGCCAAAGCAGATAAACTCGATGGGGCAGTATTGTATTTTACAAGGTTGGTAAACAAAATTTTAGTGTTATCGTTTCCTCTTACTTTTCTTTGTAAAGCATCACAGAAATCCTTATTTTAAACACTCTTTTTTCAGAATTGATCGTCCGTCGTCCCCGGTGGGTCGCTCGTCGAGTCCGGCGGACTCTACGGAGTCTGACGACCGAGATCTGACGGGCTTATCGAAAGGTTTATTATGTTATATAGTATGACAGGTTACGGCAAAGGATTTGCCGAAAACGGAAAAATATCAGTCGAAGTGGAGATTAAAAGTGTGAACAGCCGCTTCCTAGATATTTTTTTAAAATTGCCAAATTCCCTTATGAATAAAGATTATGAGCTAAGGGAGATCATTAAAAATAAAATTAAAAGAGGAAAACTTACTGTTGTTACTCAGCTTCACATCAATGGAATGGAAGAAGATATTCCACTCCTTGACAAGGAGAAATTAAAAAATCAAATCTCTATAATTAAAGAAATAAAAAAAGCTGCAAAGCTGAAAGATAAAATTAAGCTCGAGCATTTACTGCTTAACAAAGATATATATTCAACCGGCGATCTTGCTCTGACCGAGACGGAATTTGAGCTGCTGAAAAAAGCAACTAACGAAGCGCTTGACCAGATGCTTAAAATGAAAAAGGCTGAAGGTATCGAGCTTGAAAAGGATTTGTCTGAGCGCCTGCAAAATATTGAAAATTTTTTGTCGGAGATTGAAAATGAATCCGCAGGCGGCGGTATAAAAGAATATCATGACAAACTCAGAGAACGCGTTAAAATCCTTCTCGAAGGGCAGCAGGTTGATAAGGACAGGCTTGAACTTGAATTAGCAATAATGGCAGATAAAGCAGACATTACAGAAGAGTGTGTCCGGCTGCGCAGCCATATTAAATTTTTCAGAGACAGCATGAAGAATGAAGAAGAGCCCGGCAGAAAAATTAATTTCCTGTGCCAGGAATTGAACAGAGAGGCTAATACAATTTCTTCCAAAACGATTTCAACTTTAATAACACATAATGCTGTACGGATAAAAGAAGAGATTGAAAAGATCAGGGAACAAATTCAAAATATTGAGTGACAATAAATAGTAATGGTTTTGCCGTTGGAGAAAAAGAAGGGATCAATCATTGCAATCTCTGCACCGAGCGGAACCGGTAAAACTACGATCGTCAGAAGGATTTTAGAAGACATCCCTGAATTGGTTTTTTCTGTGTCAGCAACAACAAGGAAAAAACGCAGGGATGAAAAAGAAGGAGTTCATTATTTTTTTATTACTGAAGAAGAATTCAAAAAGAAAATAAAAAATAATGAATTCATCGAATGGGAAAAGTTTTACGATTATTACTACGGCACTTACAAGAAAGTAGTTAATGATGCGGTGAACAGTGGCAAGTCAATACTTCTGGAAGTTGATGTAAAAGGCGCTTTATCGCTTAAAAGTATTTACCCTGATTCAGTTCTTATTTATATTGTACCCCCCAGTTTTGAAGAGCTGGTAAACCGTCTTGTAAAAAGAAAAACCGAAAGTAAAGCCGATCTGCAAAAAAGAATTGAGAGGGCTAAAATGGAGCTGGGGCTGAAGAATAAGTTTGATTATTTTATTGATAACACAGACCTGGATAAAGCAGTTTTAGAAACAGAAAAATTAATTAGCAAAATAATTAGCAAGGAGAAAAAATAGATGAGTATTACGCCGATCGATTTAAGAGAGGTTGATAAAAAGGCATCAAATGTTTATGAGGCGATAGTCGTTGCTGCTAAGAGAGCGCGGCAGCTTAATGACGAATATAAGTTAGAATATACTGCTCTTGTTAGTACTATACCGGTTACCACGACCGATGATGAAGCAGAAGACATTCAAAACCCTGCACAGTTAAAAATTTCTTTAGACTTTGAGAAAAGAAAAAAGCCGCACATAAAAGCACTCGAGGAACTGCTTAAAGGCGAAATAGAATACAGGTACAAAGGGAAGGTTTAAGTCTAAGTTTAAGTTCAAGAAAGTTCAAGTCTGCTGTGTGCGTTTAAAGTTTAAGTTCTATTTGCAGAGCGATCAATTCTGATAAGTTTTTGTGTTATGCAAAAAGATGTATTAAAAGGTAAAAAGATTATTCTCGGTGTAACCGGATGTATAGCTGCATATAAATCTGCTTACCTTACCAGGGAACTTGTGAGACGCGGAGCAGAAGTGAAAGTGGTAATGACTTCTGCTGCAACTGAATTTATAACTCCTCTAACATTATCAACACTTTCAAAGAACGAAGTTGTCGTAAATATTTTTCCCAAATCAAAAAATGAAAGTACATCTTTAAATACATGGCATATTGATTATGCTGTGTGGGCAGACCTGATGATTATAGCTCCTGCGACAATGAACACAATAGCAAAAATTGCTCACGGTTTTGCCGATAACTCACTCACAACTCTAACTGCGGCTTTGCGCTGCCCATTGTTAATAGCTCCCGCTGCCGATGTTGATATGTATGAAAATAAAATCACACAGAAAAATTTGGAAATATTAAAAGACACCGGTTGTTTTATCGTTGATGCCGAAGAAGGCGAGCTTGCAAGCGGGCTTAAAGGCAAAGGAAGACTTGCTGATAACAATAAAATTATAGACGCAGCCGAATTGATCCTTTCAGGGTTTAGAAAAGATTTAGTGGGGAAAAAAATTCTTGTAACAGCCGGACCAACTTACGAAGACATTGACCCCGTAAGATTTATCGGTAACCGCTCCTCGGGAAAGATGGGAATCGAAATTGCTAAAGCAGCTTTTTTACGGGGGGCAGATGTAACTTTGATTTCAGGACCATCAAAAGAAAATGCCTATTCTGAAATTAACTTAGTTAATGTCAGGTCTGCCAAAGAAATGAAATCGGAAGTAGAAAGAAATCTGAAGTCGTCTGATGTATTAATTATGTCAGCCGCTGTTGCAGATTATAAACCCGCCGCTTTTTCAAATAAAAAAATCAAAAAAGAAGACAAGCTGACTTCGATCAGAGTAACACAGACAGATGATATTTTATCTTCGCTGAAAAAGGACGGTAAGATCGTAGTCGGTTTTGCCCTTGAGACAGATAATGAATTAAATAACGCAAAGAAAAAGCTTAGTTCAAAAAATCTGGATATGATCGTTCTTAATTCATTGAAAGAAAAAAGCAGCGGCTTTGAAACTGACACAAACAAAATTAAAATTATTCACCGGAACGGAAAGAAGTTTGATTTTCCGTTAAAGTCGAAGTTTCAGACAGCGAATGATATTTTGTCTGAGATATTAAAAATTTTTAGATAAAGACTTCCATCTTTTTCCTAAAGGATGGATTCTCAAAAATAGTCTTCTTAAATTTTCAGTCCTATGTCACAAGCTTTGAAAGATAAAATAATACAGTCTTTAATTGATCAGAAGGAGATATTTGGGGACGATCTTTTTGAAGAAAGTATTTTAAACTCAAGGAGAACGGAGATCATAGCTGCACCTGCAGATGAAGATTCACTCTTTAAAGAAAACTGGGAGTTAGCAGAAAACCTCGGTGATCTGAACAAATTGATCTGTGAATGCCAGAAATGCGCGCTCGGAGAGACGAGGAATAAATTTGTTTTTGGCTCAGGAAACCCTGAAGCAGATGTTATGTGCATTGGCGAAGGTCCCGGAGCTGATGAAGATGCTCAGGGGTTGCCTTTCGTTGGGCGTGCAGGTAAGCTGCTGACAGATATTTTAAAAGCGATAAATTTTTCGCGTGAAGAAGTCTACATTGCAAATGTAATTAAATGCCGCCCTCCCGGTAACAGGACACCACTTCCTTCTGAAATGGAAACCTGTATGCCATATTTAAAAAAACAGATTGAGCTGATCAAACCGAAAGCAATTCTTTGCCTTGGTCTGACTGCTGCACAGGGACTATTGAAAAGGAAAGATTCTCTTACTAATATGAGAGGTAAAATTTTCGATTTTGGAGATGTTAAGGTTATGGTAACCTATCACCCTGCAGCTTTGCTTCGGAACCCAAACTGGAAACGCGGCTGCTGGGAAGATGTTCAGAAATTCAGAAAACTTTATGATGAGTTAAGAAATAAATAATGACTAAAATCGCCAAACAAAATATTACACTCGAAGAAGTTAAACCTGTAAATGTGATGCCGCCCGCTGAGCCCGACGTTGAAGCTTCAGTACTCGGGGCTATGCTTATAGAAAAAGAAGCCGTTCCTAAAGCGATTGAACTTCTGACAGCAGACAGCTTTTATTTAAAGGAACATCGCCTGATTTTTGAAGCGATGGTTTCACTTTTTGAATCGGGCGAACCGGTTGACACTGTTACTCTTTATGAAGAACTGAAAAAGAGAGAGAAGATTGACGAAGTCGGCGGAGCTGTTTACCTGAGTAAATTATCTCAAAATATCTCTTCGGCAGCTAATATTGAATATCACGCAAAAATAATTTTAGAAAAAGAAATTTTACGAAGCCTGATTACAAGCTCGCACAAAATTGCCCAGGCTGCTTATGAAGCCACTGAAGATGCTTTTGATATTCTTGATGATGCCGAAAGAAGAATTTTTGAAATAACAGAAAGCCACCTGAAGAAAACTTTTCAGGGGATGGATCGTGCAGTACGCGATGCAATTGAGTATATCGAGGCGATCCATTCAACAGCACACCAGAAGTTTTCTGTTCCTACAGGATTTTATGAACTTGACGAGCTGCTCGGAGGATTCCAAAAGTCTGATCTGATAATTATTGCAGCGAGACCCTCGATGGGCAAGACGGCATTCGCATTAACACTTGCGCGCAACGCAGCAGTAGACCACAGAGTTCCTGTCGGTATTTTCAGTCTTGAAATGTCAACGATGCAATTAATTATTCGTTTGCTCTGTGCCGAAGGAAGACTGAACGCTCATCTTGTAAGAACAGGTAAACTGCCGCACGAGGAGGGAGTTAAGCTGAGCAGGAATGCTCATAAATTAATTGAAGCGCCGATCTTTGTGGATGACTCTCCTGCACAGACAGTTCTTGAAATCCGCGCAAAAGCCAGAAGATTGAAAGCCGAAAAAAATATCGGGATGATCATTATTGATTATCTTCAGTTGATGCAGGGACCGGAAAGGGCTGAAAGCCGTGAAAGGGAAATTTCCCACATTTCGCGTTCTCTGAAAGCACTTGCTAAAGAATTGAATATCCCGATCATAGCACTTTCTCAATTGAACAGGGCAGTTGAAACAAGAACGGATAAACGTCCGCAATTATCAGACCTTCGCGAGTCTGGTTCTATTGAGCAGGATGCCGATGTAGTAATATTTTTGAACAGACCAGAATACTACGGGATAAAAACTTTTCCTGATGACAGCAGTTCTACTGAAGGGATTGCGGAAATAATAATCGGCAAGCAAAGAAACGGTCCGATCGGAGAAAAGAGATTGGCATTTATAAAAGATTATGCCCGTTTCGAAAATCTTGCTCATCAAAGACAGATTGAAGAATACCAGTCGCACGCATTACCCGGCAGCGAAGATATTATTTAGTTGAAGACCTGCCAGCCGTCAGGCAACTTCAGGTTAAAAGGTTTACAGGTTAAATGTTAAAAAATTGGTTGAATAAGTTTTTAATTCTTTCCCTAATGCTCACAGGTTTTACCAGGGCACAAGTCTTCTCTGAAAAAGATGTGGAAGTATGCAGATCGAAATTTCAGCTTGCTGCTGATGAAAGTCTTGCTGCTAAACCAATTGGCGAAGTAATCACTGCTATTGGTAAAAGTTTTATTGGAACTGAATATGCAGCTCACACACTTGAGAAAGGTAAGAAAGAATCCCTGGTTATCAACCTTACAGGTCTTGACTGCACTACCTTCCTTGAAAATTGTCTCGTCTTTGCCCGCTTAATAAAAATGAACGACACAACTTTTGAAGCATACCAAAAGCAGCTTCAGTTTGAAAGATACAGGGATGGAAAAATTAATGAGTATCCTTCACGTCTGCATTATTTTGCCGACTGGATCTACGATGCTCAGAAAAAAGGAATCGTGAAAGATGTTTCTAAAGAGCTGGGAGGTATTCCGCTGAAATTTAATTTGGATTTTATGACAACCCATCCAGATTATTATGCCCAATTGAAAAATAATCCCGGGTTTGTTCCGGTAATCAGAAAACAGGAAGAGGAAATAAATAAAAGGAGATATTATTATATACCAAAAAATTCTGTAGCCCGTGTTGAGAATAAGATCCATACCGGTGACCTGATCGCTATAACCTCCAATGTTAAAGGTCTGGATATTAATCACGTCGGTATTGCTGTGAGGCAGAATGATAGCAGAATTCATTTTATGCATGCGCCGGACGTTGGATACAAAGTGCAAATTACAGAAGAACCACTTTCCAGTTACCTGATGAAATTTAAAAAAGATACAGGCATTATGGTAGTAAGGGCGCTTGAGCCAGAGAAGAAGTAATTAATTCATCTCACACAAGACAAGAGATGACATCCTTTGTATACTCAACTGAAGATTTTATCTCTTTGTACACAGCATTATATATGGAATTATTTCTTTATCAGGCTTACCAGCGTTCTCAGGTTTTTCTTGTCCTCTTCCATTTTTTTACCTTTGGGAGTCTCAAGAATCTTCGGGATCTTTTCTAGTCTTCTGTCATTCATAATATTTTTAAAACCTTCGTTGCCGATAAAACCTTTGCCTATGTGCTCGTGCCTGTCAACCCTGCTGCCAAGTTCCTTTCTGCTGTCATTCATGTGAAAACATTTCAATCTTTCCAGTCCTATAATGTTATCAAAGTCCTTGATTACTTTTTTATATTTTTCAGCATCTCTTATATTATAACCTGCTGCAAAAATGTGGGCAGTGTCGAGGCATATAGTCATCCTTTTTTTATCTTCAACCAGCTCGATAATTTTCTGCAACTGTTCAAACCTGTAGCCAAGTGTTGTACCTTGCCCGGCGGTTGCTTCGATCATTGAACTGACTTTGTAGTTTTTTGTTTTGTAGTGACAGATATTTAAGGATTCAGCAATCAATTTTATTCCAGCCTCTTCACCTTGTCCGTTATGAGAACCGGGATGAAAATTCAGATAAGGAATTCCTAAAAGTTCACATCTTTCAAGCTCATCAATGAACGCTGTACGGGATTTCTTCAAAATAGTTGTGTCTGCCGAGCAAAGATTAATAAGATATGAATCGTGGCTAACGACAAATTTAATACCTGATTTCTCGAGTAGTGTCTTAAATTTTTCTATTTCATCTTCTTCAAGAGGTTTGGAGTACCACCGGTTGTTATTCTTAGTAAAAATTTGCAAAGCAGTGAATTTCATTTTCATTGCTCTTTCAATAGCAGTATGGACACCGCCCGAAGTTGAAGTATGTGCGCCAAGCAATAAATTATTTTTACCTATCATTATTTTAATTTTGAATTTTGAATGCTGAATTTTGAATTAACTGATTTCATAATTTATAATTCAACACCTGCCTGCCCTGCCTACCGGACAGGCAGGCGTCAGGCAAGGCTCAAAATTTCCTTTACAGATTCCTCAACAGATTTCAGCTTTATTCCTGATGATTGTAATTTTTCTGTATTCAACGATACGTCTTCAACAGCAGGATAACCAGGCAGATCATTCATAGAAATTTTTTGTATAAGATTTTTATCAAAGCCTGCAGTGTTGCAAAGTATTTCTCCCATTTCAACTCTGCTCACTCTTTCTTTCCCGCCAACGTTTATTATTTCTGATTTTATTTCTTTTCTGCAAAGCTCACTTATAACTCTCGCTGCTTCCGGAAGTGAAAGCGGCGTTCTGAACTGATCAAAAAATAATTTTACAGGTGTGCCGGCTTTCAGGTCATTGTACATTTGATGAAAATGGTTTTTCCTATTTCCGATTCCAAATCCATAAAGCAGTGCAATTCGCAGAATTAAATAGTTGTCAAATGTTTCCTGGATTTTTATCTCAGCCATTAATTTCGTTTCAGCATAAAGAGAAATAGGATTTAATTTTGCATCTTCTTTCAGCATTGAGCCGCGGTAGCCTGCATAAACAAGGTCAGTAGAAGTATAAATCAGTTTGGCTGAATAACTATCGCAAAGTTCAGCAATTTTTTTTGTTGCACTTACATTTGTATCATATACCTCTTTGGCATTTAAGGAGGTGGATAACTGCGGGTCAGCAATAGCAGCAGTGTGGATTACAACTTCAGGTTTGAATGATTCAAAAATAATTTTCAGTTGAGGGTAACTCCTTATGTCAGCCACAGCCGAATAAAAATTTTTACAATTACCGCTTTGAGTATAATATGTCGTTAAAATTTGATTTTCTTTAGAAAGTTCTAAGTTAAGGTACTGCCCGAGCAGTCCGCTTCCACCTGTAATAAGAATTTTCATTGCTGCTTTAATAAGAAAGTTAGTTATACCTAATATAAAAATTATGGTCTTCCAATAGAAAAAGGAAGAGTAAATATATGACATTACTAAAAAATGTTAAAAATTTTATCCTATGAATTGATATATTGCATAAGCAAATAAACAAAAAGAAGGAAGGAATTTGTCGCTGATCGAAAAAATTTCTAAAATAAAAATTGTATTAACAGATATTGATGGGGTTTTAACCGACGGCAGTCTTTATTATACTGATGAAGGTCTGGTAATGAAAAGATTTTTCGTTAAGGATGGCATGGGTGCAGTTTTGTTAGGTGAAAATGGAATTGAAGTGGGAATAATTTCGTCTGATAAATCAGAAACAGCAGCAGCAAGAGCGAAAAGACTGAATCTTGAATTAGTTTATTATGGTGTTAAAAACAAAAGAGAAGTCGTGGATGAAATATGTTTTCTTAGGAACGTGAAGCTGGAAAATATTGCGTTTATCGGGGATGATGTAAATGATATTGAAATATTGCACGCTGTTGGGTTCAGCGCCTGTCCGAACGACGCTGTCGATGAGGTAACTTCTATTGTAGATTATGTTTGTAAAAGAGAAGGGGGAAAAGGTGCCTTCAGGGAAGTTGCTGATTTAATTTTAAGGAATAAAAAATAAACTTCAATAAAATTTGTTGTATTAGTTTTTGAAAAGTGTTTGGTAAATTTATAAATTATATTACGAAATGATTATGAAGAAAAATTTTCCTGTTATTGCTATCGTTATTTTATTCAGCGTAATATCCTTCCCGCAGGAGAACCAGTATTTTGATGCACCTTTTGGAGGAGGCGGGGGTTATACGCCAGGTTGGTACTTTCCAAATATGGACCAGATAAACCTGCAGGTAAAAACTTTTGGCGTCTCCGAATTTTCAAATAATGGATTTTATACTTCGGGCGGAGCGGGATTTGTTTATCTTGGCTTCATTCCTCACTTAAGAGTTGGTGGTATGGGTTTTGGCGGATCAACTTCTCAATCATCCGTTGTTAATGGAACTAATAGGGAAGTCAAATATTCTCTTGGCGGCGGTGGATTGACAGTTGAATACACGATGCCCTTTGTCCGCACTTTTGGAATTTCAGTCGGTGCTATAGTCGGCAGAGGCAGTTTGAAAATCGAGTTGTATAAAAATAATGGCTCGTTTGACTGGAATAAAATTTGGAGTGATGCATCAGGTTCTTCTTCTGCAAGTTACAGCAATACTCTTAATAATAGTTATTGGATTTTTACTCCGACAATAAATTTTGATATTCCTTTCCAGAGATTCGTAACTTTCAGGGTAGGTGCTGGTTATCAGTTTACCTTTGGTGATAAATGGACGGCTGAAAATGATCAGCCGTTGAATAACGTTCCTTCGGGCATAAACGGAAAATCTTTCTTTATACAAACAGGAATTTTTGTAGGCTTCTTTTCTTATTAATACTATTATGAAAAACATTCTTGTAACAGGCGGCGCGGGATTTATCGGCAGTAATTTTATTAATCATATTCTTTTGGAAAAGCGTGATGATTATAATATTGTCAATCTCGATAAACTAACCTACGCAGGCAATCTTGAAAATTTAAGACCATCGGAAGGTAAAAAAAATTATCACTTCATAAAAGGAGATATAACCAATTCCGATCTTGTTAATTATATTTTTGAGAAATTTAAAATAAAATATGTTATTAACTTTGCAGCCGAGTCTCACGTGGACAGAAGCATTCTCGGCTCGGAAATATTTTACAGGACAAATGTCATCGGTACAAATGTTTTGCTGGAAGCTGCCCGCAGGTTTGAAGCTGAAAAATTTCTGCAGGTCTCAACAGATGAAGTTTACGGTAGTCTGGGAGAGGAAGGTTTATTTACAGAGCAGACGCCGCTGTCGCCGAACAGTCCTTATTCTTCAAGCAAAGCTGCAGCAGATATGATGGTGCTTGCTTTTCATCATACGTACGGAATGCCTGTGGTGATTACAAGATGCTCTAATAATTACGGTTCATACCAGTTCCCGGAGAAACTTATACCTTTAATGATTATTAACGCCTTGCATAATAAAAAGCTGCCGGTTTATGGCGACGGGATGAACGTAAGGGACTGGATTTATGTTATAGATCATAACAAAGCGATAGACCTTGTCTTCGAAAAGGGCAGAACAGGTGAAGTTTATAATATCGGTGCAAGCAATGAAATGCCGAATATTAAAATTGTAAAATTAATTTTGAATCATCTGAAAAAATCAGACGATTTGATACAGTTTGTTCAGGACAGACCCGGACATGATAGAAGATATGCGATAAACTCATATAAAATTCAAAACGAACTTGGGTGGAAACCCACCTATACTTTTGAATCAGCGATACAGCAGACAATTGAATGGTACTTACAAAATAAAAATTGGTGGGAAAGAATAATCTCCGGAGAATATAAAAATTATTATGAACTACAATATAAAAACAGGTAATTATATGGAATATGTAGTATGGAAGATGGAATATGGTAAAAGTCCCCGGCATTCATTTGAATGTGAGTATACATATTCCATACTACATATTCCATATTCCATCAATAGTTGTTTATAAAACAGGAAACTTATAATGAAAAGAACAATCACGTTTCTAATAATATTATTTTCAACTTCAATATCTTTTTCTCAGACTCAGTCTGCAAACCAAAACAACCTGAATTCTTTTATAGTTAATCCGGCAATCAGCGTAACGATAGGCGGAGATTTTCCTGTTACCGGCTCATTCCCTGCTTTTATTAATGAAAGAGTTGATCAGTTCATTACAAGGATGTATAACGAAGCCCGCAGCAATGCCTTAAAAAATATAACTGACCCGGAATTACTTTTAAAGATCAGTGAAAAGCTGAATCAGTTTACTTTACGGGATGTTATAATTAAAAGTGCATCGGGTGCAATTGTAAAAATTGATCTGCAGAAGTTTAGGATAGACGGGGACTTTAAGAACAACCCCTATCTGAAAAATGATGATGTAATTATTTTTCCTGTTGCTGATATGAAAAGAAATTTCTTTACTGTAACGGGGGCAGTAAATAATCCCGGCAAATTTTATTTTGTTGAAGGAGATAAACTTTCAGATGCAATTGAACTGGCGCTTGGAATAAATAAAGCTTATGAGAAAGTTACTAAAGCCGAAATAGACAGGCTAAGTTATGATGGACAGAAAATGAATTCAACTATAGTAGATATAAATAGTAATGTCCCGCTTAGGAGGGGTGATAGAATTATTGTTTTGGCAGACGAAACACAGAAGAGAGATTTTAGCGTCTCTGTAACAGGAGAAGTAAACAGACCGGGGAAAATTCCTATAACTAAAGACAGTACTACTTTGAAGGAAGTTATCGAAAAAGCAGGCGGGTTCACTGCAACCGCTTCTTTAAGGAACTCGAGACTGTTTTCGGGAAGCAGTTTACCTGCAATACTTGAAAAAGAATATGGAATAGCACTGAAAAATTTTTCGGATTATACTTCAAAGCAAGCACAGGATAATTTTTTAAATTATGAAAATATCCTGATGTCAAGGATGTCAAACTTAACAGAACAGGATACTTCATACTTTTTAATGGAGAACCAACTGCGTGTTCTTTCTTCAGGAGGTTCTGTTGATTTTACAAAATTAAATGATTCAAGTTCAGAAGCATCAAAGTATATTGTTAAAGATGGTGATGTAATTATTGTTCCTCAGAAAGCTGGGGCAGTATATGTTTTTGGTCAGGTGCCACACCCAGGCAGAATAGACTTTGTCAAAGGGAAAAATTATAATTATTATATTCGCGAAGCAGGCGGTTTGGGAGATTATGCTGATAACGACATTATGGTGATCAAAGCTTCTTCAAGAGAATGGGTGTCAGCAAAAGATGATGTTGTGATTGACGACGGAGATTATATCTGGGTTCCCAAAAGCCCACAAAGGTCTTTTCAATATTATCTTAAAGAAACAACCAATTACCTGACTATCATAGGAAGTATTGCAACTATTATTCTTCTGCTAATACAAATTAGAAAACCATAGTTTTTTGTTTTAAAATTCTTATGGCAAAAATTAATAATCAATTTTTTTTATAAAAAATAAGCTAAAAAACTTGATTATAAGAATAAATCCTCTATATTTGAAAGGCTGTTTTGTATTTTATTTTGTTCTGAAAATTTTGAAAACAAAATATAATGACTAATGTAAGAGTACGTTATCAAATCCCTTGACATTCGTACCTACAGACAGTAAATTTGAAGCCCTTCTTTTGAAGGTAAAAATTTTTTGAATTGTTCTTTGATAGAGTGAGTGCATTTAACCAGTCAATGTTAAATGGTTTCAACTTAGCGTCCAAACGCCAAGATTACAAAAAATTAAACTCTACAACGGAGAGTTTGATCCTGGCTCAGGACGAACGCTGGCGGCGTGCTTAACACATGCAAGTCTACGAGAAAGAGGTAGCAATATCTTGATTAAAGTGGCGCACGGGTGAGTAACACGTAAGCAATCTGCCTTTAGGTTCGGAATAACCCCGAGAAATCGGGGCTAATACCGGATGATGCAGCGGCACCACATGGTGATGTTGTTAAAGTTCTTGTAACGCCTATAGATGAGCTTGCGCCTGATTAGCTAGTTGGTGAGGTAACGGCCCACCAAGGCAACGATCAGTAGCTGGTCTGAGAGGATGATCAGCCACACTGGAACTGAGACACGGTCCAGACTCCTACGGGAGGCAGCAGTGAGGAATATTGGGCAATGCCCGGAAGGGTGACCCAGCAACGCCGCGTGGAGGATGAATGTCGTAAGATTGTAAACTCCTGTTAGAGGGGAAGAACAGTCCCGATAAAATCGGGATCTGACTGTACCCTCAGAGAAAGCCCCGGCTAACTACGTGCCAGCAGCCGCGGTAATACGTAGGGGGCAAGCGTTGTCCGGATTTACTGGGTGTAAAGGGCGCGCAGGCGGACCGGCAAGTCAGAGGTGAAATCCTGCGGCTTAACTGCAGAACTGCCTTTGATACTGTTGGTCTTGAGTATGGAAGAGAGAAGCGGAATTCCAGGTGTAGTGGTGAAATACGTAGATATCTGGAAGAACACCAGTTGCGAAGGCGGCTTCTTGGTCCATAACTGACGCTCAGGCGCGAAAGCGTGGGTAGCAAACAGGATTAGATACCCTGGTAGTCCACGCTGTAAACGATGAATACTAGGTGTTGGTCCTTCGGGGTCAGCGCCGCAGCTAACGCATTAAGTATTCCACCTGGGGAGTACGATCGCAAGGTTGAAACTCAAAGGAATTGACGGGGGCCCGCACAAGCAGTGGAGCATGTGGTTTAATTCGATGCAACGCGAAGAACCTTACCTAGGCTTGAAAGGCTAGCGACCGGGTATGAAAGTACCCCTCCCTTCGGGGCGCTAGTACAGGTGCTGCATGGCTGTCGTCAGCTCGTGCCGTGAGGTGTTGGGTTAAGTCCCGCAACGAGCGCAACCCCTACTATTAGTTGCCATCAGGAAAGCTGAGCACTCTAATAGGACTGCCTACGCAAGTAGTGAGGAAGGTGGGGATGACGTCAAGTCCGCATGGCCCTTACGCCTAGGGCCACACACGTGCTACAATGGGTATTACAACGGGTAGCTAAACCGTAAGGTGGAGCCAATCCCTTAAAGGTACCCCCAGTTCGGATTGGAGTCTGAAACTCGACTCCATGAAGTTGGAATTGCTAGTAATCGCGGATCAGCACGCCGCGGTGAATACGTTCCCGGGCCTTGTACACACCGCCCGTCAAGCCATGGAAGCCGAGGGTACCCAAAGCCAGTGTCCTAACCCCGATTTATCGGGGAGGGAACTGTTTAAGGTAAAATCGGTGACTGGGGCTAAGTCGTAACAAGGTAGCCGTACCGGAAGGTGCGGCTGGATCACCTCCTTTCTAAAGAGTAATCGAAAACTATTTACATAGATTGGTAATCACTCACTTCTATCTTATTTTTTTGAAAAGTGGTTCTTATAATAAAATGAATTTAAACTCTGGGCCTGTAGCTCAGGTGGTTAGAGCGTCCCGATGAAATCGGGAAGGTCAGAAATTCCGTGAATGGAAAATTATTCTGATTTTAGAAATTGTTCTTATGTTCTTATGTTATGATGAATTTAAAAGCTCTGGGCCTGTAGCTCAGGTGGTTAGAGCGTCCCGATGAAATCGGGAAGGTCAGAAGTTCCGTGAATGAAAAATTATTCTGATTTTAGAAATTGTTCTTATGTTCTTATGTTATGATGAACTTAAAAACTCTGGGCCTGTAGCTCAGGTGGTTAGAGCGCACGCCTGATAAGCGTGAGGTCAGTAGTTCAACTCTACTCAGGCCCACTGGTTTTATGGGCGTGTGTTAAAAAAGATTTACCTAAACCCCATAAAACTTTGTTTGAAGTTTTTGGGGCTATAGCTCAACTGGGAGAGCGCCGCCCTTGCAAGGCGGAGGTTATCGGTTCGATCCCGATTAGCTCCACATAATTAAATGTTCTTTGAAAGATTGAAAGAGTAAAAATTAGTACCTCGATATTTCGAGGGAAAATTTTACTGAGCCTAGAAATAGAAATATGTCTTTTCTAACTAATAGATTGAGCACAAATCTATCTGTGTAAAAGAATCTGTGCATAAAAATTTTGGTTAAGTTACTAAGGGCACACGGTGGATGCCTTGGTACGAGAAGTCGATGAAGGACGCGACTACCTGCGATATGCTGCGGATAGGTGGAAATAACCTGAGACCCGCAGATCTCCGAATGGGGCAACCCGCCCAGAGTAATGTCTGGGCATCTGCATCTGAATACATAGGGTGCAAGAAGACAACCCGGGGAACTGAAACATCTAAGTACCCGGTGGAAGAGAAAACAATAGTGATTTCCTGAGTAGTGGCGAGCGAAAAGGAAAAAGTCTAAACCGTCTAACATGTTAAAGGAAGTAACCGTTGTGTTAGCGGTGTTGCGGAGCGTGTTCGGGCTGAATTACTGATAAGCCGAAGAGTAAAAAATTGTATTGTTAGCTGAATGTTCTGGAAAGTTCAACCATAGGAGGTGATAGTCCTGTAAGCGAAAACAATATAACTCTTTGGAATACGTTTCCAAGTACCACGGAGTAAGTGGAATTCTGTGGGAATCCGGGAGAACCATCTCCTAAGACTAAATACTCTCTCGTAACCGATAGTGAATCAGTACCGTGAGGGAAAGGTGAAAAGCACTCCTAATAGGAGGGTGAAATAGTACCTGAAACCGTGT
>JAKAGZ010000062.1 GCA_021815365.1 Bacteroidota bacterium
CCTGGTAAATGGCACGAATAGTATTGTAGCTCAGACTCTTTTCATCAAACGGGTCATGTTTGTAATTCTTAAATTTTATTTTTTCGCGGTTGAATTTTACGATGCCCTCTTCAGCCGTGCCGATCCAGATAAGTCCTGAAGTGCCTTCATATAAAGAAAAAACATTATTATTATTTATGAAGCCCGAACGCGAAAGTTCGGGATTCATTCTTGTGAGTTCCTTTCTGTTGCGGCTTAAAAAG
This sequence comes from Bacteroidota bacterium, assembly GCA_021815365.1. Taxonomy (GTDB): domain Bacteria; phylum Bacteroidota; class Ignavibacteria; order Ignavibacteriales; family Ignavibacteriaceae; genus JAKAGZ01. The sequence continues at coordinate 243 of JAKAGZ010000062.1, forward strand.
TATATCCCTTCTCCTGTGCCGATCCATAATGTTTTCTTACTGTCCTCAATTATAGAATTGATCCTGTTCCGGTTGCCCTTTTTAGCTTCAGAGGGGCTCATCAGGAACCGCGTGAATTTTTTTGTCTTTTTATCAAACCTGTTCAAGCCATTCAGTGTGCCAACCCAGAGATATCCTTCCTTATCCTGGTAAATTGACAGCACAATATTATTGCTAAGGCTGTACGGGTTACGTGGATCGAATGAGTAATTGATAAATTTATTTTTCTTTCTGTCGAACCTGTCCAAGCCCCCATCGCTTCCGATCCAAAGCTCGCCGGCACTATCTTCAAAAAGTGCGAGGACAACATTGTTGCTCAGGCTGTTTGGATTTTTAGCGTCGTGCAAATAGTGAGTAAATTTATTTCTCTTAATATCAAAGTTATCAAGCCCGCCTTCTGTGCCGATCCAAAGATTTCCATCTTTATCCTGAATAATCGCCCTGACATTGTTGAGAATTAAACTGTTGGGATCGTTGGGATTATTTTTAAAGCTTGTGAATTTTTCATGCACTCTGTCAAACTTGCAAAGCCCCCCGCTGTTTGTACCTACCCAAATTATTCCGCTTTTGTCTTCGCAGAGTGTCCAGATAAAATTATCAGAAATTGTATTCTTATCATCGGGATTATTTTTATAGACTGTGAAATTATAACCGTCATATTTATCCAGACCATCTTCTGTAGCAAACCAGAGGAATCCCTGGCTGTCCTGAATTATATGGTGAACTGTATTCTGAGAAAGACCGTTCTCACTAAGTATGCGTGTAAAATTTACCTGGTTTATCTGCGCAATAGTTCTATTCTGAAAAATTAAAAAGAGAAGGAGTAAGAAAGAGATCTGGAATATTATTTTTTTAGCGGACGCAGTAAACATTTTTAATGATAAAAAATTAGCAAGATTACTCTGGGGTAATTTACCACTTTATTTATTTATACGGTAACTAAATTTTTATCACGCAGTAACTGCTTCTTTTACAAAGCCGCCGCTTCAGCCTTAATACTTGTTCTTCAATGTATTGCAATTTATCGGAGAAGTATCATTTTTTTAGCAGAGATAAAATTATTTACTCTAAGCTGGTAGAAATAAACTCCGCTTGCCAGGCTGCCAGCGTCAAACGGAATACTGTGTATTCCACCTTGCTGGAATTCATCAACCAGGTTTTTTACTTCCCTGCCGAGGACATCATAAATTTTTAATGTTACTTTGCCGGCTTCAGGAATCTGGTATCTGATTATTGTTGACGGATTGAATGGATTAGGGAAATTCTGTTCAAGCCTGTAATCTTTTACGATCGTATTTTCATCTTTAGTTACTGCGGTTATGGTTGTATCCGGCGAGAATAATTTTACTGTTGTATAAATATGATATTCTCCGGGTGCTAGCGAAACAGAATCGGTAGTACTGGTTACATTGATACTGTTCCCGCTGAAGAAATCATACCAGGTTCCTGTCTGCTGAAAATTCGGATTCATACTTGCCTGGTAGACAGAAAAATTTCCAATTATATTTACCTTCATCGAGGCATCCGAAAACTGAATGCTCTTCAGTGAATCGGTCACATTCAAAGTAGCTGCTGTTTGAAACACAGGATAAGTATTCCTCAGCTTAATTTCCGCTGCAAATATTTTATAGAGTTTATGCCTGTCGTAATTATTAAAATAATCCCACCTTATCGGTTTCGCTCCTACTCTCTCGTTGTAGTTGATAGAATAATCGTACCCAAGCTCTCCGAACTGCCAGATCATTTTCGGTCCCGGTATTGTAAAAAAGAAAGCACCCGCTTCCCCTATTCTTTTTAAACCCGTGGAAATATCTTTGACATTATAATAAAAACTATTATTACCATGCTGTTCATTATTAAACATTAATCTTTCTTCATCGTGGCTTTCCATATATGAAACTAAGCTGGGTCGGGACCATCCGCGGTTAACATAATATGCATTGGACAAATCCCAGCTCCTGTCATCACCGTATGGACCGAAACGGTAACCCATTGATGCCTGGCTGTAATTATAATTCATATTTCCCCAGGAAAGAAAGCCAAAGTTTGATTCAACTTTTTCTTCATTATTATCAACAAAATTTTCCAATATTAAAATCGAAGCCGGATCTATTGCCCAAATTTTATTTGCGATCCTTTGCATAATTGCAATACGAGATGTATCATAGGTGGAGCCATCACCATACATATTCGTAAAACCTTTGGCAAAATCGAAGCGGTAGCCGTCAATGTGGAATTGCTTTATCCAATAGCTTGTAACTCTGTCAACATAATATTGAGTAGCAGGTTTCTCGTGATTAAAATCAGCACCCCAATGAAAATCCGGATTTGGTGAAAAGGGGTTGAAATAAGGATTACCCGGAGTAGTTAAAATCTGACCGCTGCCATAGCCTGAAAAATACATTCGCACCAAGGGATTTTGTCCGAAAGCATGGTTCAGCACAACATCAAGCAAGACAGCAATTCCTTTTGAATGGGCTGAATCAATCAATGCTTTAAAAGCATCGGGCGTTCCGTAATATTTATCGAGCGCCAAATGAAAACTCGGATTATACCCCCAACTGTCATTTCCTTCAAACTCCATGACCGGCATAAGCTCGATGGCATTCACTCCCAGATTTTTTAAATAATCCAGCGTGTCCATCACAGTCTTAAACCAATGGGTAGAAACAAAATCTCTCACAAGCAATTCATAGATAATTAATTTTGATTTATCAGGTTTTTGAAAATTTGTTACCTTCCAGTTATACGGCTGCTGATCTGTTTGAAGAACGGAAACAATTTCAGAAGTTTTGCCAGCCGGGTATGGTTTTAAATTCGGATAAACCACATTACCTGCTGGTGAAGAATTAATATATTGATCGTTCCAGGGATCAAGCACTTTATGAGCAAACGGATCGGCAATTCTCAAATTACCGTCGACTAAATATTGGAAAGAATACTCCTTGCCGGCAGTCAAACTATCTATAGTTAACCAGTAAACCACACTGTCTGCAGATGCAGAATCTTTCTTCATAAAATAATTTTTATCAACCTTCCAGTCATTGAAATCACCGATTACGTAAACAAAACTTTTCTGTGGAGCAAAAAGAGCCAGTGTAACAGAAGTTGAACTATTATAATTTATTCCCAATTCTGTTCCTGGGGGAAGCGATGTATTCGTAATCGCCGGATTTATCATCAAAGTAAATTTTAAAGTATCAGAAACATTGGCAGTATCTTTACCAACGATAATTACCTGGTTAGCCCCGACCGATAAATCGCTTGAAGCAAAGACCTGGTAACCCAATGAGTCAGTTGTAGTCTGAGCTTTTTGATTTCCGTTTATAAACAATGTTATTGAAGAATTTTTTGTACCGATAGCCACAGCTTTAACAGATATGTTAACAGTGTCTGTCTGCTTTACAAAAAGCGGTGATCTCTGCGGATCGCCGTAAGAATTTGAAACAACCGGGCTGTTTAGTGCAAGAGTATAACCCTGACTATACAGGTTGTAAAAAATATCCGCTCCTCCTACGTCTCTGCCGCTTTTTGAACCGTCCGCATTTCGGAAAACAAATGCGAGCTTTAAAATATGTTCCGATGACGGGATCGCACCCAGGTTCTGATGATTGTTACTATAGTATGTTCGCGGGTTACCAATAGTTAAATGATAATGATCCGTGCTGTCACGCGTTAATTTTATATCAGGATAATTCACCGCCCACGGCGCCATCACGTACCGCCAGTCGTGCGAATCTTTACTTTGATCAGTAATCACGCCGGTGTGCGCATAGACATCTCCTATAAATCCTTTCAACCCAGCGTCGCCTTTAGTTGCATCAAAGAAAATTACTATCGAGTCATTTTCGGTCGGGTACTGAGGAAGCGAAGTGATTAATTGTGCAAACGAAATTTGTGCAAAGGCTACAATAAATAAAAGAAGTATTTTAGATCTCATAAGAAAAACTAATCAGTAATAGAAAATTTTTAGGATTAAAATGTTGCGGCAAAGTTAGGATAATTAAAGGTGAAAATATACCACCCTTTCAGGTAGGTTTTAAAACAGGGAATAAAGGTATAGGGATATATGGTATAGGGTATAAGGGGTAGAGGAGCTTATTTTTTTAATTTATTCCTTACAAAATTAATATATCCATTCAACATCATTTTTGCTTGCTCAATTAGTTTTTCTCCTTCTTGATTAAGATCACCGGTTATATAGCCAATATCATAACAACTTATCAAATGATCTTTAAGTTCAAATAATGAACCTCTCGAAATTCTATAAAATTGAATCCCCTCTTGATAATGATAACGCCCATAGCCTTCAGCAATATTCGCAGTAATACTTACTGCCGCCTTCCTAATTTGAATTTCAAGATTGAATTTTTCTTCTTTAGGTAAATAAGGCAGGATTTTTTTGTAGAAAAATATTTTTACTTCACGGCACTTAAGCCAAGCCTCTAATGTCGTAAAATCTTTCTTGTTGTTGTAAAATTCATTTGGTTCTTCTATGAAGTAATTTGTTCCTTCAGACTTTAATTGATAACCTTTCTCCATACTTTCCCCATGTTTTTATTTTTATAAATTCAATACAATTTTGATTAACAACTATACTACATATACCCTACACCATATACCCTATACCGTATACCCTATACCTTTACACTCCTATCCCTTCACCTCATCCACGTCATTCACAAACATTACAAGAATCCCTGCAAGTATCATTGAGAAGCCGCCGAGAATAAGTGCATAAATAGCATCACCATTGAAAAGATGTTTTACATACCAGCCAAGAATTGCTGCAGCGGTTATCTGAGGAATTACAATAAAGAAATTGAAAATGCCCATGTAGACTCCCATTTTTTCAGGAGGCAGCGCGCCGGCTAAAATTGCATAAGGCATTGCAAGAATAGAAGCCCACGCTAAACCTATACCTAATTCTGAAATAAGCAAAAGCTTCGGGTCTTTAATTATATAGAAGGAAAGAAACGCCAGCCCGCCGATTACCAGGCTTATTAAATGAACAGTTTTCCTGTTTGTTTTTTTTGCAAGCCATACGAGAACGAACGCCATCACTGCAGCGATTCCGTTATAAACTGCCATTAACACACCGACCCAGTCGGCGCCTTTGTTATATAATTCTGTTGTCGGATCCGATGCGCCATAAATGTGATGTGTAACTGCAGGCGTGGTATAAATCCACATAGCAAAAAGAGCGAACCACGAAAAAAACTGCACTACTGCTAATTGCTTCATCGTCTTAGGCATTCTGTAGAAATCATTAAAGACCACTACAAGCCCGCCTTCTGTTTTCCCGTGCCTGGTTATCAGGCTGACAAATATTTGTAATAAGCCAAAAATTACCGAGCCGAAAAATAAAACATACAAACCATAATCTGTTTCGTGTAATATGAAATATAAGAGAGCGGAACCAAGCAGTCCGGCTAATGTCCAGAAAAATCCTATGCGTAAAAATTTGTGCGAAGGAATGCTCGCAGCATTATTACCCGGTCGTAAATGTGCTGCATCAGCCTCAGAAAATTTTTTTAATTCTTCGGGTGAATATTCTTTTGTGCTGAAAACCGTCCAAAGAACTGCTAGCAAAAACACCGCGCCGCCAATATAAAAAGAAAATTTAACAGACTGGGGTATCTCGCCGGCAGGAGCCGTATTAGAAATACCGAACCAGTTCGTCATCACATAAGGAAGAGCTGATGCGATAATCGCTCCAAGTCCGATGAAAAAACTCTGCATTGAAAAACCAATCGTCCTCTGCTCTGAAGGAAGCATATCTCCTACAAACGCACGGAAAGGTTCCATTGAAATATTTATTGATGCATCCATTATCCAGAGCATACCTGCCGCAACCCAAAGTACGGGCGAGTTGGGCATTATCAGAAGAGCAATCGAAGCAAGTATTGCACCGGTAAGAAAAAAAGGTCTTCTTCTTCCGAGCCTTCCCCAGGTTTTGTCGCTCATGTGCCCGATTATAGGCTGAACAATCAATCCTGTAACAGGTGCGGCTATCCAGAGAATTGGTATGTCATCTATCTTTGCACCGAGCGTTTCAAAAATTCTGCTGACGTTTGCGTTCTGAAGTGCGAAGCCGAATTGAATCCCTAAAAATCCAAAACTCATGTTCCAGATCTGCCAAAAGCTGAGACGTGGTTTGTTCATAGATTGATTCCTTTTATTTGTTGGAAAGCCCTCTGAAAACCACGGCGAATATAATAAAATTTTTTCCTAAAGCGATGAGGCTCTATACTGTACAATAATTTTAAAAAAATTTTATAACTACCCATTCAGGTAGGTCAATTTTTTGGCTTACATGCTTATATTGCTGCCTTAATTTTTGAGAGCTGTTTTATGTCACACAGAAAAATTAAATACTTTACCTCTGCCTTACTTTTCTTTTTTACTTTCTTGATTTCATCAACTCTGTTTGCACAGAAAGAAACTACAGTAAGGCACCCGGAGTGGAGTAAAAATGCTTCCATATACGAAGTAAATATCAGGCAGTACACACCGGAAGGAACATTCAAAGCTTTTCAGAAACATCTGCCTGAAATAAAAAAAATGGGAATTAAAATCCTCTGGATGATGCCGATAAACCCTATCGGTGTTGTAAACAGAAAAGGTACGCTCGGAAGTTATTACTCAATTAAAGATTATAAAGCTGTCAATCCGGAATTCGGAACCTTAAAGGATTTTAAAAATTTAGTGAACGAAGCCCATAGAATGGGGATGAAAGTTATCATTGACTGGGTAGCAAATCATACAGCGTGGGATAATCCTCTCACAAAAACCAATCCTGATTTTTATAAGCACGATGCAAAAGGAAATTTCGTTCCGCCTGTGGATGACTGGACTGATGTGATTGCTTTAAATTACAACAATCCAAAGCTGTGGGTTTACATGGAAGATGCGATGGAATACTGGATAAAAGAATGCGACATTGACGGCTTCCGCTGCGATGTTGCCGGGATGATCCAAACACCTTTCTGGAATTTTGTAAGAAAAGAACTGGACAAGATAAAGCCTGTATTTATGCTTGCCGAAGCAGAGATACCTGAACTCCACAAGCATGCATTCGATATGACTTACGCATGGGAACTGCACGACATAATAAAAAATATCTATGCCGGGAAAATGTCTGCTGAAGACCTCGATTCATATTATAAAAGAGAAAAGAAATTTAATCCCGATGCTTACAGAATGATATTCACTTCCAACCACGATGAAAATTCCTGGAAGGGGACAGTATATGAACTGTTTGGAAATGCAGCAAAAACTTTTGCAGTTTTTTGCGGAGTAGTAAAAGGTATGCCTCTTATCTACAGCGGGCAGGAAGCAGGACTGAACAAGCGTCTGAGTTTTTTTGAAAAAGATACTATCGCCTGGAAAAAGAGCGCATTCCGGGAAATTTATACTAAGCTCATACATTTGAAAGCAGAAAACAAAGCGCTTTGGAACGGTCTCGCAGGCAGCGAAATGCAGAAGATAAATTCAAGTGACGATAAAGATGTATTTGCTTTCTTAAGAGAAAAGGACGGCAATAAAGTTATTGCATTTTTCAATCTCTCAAAAAATAAAGAAGAAGTAAAGATCACTTCTGATAAAATTGCTGGAAGTTATACTGATCTGTTTTCCGGGAAAACCATAAGACTTAAAAAAGAAAATTCTGTAAGTCTAAAACCCTGGGAATATCTGATCTATTATAAATGAGTCCGCTTTAAACAGGTCATTCCCGTGAAAACGCATAGGCGCAAACCAAATTTTCGTGAAAGTATTCTTACTTGAGTAAAAACATCAAGCTTTTTTCTTAAAGTACTTTTATTGTCAATAAGCTAATAAGGTTAAAAAAGTTGCTTCATTTTTACTGCTAAGGTTTTTCATCACAAAGAAGATACCATCAAAGCGCACGTGCTGGTATGTTTTGTGGCGTTGATGTCAGCTAAATATCTTGAAATAGTTAGTGGGTTATCTATTAGAATGATACGTGATCTTATCTGGAATGTTACAGATGCTTACATTCGCGACAATATTTCCAGGAAAATACATATCCTACATTCCCCGCTTGACGAAATTATAGGCACTCCCCGCTGGGAAAGTTGATAAAAAAATGGGGTTTGTCATACTCAATGTTCAAAGTCAGGAAAAATAATATTGATTATCCAATCTGCCTCTTTCTTCCAATTATAAGAAAGAATGGCGTGCTCGGCAATATTGACTTTTAACATAACAGGTTTGATATAAGGGCTTAACCTTATTGTTAAACGAAACCTTAGCAGCAGAAGCAAAGCATAACAGCAAACCTTATTACATTATTGTGATATATTTGTCGCCAATAATTTCCTGCCATAGTCCAGGTTATAACGGAACGATTTTAATTTAGCAGCCGGACTAAGCCACAGTTGCGTGAAGAGGGATTTAAATCTGGCTTTGAAAAAATCAGTCCTAAATAAACGATGCAACAACTTTTTTGCTATCCTAAATTTAATTTGGACAGCCATATTAAAATTATATAAATGTTTTTTATTATAGTATAAAGGAGCAGCTCACTTTACCTTATATATTTATCACATTAAAAAATAAAACCTTTACTAAATACCAGATATGAGAAAAGTTGTTGTTTTATTTTTTACGGTGTTTGTTTTTTTGCTGAAACAGACATTTAATCTTTTGGCACTTTTATTGGCTTGCAGTTAATGATTTAATAATTATTTTATGGCTGATGATTAAAAAAGTTTCCATATTAACACTGCTTCTGTTATTCTTCATCTCCACTACGGGACTGCCGCTCAGCATTCATTTCTGTCAAATGGAAAATAATAATGAAAGCCAGACCTGCCCGACGCATAATGAAATGATGAAGAAAATACATCAGTCCTGTAATCAGGATCAGGACAAGAGCAGCTATTTTACTTCTGAGAGAGGAAGCTGCTGCAAAAGCGGAATAGCAGATAAGCCTGTGACAGATAATTTTTTACAGGCTGATTCTCAAAAACATAATCCGAAACTGAGCTTCGTTGTTCCGGCAATATTCTTGAACCTATTTGCCGATTATAATCTGAGAGCAGGTTTATCTAATCATTTCAGTGATTCTTCTCCCCCGTCATTAATAAACAACCATATTTATCTCGACAACTCTATCCTTTTAATTTAATCTTCTTCCTCCTTTCGTAAAGTCATAGGATTTTTCTATCCATGAGAAATCTATGATCGTGTTTGTTATTTTTTAAACAAAGTAAAAGTGAGGAAACATTGATGTTCAAAATTAAAAGATCAATACTATTTGCATTATTATACATTTTACCTTTTTCTGTTCCGGTTTATTCACAAACTGAAAACGGCGGTAACAGCCTGAATGAACTTGTTAAGGAAGCATTACAAAATAATCCGCAGTTAAAAGCTGCACGCAGCCAGACTCTTGCACAGCAAACAAAAGTTGACCAGGTAACTGCCTGGGATCCGCCGCAGGTTGGTATTTCATTTTACCAGACTCCAATTCAATCTTTTCCTAACCCGATTAAAAACGGAATGGAAACAGATTATTTTGTTCAACAGATGTTCCCCTTCCCCGGAAAGCTTGGCAATATGGGAGATGCTGCATCGAGCAATGCAAGGATGTATAATGAGCAGTATTATGCGCTGAGGAATAAAATAATCAATGACTTAAAATCTTCTTACTACGAGCTTTATTTTGTAGAAAAGAAAATTGAGATCAACAAAGAAAACCAGGCACTTCTGAAACAGCTCAACAATATTACTCTAAAGCAATATGAAGTTGGAACCGGGAAGCAGGCTGATGTTCTGAGAGCACAGACTGAACTTTCTACACTGGTTAATGATGGTATAAATCTTCTTAAAGATAAAACGAACATAATAACAATGATCAACACAATTCTGAGCAGACCTGTAAATACTCCTCTGCCTGAGATAAAAGATATACAGGAAACTATCCCCCCAGACTGGACTTACGACAGGCTTGCCGATTTAGCTTTTCGGAACAGACCCGAACTTAAAGCAATGAACTACAATATCGAAATGAATAAATCGGAATTGAAAGCATCAAAGCTCGAATACTATCCCGATTTTATGGTTCAACTGATGTATAAAAATATGACCGGCACTTCCAATGATTTCTGGTCGGCTATGGTAGGAGTGAATATTCCGCTTGCGTTCTGGTCTAAAGATAAATTTACAGGCAAAGTACAGGAGAATGAAATAAATGTAAACACGGCAGAGGAACAATTAAATTCAATGAAGAACATGGTTAAGAGTGACGTGCAGAATGCGCTGATAAAAATACAAACAAATAAAAACCTGATTGACCTTTATAAGAACACGGTTATTCCGCAGGCAGAGCAAACTTTGCAGTCAACACTTGCCGCGTATCAAACGGGTAAGACAGAATTTTTAATGTTCATAGACGCTTATAAAATGGTGCTGATGTCTAAGTTAGATTATTATATGTCAGAAATGAACTACATGCAAAGCCAGGCGCTGCTTGAGCAGGCAGTTGGTCTGTCAATAAATCAAATTAAGGAAAGTATAAAATAAAAGATTGTCCCTGCGAGGCAAGATTGCAAGAATGGAAGATTGTAAGATTAACAAGATTAAAACAGAAATAAGAGGAAATTAAAATGTTGAGTGAAAAAAAATCAATGTCATCAGGAAAAAAAATAATTATCACAGGCGCTGTAACCTTGATTATCGGGTTGGTAGCTGGATGGTTAATATTTGGAAATCATTCTACATCAACTACCGGAAAATCAGGCGAGAAAAAGATTCTTTACTACAGGGCACCGATGAATCCAACTGTAACTTCTCCCGTTCCGAAAAAGGATGAGATGGGAATGGATTATGTTCCCGTTTACGCTGACCAGAGCGATACCGGCGGGCAAAGAAAAATTGCTTACTACAAGGACCCTATGCACCCGTGGTACACTTCTGATAAACCAGGCATTGCACCGGATTGCGGTATGGAACTGGTTCCCGTTTATGCAGATGATGTCAGCTCAAATGAAATTCGTATTGATCCGGCTACACAGCAGAATATCGGTGTAACTACAGAAAAAGTTGAAGTAAGAAAATTATCGCGTAACATAAGAACTACTGCCAACATTACTTATGATGAAACGAAGCTGTACACTATTTCAACAAAAATTATGGGCTACATTGAAAAACTTTTTGTTGATTACACAGGTCAGCTTGTAAAAAAGGGGCAGCCTCTTCTTGAAATATACAGCCCCGATCTTGTAAGCACGCAGGAAGAATATCTGCAGGCACTTCGGTACAGAGATGAAATTTCCAGGAACGGTTCGCTGATCAGTCAAAAGGGAGCTGAGCAGCTTGTTGAAAGCGCTAAGAGAAGATTATTGTATTGGGATATTTCCCAAAAAGAAATTCGTGATCTTGAAAAAAGAGGAACCCCGCAGAAGACTATGACAATTTATTCACCTGCAAACGGAATCGTTACAGACAAGATGGTCATCAACGGACAGAATATAATGCCGGGAATGACTCTTTATAAAATTGCAGACCTCTCAACTGTCTGGGGTCTGGCGCAGGTTTATCAGTACGAAATCCCATGGATAAAGCTGGGTGATAAAGCTGATCTGCAGTTATCGTATATACCGGGAAAAACATTCCAGGGAAGGATAACATACATTTATCCCTACCTCGATACAGAGGCAAAAACAGTACAGGTAAGGATTGAAATTCACAACAGCAGTAATTTTGAATTTAAGCCAGGAATGTTTGCAGATGCAACTATTAAATCTCCTCTCACTCTTAAAACAGTTGCTGTACCTAGCCAGGCAATAATTCATTCGGGAACAAGGGACGTTGCAATAATTTCTTTAGGCAACGGTTATTTTGAACCAAGAACTGTAAAGCTCGGTGCCCGCGGAGACGGAGGATATGTTCAGGTTCTTGATGGAATTCACGAAGGAGAAAGCATAGTTACTTCTTCTCAATTCCTCATTGATTCTGAAAGTAACCTGAATGCGGCGTTGAATGCTATGAAGCTGACCGGAACGCAGTCTGATCAGAACACATCAAAAGGAACAAATAATAAAAAGACCGGCGAAAAGTCTTCATCAAAGGGCGATGAAATGGAAAATATGAACATGCCTTCTGGCAAGCAGGAAAAAAACAACAGCATGAATATGGGAAAGAATGAACAGATGAAAGAGGATCATTCATCGCCTTTTGAATATAAAGGAACGATTAATGTTAACTCAATTGATGATAATAAAGACGGAAAGGTTTACCAATGCCCGATGGATTTTAATGTCCTCTCAGACAAACCCGGCACTGACCCTAAGTGCGGGATGAAGCTGCAAAAGGTAACCATTAAACAGGCTGAAGAGAATTTGGTAAAGCATGGTTATAAGATTAAATAAATTGGAAAAGTTTCTCTGTGGTACTTTGTGAAAATCTTTGTGGTACTCTGTGTAACAAAGAACGGTTACACAAAGTCGCACAAAGGATAAAATAAAATTTATCTAGGAGTTTTAAATGTTAGAAAAAATAATTGAATATTCAGTACGCAACAGATTTCTTGTAATACTTGCAGTAGTATTCCTGATGGGCTGGGGAATATATTCTTTATATAATATTCCTATAGATGCAATACCGGACTTAAGCGATGTACAGGTAATCGTCTACACAAAATACAACGGTCAGTCTCCGCCTATAGTTGAAGACCAGGTGACTTACCCGCTTACAACAGCACTGATAGCACTGCCGCACTCTAAAGTGGTAAGAGGATATTCCTTCTTTGGTTACTCCCTTGTTTATGTAATTTTCGAAGACGGCACAGATATTTACTGGGCGCGCAGCAGGGTGCTGGAATATTTAAACTACGCAGCAAAAAGATTACCTCCTAATGTTGTCCCAACGTTGGGTCCCGATGCAACCGGCGTCGGCTGGGTATATGAATATACTTTGTCTTCACCCAAGCGTTCTTTGGCAGAGCTGCGTACCTACCAGGATTGGTACTTAAAATATCAGCTCAGCACTGTTCCCGGCGTTGCAGAAGTTGCAAGCCTCGGTGGATTTGTAAAACAATACCAGGTTACTGTTGATCCTGCAAAATTATTATCGTACAACATCCCGTTAAATGATGTGGAGATGGCGCTGAAGAGATCGAATAACGATGCCGGAGGCGAGGTTATCGAAATGGGAGAATCGGAATTTATGATAAGGGGATTAGGTTATATTAAATCGCTTCAGGATGTGGAAAATATTCCTGTAATGGTTGACAAAAGAACGAACACGCCTGTTTATATAAAGGATATCGGCAATGTTACTTATGGACCGGAAATGCGCAGGGGACTTGCAGAATCAAACGGTAAGGGTGAAACTGTAGGTGGAATTATAGTAATGCGCTATGGCGAAAATGCTCTTTCAGTAATTGATGGAGTTAAAAAGAAACTTGAAGAAATCAAGAAAGGACTTCCGCCGGACGTAAAAATTACTCCTGCCTATGATCGCTCAGGTTTGATCGAAAGAGCAATTGATACTTTAAAAGAAAAGCTGATCGAAGAAATTATAATTGTTGCACTTGTTTGTATTTTATTTTTAATGCATGCCCGAAGCGCCTTTGTAGCAATCTTTACTCTTCCTACAGCAATTTTAATGTCTTTCATTATAATGAAAGCTCAGGGAATAAACGCAAACATTATGTCCCTTGGCGGAATTGCAATTGCGATCGGCGCTATGGTTGATGCTGCAATAATAATGATAGAAAATGCACACAAGCATATCGAACACGATATGCTCAAACCACCGGAACAAAGAAGAGAACGTTGGCAATTAATCATTGAGGCTGCAAAGGAAGTTGGTCCCTCGCTGTTTTATTCGCTGCTGGTAATTACTGTTTCTTTCATTCCGATATTTACTCTTGAAGCGCAGGAAGGAAAATTATTCAAGCCCCTTGCATTTACAAAAACATATTCGATGGCTGCAGCAGCAATATTATCCATTACTCTTGTGCCGGTATTAATGGGTTACTGGATACGCGGTAAAATAAAACCAGAAGAAAAAAACCCGATAAATAAATTCTTGATCAGGATTTATCACCCTGTTGTAAACTTTGTGATCAAACACTGGAAGTACGTCATAATTACCACTCTGATCCTGCTGGGAATAACTTACATACCGTTCACAAAGATCGGAAGTGAATTTATGCCGCCGCTCTACGAAGGCGATTTGCTTTATATGCCAACTACTCTGCCCGGAATGTCTATTACGAAAGCCAGAGAAATCCTCCAGCAGACAGATAAAATAATTGCATCATTCCCTGAAGTTCATCACGTGCTGGGAAAAATAGGAAGAGCCGAAACCGCAACTGACCCTGCAGGATTAGACATGGTTGAAACGACCATAATGCTTAAACCTGAAAGCGAGTGGCGGAAAGGAATGACAACAAAGAAGCTTATCGATGAGATGAATCAGGCAATACATTTCCCCGGAGTAACAAATGCCTGGACAATGCCAATTAAAACAAGAACCGATATGCTTAGTACTGGTATTAAAACTCCGATTGGAATAAAAATATCAGGACCAAACCTGGATACCTTGCAAACAATAGGTAAAGAGGTTGAAGCTGTTATGAGAACAGTCCCAAATACGTTAAGCGCTTATGCAGAAAGATCCGTCGGCGGAAATTACGTTGATATAAAAATCAACAGACAGGAAGCTGCAAGGTATGGATTGACCATACAGGATGTCGAAGATGTAATTCAATCTGCAATGGGCGGAATGAATGTTACCACAACAGTAGAAGGTTTGGAACGCTACCCGGTCAACTTAAGGTATGGAAGAGAAGAAAGGGATAATATTGATGCACTAAAAAGAGTTCTTGTTCCGACCCCTGTCGGTGCACAGGTTCCTATGGGACAGCTTGCAGATTTTATCGTGCACAAAGGACCGATGGTTATTAAAACTGAAGGAACAAGACCAAATGTGTGGGTTTATGTTGACCTGAAAACTTCAGACATTGGCTCTTATGTAAAAATTGCGCAAAAAACTGTAGCACAAAAAATAAAAATACCCACCGGTTACAGTCTCGTCTGGAGCGGAGAGTTCGAATATATGATGCGCGCTGAGAAGAAGCTGATGCTCGTTATCCCAATGACTCTGTTCATCATATTTTTAATAATTTACCTGAATACCAAATCACTGAAGAAAGTTGCGATAATATTTTTGGCTGTTCCATTCTCGCTTGTCGGTACATTCTGGCTGCTGTATCTGCTCGGTTACAATTTAAGCATTGCAGTGTGGGTCGGAATTATTGCTCTTGCCGGACTTGATGCAGAAACGGGGGTCGTTATGCTTCTTTACCTCGATGTCGCTTACAAAGAATGGCAGGATAAAGGAATGATGCGCGGCATAAAAGACCTTGTTGATTCAATTCATCATGGCGCTGTAAAAAGAGTAAGACCAAAAATTATGACGGCTTCTGTAATCGTTGCAGGTTTAATCCCGATCATGTGGAGCACCGGCGCCGGCGCTGATGTAATGAAAAGAATCGCAGCGCCTATGCTCGGCGGTGTTGTCACTTCTGTATTGATGGAGCTGGCTGTTTACCCGGTTATTTATT
>JAKAGZ010000063.1 GCA_021815365.1 Bacteroidota bacterium
GTTCTCGCCTCTTCCGTAAACATTTTCGCCTGATCTGGTTCTGTTTCCGTTATTATAAGTACTTCCTCTTGAGCTTCCTTGTGTGTTATATACCCTGCCAGTGCCGCTGGTTATTGTTGTCTTATTAAAATTGCCGTAACCTGTCTGAATACCCGCTCTCGAACCATCAGAACCTCTCCCGCCAAAATTGTTCCTGGTTTTATAGCCGCCTGAGTTTCCATATCTGTTTGAATACAGACTGCCAGAGTAATAATAATAAGGATAATAATTATATGGGCTGTAGTAATCGAAATAATTATAATATCCTGCGTAAGGATAATTATAATACGAAAAGAGATAAGGGCTGCACCAGGTCGAGTAATAGAAAGGATCATACCAGTATTGGTTATAATAGCCGTAGCTAAAACCGAAATTTATTCCGGGTCTGTACCAACCCCAATAACTTCTGTAGATAGGGTTTCCAAAACCTAAATAGATATTGTAATATGGCTGGTTTTGATTATCATAATAATATTGGTCGTTGTTTGTATATCCGGAATCTGATTCTGACTGGTAATTCTGTCCGTTGTTATCATAAGCAGTGTTGTTGTCGTTGCGGTTGTTATCATTTAGTGCAACCTGCGTGTAACAGCCGGCAAGTAAGAAAGAAAGCACAAGGAATAACAAAACCGAATATAATTTTAAATTTTTCATTTCACACCTCCACCAAATTCTGAAGTCTATATACGCAAAAATCGAGCCTTATTAAAGGTTGAAATTATTCACTATTTATCTGTTTATATATTTGTCTTGTACATAATATTGAACTTTTTTGTACAATAAAAACTACATAGATTTTTATATAGCTTAGACACAAAAGAAATATTGCAAGTTTGTTTGGTTAACTCTAATGAGTGACATCATTTACTCACGGTATAAATCACGCGCTGGTCCGTTGAAGATTGATTTAATAAGCTTATGATCAATCGGACAGCAAAAGCTGCTAGAGCCCTTCCAACTAATTCTTTGTACAAAGGAAAGGCGCAGTGTCGGTCGTTAGACTCCGATAGAGTCAAACGGACTCTGACGAGCTGCAGCAAGTTGAATTGTAATGATTACGTGCAGTCATTTAGTTGCAGACGCACTGGAGTAGATTAAAAAATAGTTTTTATATATTCCATTCGCAAAGCTCTGTCAGCAGTGCTGGGGTTAAGCTTTTTATTGTTAAGAAGATCCCTGAGATCAAATCCTAAAGTAAATCCCGATCCCATTGCCCATCTTATTCCGACATTCAAATAGCCGTTGCCATTGCCAAATTTTCCTGCGGGATTGTTATCATTCCAGGCAAAGTTATATTCACTTATCAGCGATACATTTGGTCCGATTGTTTTTTCAACACCAACATACAAATTCACAAAGTCATCACCGTCTTTTGATTCGAGTGAATAATTCAGCGTGCCATGTAAACTCATATAACCGAGGAATCCAAAATTTTTACTTGCGGCTGCAAAAAATCCCGGTGACTTAATTGCGTACCTGTTCAATGTATCGTAGTATTCGCCCTTGCCTTGTGAGTCAAAGCCGAGTGTTATCGCAGGAAATGTTTCTGATTCATTAATAAGCCTTACTCTGAAATTTACTCCGGGTAACTTATACCATCCGGGTGAACCGCTTCCGATAATATTCGAGCCTCCGTATGAAATTCCGAAGCTGACATTTGTAAAAACACCGACTTCAAGCTTTGCTATAACAACTCCGTTAGGAAGTACGTCCGTTGTTTCGCCGACGTAACCTTTCTCAAGGATTCCGGCTGTTGGCATGTCGATAAGAGAGCGGTATTCAAATTTGGCATCCTGGCCCGCTGAGCCTTGCGAATAAGCTGAGGCTAAAGTCAACACAAAACTAATTATTATTATAAAAAACTTTTTCATATTACTCCGCTATTTTGTTGGAGATCAGAATTTTTGTGATTGACACATAAAAAATACTAATTAAAAATTAAATATCTAATTTTATTTAAAATAATTGTGCACACGCGTAATTTGGTTTTACCTGAATCAGGACATACGAAGGCAGAAGCGATTTTTCTGATTTAACGATGATGCTTACTTCCCCGGTTTTAGCCCCCGCTTTTAAGACCAGGATTCCTTCATCCCGGTTTAACTTTTCAACTGTGACCTGGTCTTTACCTTCTATGATTTCGAATTCAGCCGGTACTTTCCTGAATGGGATTCTTTTGCCAAACGAATTTAACGGAATAACCCGGATAACAACGATTGAATGATTGTCTGCAAATAATTCTTTCGGGGTAACTGAAATTTCCGTCTCATAAATATTGAAGAGATACATATAAGCTAAGAGGGTTATTATCAGGAATATTAAAACGGACAGTAATAAAATTTGATTTCTCCTCATAGATTTCAATTTTGCATGGCATAAATGATAATAAACTTTCCGCAGTTATAATTTATTTCCTTGCGAGCCACACTTTAGGATCCTGGTGGTCGCGTGAATTCCAGATTTCAAAATGTAAAATATTTCCCTCAAGACTCTCACCCACTTTACCGATAAGGCTTCCTGCTTTCACCTTGTCTCCTTCGTTAACAAATATCTCTCCAAGATGGCTGTAAACAGTTCTGAAGTCACCTCTGTGAGTAATAATAATTACGCTTCCATATCCGGGTATCCAGTCAATCGCAGAGACAACACCTTCGGCAACAGCCTTTACATTCTGATCACCTGTTACCTTCATATCGACGCCGTAATTTAATGTCACGGTGTTGAGTTTCTCATTTTTATTTTCGCCGAACTGCCTGATTATTTTTGCCCTGCTCACGGGCCAGTTCAGCCTTCCTTTCAGTGCGGCAAAAGAAGCAAAGTCTTCGGTTGAAAGATCAATATTATATGAGCCGCCTGTTTCGTTCGTTTCGGATTTTATTTTTTTCTTCGCATTTAATTTTGCAAGTCTTTCGGCTTCTTCTCTTCTTCGTTTTTCTTCTTCTATCAGCCTTGCGATGAGATCCCTGATTCTTTGCTCAGCATTTTTTTTAGAATTAATTTCTTTACGCAGTTCGTTCTTATCGTGGCGTAATGCAAGAAGCAGCATTTTGCTTTCGTGCATTTTTACAACCAGCTCTTTCTCTTCAGCTTCTTTTTGTTTTGCAAGTTCTGCTTTTTCAGTTTTTTCTTTTTGCAGCTTAGCCTTAACAACTGTCAGGCTGGCTATACTTTTCCTTAGCTGCTCAAGGTCTTTCTTCCTCCTTGCAGTAAATTTCTGAAGGTATTTGTATCTCAACACCGCCTGTTCAAACGAATCGGAATTAAAAAGTATTTCCCATTTATCAGGCGTACCGTATTTATAAACAGAGACTACATATTTGGAATAATTTTTCTTTAGAGCCTTTATTTGTTTTTCAAGCCCGGTTATTTCCTGCTGACTTTTTTCTATTTCTTTCTGTTTTTTCTGCTCTTCATTGTGGAGCTTATTTATCAGCTTGTTGAGAAGAAAATTCTGATGATTATAATTTGTGAGCGTTGAGTATGTTTCTTTTTCTTTGCGGGATTTTTGCTTTATCTGTCCTTCTAAATTTGAAATCTGGTTTCTTATCTCAGTCAGCTCGTTTTTTTTCTCTTTAATTTTATTCTGCTGGCTGAAAGAAAATGGATCCGAAAAAAGAATCAGAATTATTACTAAGTAAATTAAGTTATGCAAACAATAATGAAGCAAGAGATGACATCTTTTGTATAAAAACAGATATTTATTTTTTGGGGAAGTAATGCTGTTTTTCTCGACATATTTTTGAGAATCAAAAGATGTCATCTCTCTATCTGCGTAAGTTCAATAAGTAATTAGTCTTTTTGTTCACCATCTGATTACTGTTGCATCTCCCGGTAATCTGAAACCAATATTAGCGTCTTTAACATTTGCTGACGCTTGCCGGTACTCAATCATAACAAGCTGATCTTCTCTGTTGTTCTGTATGCGGATGCTGTAAGGCACAGCAACATTTTCAATATTATTGAACCGTGAGTATTTACCGCTGAGCATCACTGCACCGTTCCTGTTTTCCAGTTGATAATCAGTTATTCCTAATTCTCTGATATCAACTTTGTAATTAGTTATCTCACCAGAAAGAGAATCAACATAGGTCAGCACATACTGATTACCATCGATAGAATATTTTGCCGGTGGTTTGTAAAGATGTTTTGTCAGGTTTACAGAGCCGATAAAAGCGTCCATCAGATCACTGAAAGGGAGATCTATTTTAAAAATATTTTTCAGTATGTCATCATTAGTTTCACCTTCGTAAGCTGTGTTCTGCAGAACATCGTAGAATAAAAATTTGTCTTTGGTAACAAGTATCTGTGACAGCTCAATTCCGAACGGGCCCATTATCGTTAAAGAAATTGAATCTGGCTTGATCAATGTAACTTTAAAAGTTGCGCTCGTATTCATTTCCCTTGACCTGACAGTTATTGTCCCGCTGCCTTCAAAATTTGAGATCTTCCTTCTGTTTGCTTCGAGCTTGCTGATTAACCTTTCAGAAGGCAGAACTTCAACTTCCTCTGTTGGCTTGGAAGGGACACATCCGCTAAGAAATGAAATGAGTAGAAATAAAATTCCCAAAATGTATTTTTTCAAATCGCACCCTTTTCTATTTTCGCTTTTAATTCTGTATTTGAAATATTAAGCTTCAATGCTTTCTGCCAGAGTTCCTTAGCGAGCTTTTTATTTCCCATCTTAAATTCAATATCGCCGAGGTGCTCAAGCATAGTAGCATCCTCACCACCGTAATGAATTGCTTTCTCAATATATTTTTTTGCAGTTTCAAACTGATTTAATTTAAAATAAACCCAGCCCATAGTATCGAGATAGGATGAGTTCGCAGAATCGGCAGCCACAGCTATCTTTATCATTCTCATCGCATCGTCTAATCTTATTCCTCTTTCCGAAAGAGAATAAGCATAGTTATTATTCACAACAGCATTTAAAGAATCAACCTCAAGAGCTTTCTGGTAGATACTGTCGCTTGCTGCATCCTCGTGAATATTATTATATATTAATCCGAGAGTGCCGAGCAGGTTCACATCGTTTGGAGATAATATTAATGCACGTTTCAGGTATATAATAGCCTCATCGTTTTTGTTTAGCTGGCTTAGAGTATAGGCATATCCCGATAAAGCATTAATGTCGTTTGGATTTAGTGTAACAGATTTCTTAAGGTATGTTAATGCTTCCGTGTTTTTATTTTGCTGAGCTAAAGAAAGCCCCATCAGCAGGTTAAGCGCAAAATTATCCGGGAAAGAAGGCAATGCTTCCTGAATTATTTTTTCGGCTTCAGCATATTTATGATTATCAAAATAAAGTCCGCCGAGTCTGATCCAGCCTTCAGGATTCCAGCTTGCTAATTTTGTTACTTCTTTAAAATATTTTACTGCTGAAGAATCTTTCCTCTGTGAAATTGCAACGGCGCCAAGATACATTTTAACCTGCCAGTCAGTTGTATCTTTGTCTATAGTTTTAAATATTTTTTCTGTAACAGGAAAGAGTGTGCTGTCTTTTAACGACTGCATAAAGTATAAAGCACCGACTTTTATTTTGCTGTCAAGCGGAACACCAGGCATCTCAAGAATATATGAAAATTCTTTTGCAGCAGATTTGTAATCATTCTGATCTAGATATAACTGAGCTTTCAACTGTCTTGCTTCGGGGTCATCGGGGGTAAACTGGAGTATATCGTTCACTACCTTAAATGCTTCATCGTATTGTTTTGCCTTCTGATAAAGCTCGATAAGTAATTTCTGAACGCCGGAATTACTTGGGTCAATTGATAGTAATTTTTTTAAAGCCTGAGCCGCTTTGTCAGTCTGCCCAAGTTTTTCGTACAGTTCAGCAACGCGTATCAGCACGTTCCAGTCAGGGCCAATAATGTCAGTCAGCTTGTTGTAAATTTTAATAGCCTCGAGGGGCTTTGAGTTTTCATAAATGCGCGCAAGCTTGTAATAAGACTGCACCCTGTTCGAATCCTGTTTAATAATTTCTTCGAGAACAACAGCGGCAGAATCGAATTGGCTTGCGGCTGTGAAAATATCGGCAAGAAGATCCCGGTATTCTATCTGACCCGGTTCAAGCGAAACAGCTTTTTTACAATTCTGCAGTGCGTTCGGATACTTATTCAGGAAATAATAATTTTTCGCTATTGAGTAGTAGATACCGGCTTTTGGCTGCAATCTTAAAGCATCCTGAAATTCAAGTATTGCTGAAGCATAATCACCTTTTGCTTCGTAGATTGCACCGTTTATGAAATGATCCATCGCCTCATCACTAAAGCTGGTATCGGAAACTGCTTCCTGATTAGATCTCGTAAATGTAATTCCTCTGTTTTCATTCCCGGCTTTTGCTGTTTCCTGCTGCGTTGAACAACCAGTTAATGCTAAACAGAAGCATACTAAAGCAAAATATTTAAACATAAAATCTCAGTTGGTTTCAGCAAATATATCACTAAACAAAGATAACAACAATTTAACCGCAAAAATTCACCGGGGATAAATTTATGGTATAAGGGAATAGAGGAATAGTCTCTTCGTCATAAAATTTTGCCGCCTGCCAAAGTTGATAACAAAATCAGTAAAACATATTTTTAGTATGAATTATTATACTATATGGAAATATTTGATCTTGCATTAGCTTACGTGTGGGAATATGATGAAGATTTCATAAATCTTACTGAACAGATGCTTCAGGATTCGGGTATCTCAACTTTCAGAATCAGCTATCATAATATTTTTGAAGTAACTAAAAAGATTGAGGAGAAAAAACTTTACTTTAATTTTTACCTTGACCGGGCATCCGACGTCGAGGAAGATTTTGTACCGCTGGCAAATATCTTATCGAGAAAAAAAACTACGATCTTTAATCCTTACAAGAACGTAAGCCATGCGGCAGATAAAGCCAGCATGCACCTTGAATTTATAACCGCCGGGCTGAATGTTCCATACTCTATTATAATTCCACCGCACAGTGAAAAGGAAGAAATCTATATTTCACTTGATGACCTGGCGATACTCGGCAGACCTTTTATCATCAAGCCGTGCAACACAACCGGCGGGGGAATTGGTGTTGTTACCGGTGCCGAAACGTTAAAAGAAGTTTTCGAAGAAAGAATGTCAAACTACAATGATAAATATCTCATCCAGCAAAAAATATATCCTACTATATTAGATGGAAAAAGAAGCTGGTTCAGGTGTTTCCGGGCTTTCGGAAAAACTGTTCTTTCATGGTGGGACGACCAAACTCATTTGTACTCCGAAATGACAGAAGATGAAATAAAGATTTTCAATCTGAAAAAATTATTCTCTGTAACAAAAACAATTGCAGAAATTACCCAACTCGATTTTTTTTCAACAGAAATAGTTTTAACCAGCGAAAATAAATTCGTAGTTGTGGATTATGTTAATGAGCTTTGCGATATGAGACTGAAATCAAAACACACAGACGGTGTTCCCGACCGGATAGTTAATCAGATCATCAACAGTTTAAGGGAAAAAATACTGAGGCTGAAAAGATCTTCATAAATATTTTTGTAAGAGAAGTATTAACTTTGTTTTTCACTTAATCTTAATCCTTTCCTTCTTGTTGGCTTAAATAACCCTTTTTTTAACGAGCTGCTGAAACAGATTTTTATAAGTTCTCTATCAGCGCGGCTCAACGTTCTGACCTGGTTTCTTTTCAGCAGCTTGTGATGTTTTATTGTGTAAAGATAATCACCTATAAATTCCAGGTCTTCGCCGGTAGTTATCCAGTTAAATTTATCGAACCGCGATAAGTTAACTGGGTTTGAATAGCTTCTTAAAGTTTTCTCGCCAAGAGTATTTATGTAGAAATCAAAGTATGACATCACAAGCTCTTTGAGCGAGTTGTAAACCGGCTCGCGAAATTTCAGCGTTGTTGTATTTGATTTTGCAATTGCACCATAGCGGTTGTTTTGTTTAAAGATTGCTATTACGTGGTCATCATCATTATCGGCGGTAAGATCAACGATCAAAGGTTTGTGTCCAAGTGCTTGCAAAGCTGCAGCAGCAAATAAAGCTCCTTCAAAACAATTTGCTGTTTTCGCTTTTGCAACCTGCACAGGAGATTTTGTAACATAGTCAGGGTTATATTTTATCTTATTTAAATATACCTGGATGTCATAAGGTCTTTTAAACCTGCTGAAAATATTTGCAGCGGGGCTGCCGTCCTTCCGTGAAATTTTTGTGTTGCCCATAAATGTTTTTTGACTTGCAGATATTTCTTTAATACTTGAATGAAATATATCATTAATTCACTTTACGCAGAAACTCAGAGAAGCTGCCTGCTCTATTCCTTTGTACCTTTATACTGTTGTCCCTTAGCAGATATTAAACACCATTCGGCTTATAAAAAATACTGTTAGTTGAATTTTTATACCCTTCCTCAATAATTTGAGCTACGTTGCAGCCGGTTCATTGATAAGATATTTTTGATCTTAACTATTTTCTAAACAATATTCATCCAATAAACGGAGGGCGTTTAAAATGGGAATGAATGAAATCGTGCTCACATCTGCCGGCATCGTCGGCATCTTCTTGTTTGTGATCGTAGGATTATCGTACCTGGGTTATAAAGTACGCGGAGGTAATGTCAGACGGCATTACTAAAATTATTTGCTTTAAAAGTGGAACTTAAGTCAACACGATTTTAATTATAAGTTTCAGAACGCTTCTCCCTCACTATATTTTCATAACTTATCTTTCAGATTATTTCCAGTGAATAAATTTTCATTCCTAAAATTATAAGTTGTCAAATATATCTAAATTCTTTTATTGAACACCTCCGGTGTTCGGTTGTTAAGGTCTTAATGACTACTACAAATATTCAACTTCTACGAAGTTGTTGTTTTATATTTTGAGGGTGATCCAAAAGCCACAAAGACTCAAAGACACTCAAAGTACTTTTTGCAAAGCCCGTCAGGTCTCGGCGATCCGTCAGACCTCGGCGGTCTGCCGAGACCGACGGGCCTGCCGAGGTCGACGGACGATCAATCCTGACTGTTATTTTGAAATTTTAATCCTGCCTGACTTTTGTAGATAATTTAAAGCCACTCGTAGTAAAAAAATGCTTCTGGTTGAATTTTGTTATTATTCTTTTAGTAATTCAATTACGTTACCACCGGTTAAAATATAAACTATTTTCAGCCACAAACTATTTTCTAAATAACTTAATCATATAAAATAAACGGAGGGCGTTTAAAATGGATATGAACCAGATCGTTTTCGCTTCAGTCGGAATAGTCGGTTTCCTTTTTGCTGTCGTCGTTTGCGTTTCATATATTGCCTATAAGCTAAGGGGGAATAGTAACGTTAAAAGACCTTACTATTCGCAGTATGATCAGTACCGGTAAGCGTTAAAGAGGCAAGCCTGCTACAGTAGGCAGGGCTGAAGGCGTGGAACTTAAGTCAACAATAATTTTTTTCGCCTTTAGCATTGCAACAAATCCTGGTAAATAGTTCATTAGCAAAGATTTTTATCCCCTCCCCAAAAAATCTCTTTTATCATACACGAGTCCGCTGTAAAAAGATTATTCCAGTGGAAACGTATAAACATCAACTTAATCCGGCAGTTGCCGGATACCTGGTATCTCTCTAATTTTATAGTTGTATAGCACTAGTCAGAACTACAAATATTAGGTTTACAGAAGCTGAAGGATTCCTTATTCGCAAGATATCCCCGGTATAAAATGTAGTTTGTTAAATCCCGATTTGCTATTTTAAGTTATAAATTTATCAGGAATATTTATGAATGACCTATTAAAAAGAATAACTTTCAATCCCGAGCAATGTGGTGGTAGACCTTGTATAAGAGGAATGCGTATAAGAGTTTCTGATATTCTGGATCTTTATTCTTCAGGGTTATCTTCAGATGAGATACTTAAAGAAATGCCTGATCTTGAAGGAGACGAT
The DNA here is from genome assembly GCA_021815365.1 of Bacteroidota bacterium. Taxonomy (GTDB): domain Bacteria; phylum Bacteroidota; class Ignavibacteria; order Ignavibacteriales; family Ignavibacteriaceae; genus JAKAGZ01. Next base: position 9,961 of record JAKAGZ010000063.1, read on the forward strand.
TTAAAGGCTGCACTTATTTATGCAAGCCGCACACTGGATCATCCGGTTATTGCAGCATGAAAGTGTGGCTTGATGCTCAGTTGTCCCCTATGATTGCTGACTGGATAAACAAGAATTATAATGTCTCTTGTAAAGCAGTGAGAGAAGTTGGATTGAAGGATGCTGCTGATATGAAAATATTTAATGAAGCCAAGAAAGCTAATGCAATCGTTATTACGAAAGATATTGATTTCTGTATCCTTCAGCGAAAGTTTGGTCCACCACCTAAAATAATTTGGCTTACCTGCGGCAACACTTCAAACAAACGGTTAAAAGAAATCTTTACAGTAAACATGCTTAAGGCTTTTGATCTGCTTAAGAGTGGTGAAAATATAGTTGAAATTAAAGGGAATTAATGATTCTGTTGTAAAACCAGTAGAATGCTGCAATATTTGGTAATGAAATTGCAAATTTATTTCAATACTCCGAAGAGCAGAGATAGCATAGTGTGTCATATTATTTTTTTCAAATACCGCCTGTTCTTTTTTTATCTCGTAACCTTCTCTTGGATAAAAACGGTGATCATCTTTCCTTGAAGTTCTGCTTCTGACTCTTAAAATTTTATTGCCTTTCCCGGCAGCCTAATCCTCAGCTTCTTTCAGCAATGCTTTGCTTATTCCCTTGTTCCGGCATCCCGAAGAGACAAATAGACTTTCTTGTTATTGCTTTTCACTTTTAACGCTTTCTTCAGCATGCTTTATGAAGTATGAAGGTGAAACTCCCGTATGTTTGTAGAAAGCCGTTGTGAATGAAACCCTGTTATTGAACCCTGCTTTCTGTGCTATGCCTTCGATGCTAAAATTTTTATGCTCGCCGCCGCTTATTATCCTGACTGCTTCTTTAATCCTGAGATCATTTATGTATGTTGCAAAATTAATATTATAAGCGCTGTTGATTGCCCGTGATAAATATGTCCTGTTTGTTTTCAAAAGATCAGACAGGTGGTCCATAGATATTTCCGGGCGGAGATAAATTTTCTCGTCCTGCATTAACTTATCAAGCCTGTAGATCAGATCCCTGATAAAATCTTCATCCAGCTTTTTACTTTCTTTTTTGTTTTCATCTTCCGAAGCAGTTACAGCAGCCGGCTCTTGCTGCAGCAATTCTGATTCATTGCTTTTTGCATAGCCCGTCAGGTCTCGGCGATCCGTCAGACCTCGGCGGTCTGCCGAGACCGACGGGCCTGCCGAGGTCGACGGACGATCAATTCTGACAGCCTCCGGCGGCGCTGCAATATTTTCCCCGCTCTTTGCCAGCTCGATATTTTTTGCTATAAGTTTACGGTTAGCTCTGCCCAGCCTGATGAGGAAATAAGCAATGGTAACTAACGACACTATCATAACCAGGATAAATATAACCAGGAATGTCTGCCTCTCTTTATAAGAAGCTATTTGTGAGAGGTAGTTATTGTAATTATACTCGGCAAAAGTTGTCATATACCTTGCGCGGTAGAAAACAGAATCGGAAGCGGCTTGTGCATGGTTTAATAATTTCAGGTAGTGGTTCGCATTTACAGGGTCATTCTTCGCAGTATAAGTTTTTGAAAGTCCGTCGTAGATGTTTACTGCATCATCGAAATTTGGTGTGCTGCGATGAAGCTCAAGCGCTTTCCTGTAAAATACCAGGGCGGAATCACGTTCTCCTTTTGCAAGGCACAACCCGCCTTTGTAAGCATAAAAAGCCGGCAGGTACTCCTGCAGTTCAAACCTTTCGGTCAACAATTTCCCGGTGTAATAATATTTTTCGGCATCTTCATAATGTTTCTGAAGGAAAGATATTTGCAGCAGCATCCGGTACTGATAGGGAAGAGCAGTCGAATCAGGATGCTGCATTTTTTTCGAAGTCAAAGTGTCGAGAGTCTTTTTAAAGTATCGTTCAGCCTCGGGATATCTTTTTTGTTTTATCCTGATAAGCCCGAGATCATCCTGCAAGGTATTGTATCTCCAGGATCCTTTGACACTCTCCTCGCTCATCAATTGTCTGTACAAAGCTTCGGCTTTATCATACTGCCCGGCATAATAATAAAGGTCGGCAATCAGATTGATGACTTCATCGGAATCTCCCTGCTTGCCGGTTTTTTTCTGGGTGTCTCTGGCTCTTAAAGCATAAGTCATTGCAGAGTCGGTCATAGAATTATCCCTGAAAGCAATTGCTTTGAATATTTCTACAGTGCTGACCAACTTATAATCTTTTAATTTCTTTGCTGCAGTGTACGCCTCGTTAAGCAGCTTTATTTTTCCATCGAAAGAATGAAACCTCCAGGAATGGACAAGAACCATAACATACAGCTTCTGAAATTTTGAATTCCGCAAAACTTTTATCAGGTAGTCGCTGATCTTCTTTCCCTCATCAAGCTCAGTGTTGTAGAGAATGGCTGTTACTGCAAGTTCTATTTTTTCCCGTTCGCTGGCGTCAGAGATGCTTAATTGGTTTAAGAGGCTGTCAACGTTAGCCTGCTGGGGGAAAAGCGGTACGGAACTTAGCAGCAATATTAATAAACAGATTTTCATACAGGCTTAAAATAATATTTTTAAAGTTCAGGTTCTGCAAGTAGACGCAGGGCAAAGCCCAGCCGATGAAAAACTGTTTATACTCAAGCACTGAAAGTGCGGAATATAGTTCAGTCACATCGCACAGCGATCAACTGCAGAGCCTGCAATACAAGACTTAAAACTCCGAAATGTTCTTACAGTGATAAGATTTATAAATCTTATCGTGTCCCTTCGTTTTTCCGGATAAGATTTATAAATCTTATCCACTTTACTCTTTACAAATTTTTTTTACGCATTATTTTTGCGCCAGCCTAAGACAGAAATTTATTTCTGATTCAAGCGATCAACAAAACTATTTTCTAAAATCTTAAGGAGAGGGTTATGCTTAAAAAACTTTTACTCGTCGTAATTTTTTTGCTGTCAAATAATTTATTTGCACAGACAGCCACAGCACCATCCGGAACAGGCACGGCAGGTGATCCATACTTAATAGCAACATTAGATAACCTTTACTGGGTTACACAAAATTCACCAGAGTGGTCCAAAGTTTATAAACAGACTGCTGATATTAATGCATCTTCAAGCAGCACCTGGGCTGGAGGTGCAGGATTTTCACCGATAGGAAATTCTTCAACTCGATTTACAGGGAGTTATGACGGTAATGGTTATGTAATTACTGGTGTAAAAATAAATAGATCTACTACAAGCAGTCAAGCTGTTTTTGGATACATCTATACGGCTGTAATTAAAAATTTAGGTGTCACTAATGTAAATATTACAGGGCAGTATTCTGTCGGTGGGCTTATAGGCGTTTCAAATGGCGGAGATTCAGTATATAATTGTTTCACTTCCGGAACTGTCGCTGCTACTGTATCGGGATATGTCCGATCTGGAGGACTAATTGGTGAACTTGGAAATAGTAGCTCTTCATTTGTTAGCAATTGTTATTCTACTGCCTCTGTCACGGGTCAATCAATAGTAGGCGGATTAATTGGCCAAATCTTTAATGGATCAACTGTAAACTATTGTTATTCTACAGGGTTAGTTAGTGGAACTAGTTACCTTGGTGGTCTGATTGGTTTTATTAATTCCGGCACCGTTAGTAATAGTTATTGGGATACACAGACATCCAATCAACCCAGCAGTGCTGGTGGTACTGGTGTTACCGGCAAAAATACTACAGAAATGCAGACACAGTCTACTTATACAGGTTGGGATTTTACAAATACCTGGTCAATTAGTGGTAGTGTCAATAGTGGTTATCCTTACCTGCGAGTAATTTCATCTCTGCCTGTAGAACTCACTTCCTTCACTGCTGCTGTTTACGGAAGCAGCGTAAACTTAAAATGGCAGACGGCGACAGAGGTGCAGAATTACGGATTTGAAGTCCAGAGATCAGCCGCCGAAGGCGAGCCTCGCCAAGGGCGGGAAGTCGGAGGTCAGAGATCAGAAGTCAGTAATTGGGAGAAGATAGGTTTCGTACAAGGTGCGGGTAACAGCAACTCACCGAAGTATTATTCTTTCACAGACCAGCCGACAGGAGGAACGAGTTTTTCCTACAGGCTCAAACAGATTGACAATGACGGACATTACAAGTATTACGATGCAATCACAGTAACATTGAGATCTTCAGGCAAAGCAGAGTTGATGCAGAACAGTCCCAACCCGTTCAATCCGACAACTGCAATAAAGTTCTTCATACCGAATAGTTCAGATGTAACGATAAAGATATATGATATGCTTGGCAGAGAGGTAACAACTCTAATTAACAACCAGACAGAAGCGGGCTATCACATCGTCTACTGGAACGGGAGAGACAGCTACGGAAGAGATGCAGCGAGCGGAGTTTATCTGTACAGGTTGACGGTTGAAAATCTCGGCGGAAGCCGGACAGGAAGTTTTTCAGAGACGAAGAAGATGAATTTGCTGAAATGATTTTTTGCAGAGAGATGACCCCGACTTGTCGGGGTCATCTCTTCTGTAAATAAAACTATTTTCAAAAATGTAAGGAATAAAGTTATGCTTAAAAAACTTTTACTCGTCGTAATTTTTTTGCTGTCAAATAATTTATTTGCACAGACAGCCACCGCGCCATCCGGAACAGGCACGGCAGGTAGTCCATACTTAATAGCAACATTGAATAATCTTTATTGGATTACTCAAAATTCAACAGAGTGGTCCAAAGTTTATAAACAAACTGCTGCTATTGACGCATCTTCAAGCAGCACCTGGGCTTCAAATACAGGATTTTCACCAATAGGAAATTCTACAACTCAATTTACAGGAAGTTACGATGGTCAGTATTATTCAATTAGTGGGTTATTTATAAATAGTGGGTTCGGTAGTAATATTGGAATGTTTGGCTACATTGGTTCAGCCGGCACAATTCAAAAAGTATGTCTTTTAAATGTAAATATTACTGGCAATAGTAAAGTTGGATCAATTGTTGGAGTGAACCTAGGGTCAGTTTCTAACTGTTTTTCAACCGGGTCTATTGGATATGGTCAGGTTCCTTTTGGTATCGGTGGTTTTGTGGGTCAGAATCAGGGAACTATTACCAACAGTTATACAACATGTTCAGTAGCTAATTCTGGTGGTTATACCGGCGGATTTGCTTCTAATAATTCTGCAACTATCACTAACTGTTTTGCTACCGGCTCAGTGAATGGTTCCAGCTACTCCGGCGGGCTTATCGGTTATAATGGTTCAGGAGGGAATGTTAGTTATTGCTACTCCACTGGTTTAGTAACAGGATCAGGTAACGTTGGTGGATTAGTAGGTTATAATGGCGCAACTGTAACTAATTGTTTCTGGGATACTCAAACATCAGTCCAATCAAGCAGTGCAGCGGGTACGGGCAAAATAACTGCGGAAATGCAAACCCAATCAACATTTACAGGTGCCGGTTGGAATCCAAATACATGGTTTATGGATAGCGGTGTGAACAATGGATATCCTTACTTGAGTTGGCAAAATCCTAGTGGAACACCTCTGCCTGTCGAACTCACTTCCTTCACTGCTGTTGTTAACGGAAGCAATGTAAACCTGAAATGGCAGACAGCGACGGAGGTGCAGAATTACGGATTTGAAGTTCAGAGATCAGCCGCCGAAGGCGAGCCTCGCCAAGGGCGGGAAGTCGGAGGTCAGAGATCAGAAGTCAGTAATTGGGAGAAGATTGGCTTTGTTGCTGGTGCGGGGAATAGCAACTCACCGAAGTATTATTCTTTCACAGACCTTCCAACAGGAGGAACGAGTTTTTCCTACAGGCTCAAACAGATTGACAATGACGGACATTACAAGTATTACGATGCTATCACTGTCACATTGAGATCTTCAGGCAAAGCAGAGTTGATGCAGAACAGTC
>JAKAGZ010000009.1:0-53731 GCA_021815365.1 Bacteroidota bacterium
AAAAATGAAAATAACAATTGCTGGCGCTACAGGAGTCTTGGGAAGAAACCTAGTTCCCCTTTTATTAAATCACCGGTATAATGTTTTATCACTCGTCCGATCTGTTGCAAAGGCAAAAAAGGTTTTACCCGGTGAAACTGAATTTTTTGAGTTTGATCTGCTTTCTGATCCCGCAGACAATCTGCCCGGACTGTTAAGAGGAAGTGATTGCTTAATTCACATTGCGACGGCAATTCCAGCAGACTTCACTAAGCCTGGCGCATGGGATAATAACAGCAGGCTGAGGACTGAGGGGACAAAGAAATTAATTGACGCCGCACTTGAAGCAGGCGTAAAAAGATACATTCAGCAGAGTATTGTGATGGCATACAAAGATGGTGGAGACGAATGGATAAATGAAGAACATCCGCTTGACGATTCTCCCGAACGTGAATTAATTTGTTCACCCGTAATTGAAATGGAAGATCTTGTAAAAAATATTCCTATAAATAAAATGGACTGGTTCATTTTACGTGGAGGTATTTTTGTAGGCAAAGATACTTTTCAGGAGAAGACGGTCAAAGATTTAAAAGACGGTTTGAACATTGTAACAGGAAACGGGGAGAACTATGTTTCATTTATTCACGTAGCAGATATGGCAAATGCTTTCTTGAAAGCAGTTGAGAACGAAACAGGCAATATAATTTTAAATATTGTTGCGAAACCTGTAAAGCAGATTGAATATTTAAGAACGTTAGCTGAAAAGATAAATGCAATACCCCCATTACAAAACACCGAACTGCCAACCCCTCCCTCTTTCAGGTGCAGTAATTTAAGAGCACAATACACAATAAACTGGAAACCCTCCCGCGGAATTTGTTGATTTCAGCCAATTTTTTAACAAAATTCTTTAATAATACTTGACATTATTTTTAAGCTTACTTAAATTTGGATATACAACGGACTTAATTATGCAAAATATTTCAGAAGAAGATTATCTCGGCATCATTTATAAGCACAAAGATAAAAACGGGGAGGTAAAAGCAAACCTTATTGCAGAAAAACTGCAGGTGTCGAATGCTGCTGTTACCGATATGCTGAAGAAACTTTCACGCAACGGGCATATTATTTATGAAAAGTATAAAGGTATTCGTCTTACAGAAGGCGGTGAAGTTTATGCAAAGAACATGGTAAGGCGTCATAGAATATGGGAAGTTTTCCTGAACCAGATAGTTGGCATGCCGTGGGACAAAGTTCACGATGAGGCTCACAGGCTCGAACACTCGGGATCGGATGAACTGATTGACAGGTTAGAAGAAATGCTCGAATATCCTGAGTACGATCCGCACGGCGACCCGATCCCCTCTAAAGAAGGGAAAGTTCCTAAGCTCAGGAAACACGTTCAGCTTGCTGAATTAAAACAGGGACAGGCAGGAACGGTGATACGGGTAAATGATTTTGACGATCAGTTCCTTCAATACATTTCAAAGATTGGAGTAAAATTAAATGAGCCTGTACTGGTAAAAGAAAAAAGAAGGTTTGATAAATCGCTGCAGATCATAGTTAAAGGAAAACCATGGAATATCAGCAATAAAGTTGCTGAAAATATTTTTATAGAAATTAAAAAGAAATAGTTAAAATATATGGACAGATCATTAGCTGAAGTTCATTCATCAGTTGAAATAAAACCATACAAGAGTTCATGGGTAAGGTTATTTCTTTTTACCGGACCGGCTTTTATGGTTTCGGTAGGGTATATGGATCCCGGTAACTGGGCAACAGACCTTGCAGGCGGTTCGCAGTTTGGTTATAAACTGATCTGGGTAATACTTCTGGCAAACCTGATGGCGATTTTATTTCAGACTTTATCTGCAAGGCTTGGGATTGTTTCCGGCAGAGACCTTGCACAGGCTTGCCGCGATCATTATCCTAAACCCGTTAATTATACTTTATGGGTATTGACCGAAATTGCGATTGCTGCTACCGATCTTGCAGAAGTTTTAGGCTCGGCTGTCGGGTTATATCTTCTTTTCGGAATTCCACTTCTGTGGGGAGTAGTAATAACAACTTTTGATGTTCTGATTTTGATGGTGCTGATGTCATTGGGCATAAGAAAAATGGAAGCATTTATTTTTGCCCTTGTTGCAACCATCGGCATCTGCTTTGCTTTCGAAATGTTTTTATCAAGACCGGACATCGGTTCTATAGTGACGGGGTTTATTCCGACTTCAATGAGCCCGGGTGCTCTTTATATTGCGCTTGGAATAATCGGCGCTACTGTTATGCCGCACAATTTGTACCTGCATTCTGCACTCGTCCAATCGAGAAATATCGAAAGAACAAATTTAGGAATGAAAGAAGCAAATAAATTTAATTTGATAGATTCAGTAGTGGCTTTGAACGCAGCATTTTTAGTAAATGCTTCAATATTGATTCTGGCTGCGTCAGTGTTTTTTACATCCGGGCATTCGGAAGTTGCTTCAATTATCGGTGCACACGCATTGTTAGCTCCTCTTCTTGGAAATAGTTTTGCGCCGATAGCTTTTGGTATTGCTCTTCTGGCGGCAGGTCAGTCGTCAACCATTACAGGTACTTTCGCCGGGCAGATTGTCATGGAAGGCTTTATCGGTTTGAAGATTCGCCCATGGCTCAGGAGATTAATTACAAGGCTGCTTGCCATAATCCCCGCAGTGATCGTAATTCAGATAAGCGGGCAGGGCGCTGTAGACAGCCTGCTTGTATTGTCACAGGTTGTTCTTTCGCTTCAGCTTCCTTTTGCATTGATCCCGTTACTACACTTCACTGCAAGTAAAATTAAAATGAAGGAATTTGCTTCAAAACAATTAATAAGGCTCATTGCCTGGGCTTCTGCGGGGCTGATAATAATCCTGAATTTAAAGTTAGTCTTCGATTTTATTATTGAAAATATTTCCTTACCGGGAATTACAGGTGATTTCATTAAATTTTTTCTAATTCCATTTATTATCTTCCTGGTAATTTTACTGCTATGGATAACTTTTGAACCTTACCTGAAATATCAAAAGCTCGAAAAAATAATACCCGGTAAAGCTGCATTTGCAGCAAAGACAAGAACACAAACAAAAAACTATAAGCAATATAAAAGAATAGGGATTGCTCTTGAAGGAAAATTAAACAGGGACCAGCAGATAGTTGAAGGTGCATCAGTATTCATCGGAATGACAAACGCAGAAATTTATTTCATTCACTGTGTTGAAACAGCAACCGGAAGATTTATCGGCGATATGGTTGCAGACAAACGCGCAAACGAAATGGATGTTTACCTGAAAAGTTTCTCTGATAAGTTTGAGAAAGATAACTTTACTGCTAACACAATTATTTGCGGAGGAGAACCTGAAGATGAAATAGCCAGGATCTGCAAGACTGAAAATATCGAGCTGCTTATTGTTGGCAGCCATGGTCATAAATTTCTGAAGGATATTATTTACGGTTCAACTGTTAATGAAGTGCGCCATAGGGTAAGAATTCCTGTGCTTGCAATTCCTGTTGAGGATTGAGAGTTATGAGAAGAAGCAAATACCTGATATGCTTTTTTATTTTATTTTTTGTTCTACCGGATTTAAGTGCACAGAAAATGCCCGGGCAAATAATTACAGACAGACCGGATATAACGGAATCAGCCTCGACTGTTCCCCGTGGATATCTGCAGATTGAAAATGGATTCTTATTTGAAAAGCATAGAATTGATGATGTATTGTTGTCCGGTGAGATCCATAACTATACTTTCTCAGCAATGCTCATCAGGTACGGGCTGTTAAAGAATGTTGAATTAAGACTTGGTGAAAATTATTTGTTTCAGAAAACCAGGATAGGTAATTCTGAAAACAGCTTAACAGGTATAAGTGATTTTCTTGCTGGAACAAAAATTCAGCTTCTTGAAGAAGATCTGAATTATATTGATCTTGGGGTAATTGTTCAGTTTCATTTGCCCATCGGAAATGAAGTATTGAGACCCGAAAGCACTGAGAGTGAACTGTTAATTGCCTTTGCGAAAAGTTTGAATGATGATTTTTCATTCTCCGGAAATATCGGAACGTACAGGAGCAGCAACCCCGGCAGGTTCATTTACCTTTACAGCGGTTCGGTTGGTATTAAGTTAAATGATGATTGGGGAGCCTTTACAGAAATTTACGGAAGTGTTCCTTCCGGAGGTAAAATAAATTTTATGTATGACCTTGGTTTTTCTTATCTGCCTGTTGCTAATCTCCAGCTAGATTTTTCAGTGGGTATGGATTCTATTACAAATGCTGGCGATTGGTTTGCTGGTGCGGGAATTTCGCTGAGGTTACCACACTAATTATGCGACTATAAATAGTACAATAATATGGAAAATAAAAAAGCAGACAGAAAAATAATTCAAACCTGGAGATATCATCTTCAGGATGAAGTTGATGCCGCATTTCTTTACCGCGTACTGGCTGGTTTAATCAAGAATGAAAAAAGAAAGAGAATATATTTACAGCTTGCTGAGGTTGAAGATAAACACATTGCAGCGTGGAAAAATCTTCTGACTGAAAACCATATAGAATTAGAAAAAGAAAAACCCACAATAAAAGCAAGATTGATTGCACGGTTCTCTGTAAAATTCGGACCTTTCCTTCTGACAAAAATGATGCTGCAGGAAGAAGCCGCCGAGGTAAAATCATACCTCGGTTTATATAGAAGTAATCCCGAAGGTCAGACAAAAGATATAGCTCTAAGGTTAGCACGAGATTCCGCAGAACATGCAAATAAGCTAATGGGCACTGATAAAATTACTGAAGAACCATGGCATAGTTCAGAATCAGGGGGAATATTGAGAAATATCGTTTACGGATTTAACGACGGCCTTACAGCAAATTTTGGATTGATAGCCGGAGTAATCGGTGCAAAGGCTGCACCTCATCTGATTTTAATTTCAGGGATGGCAGGCTTAATTGCTGATGCGTTGTCTATGGGTTCATCGGGTTATCTTGCGGCAGTCAGTGAAAAAGAAGTTTATGATCACGAAAGACGAATGGAAAAAGATGAAATTAAATTAATGCCAGAGCTTGAAACGGAAGAGCTTGCGCTGATCTATGAAGCTAAAGGAATGAACCCGGGCGATGCAAAACGTCTCGCAGTTGAGGCGATGAAAAATCCTGAGCAGGTGCTGGAAGAGAAAATAAGAGAAGAACTTGGAATAGTAGAAAACCCTCAAAGCCCGCTGAAAGAAGGATGGATAACTGGTCTTGCCACAGCAGTGGGTGCATTGATACCGGTGTTTCCTTTTTTGTTCTGGCAAGGCATTACTGCTATTGTTGTTTCATTTATTATTTCGATGCTTGCGCATTTCGGAGTTGGTGCTGCCAGGAGTTTTTTTACCGGCAGAGGGATTTTCAGAAGCGGATTCGATATGTTTGTAGTAGGCTTCGGAGTAGCTGCTGTTGGTTATTTGATCGGCGAATTGATTTTGAAATTTCTTTAATAGAAATGTCATTGCGAGTCCGGCATCTGCCGGAGGAAGCAACCTGTTTTATATTTTTAGATTGCTTTACTACCCAAAAGCTTTGATTCGCAATAACAACAGTAAATAATTATCAATAATTATTGGAAGTAATAATGAATAAAATCAGAATTTTATCATGGAATGTAAACGGGCTGAGAGCCGTTCTTAAAAAGGGTTTTCTCGAATGGTTCACAAAAGAACAGCCGGATATTCTTTGTCTGCAGGAAACAAAAGCACAGGAAGATCAGCTTCCCGATGAGATAAAAAATGTAGATGGCTATCATTCATACTTTTCGTCTGCTGTTAAAAAAGGATACAGCGGTGTTGCAATTTATACGAAGGAAAAACCTAAAAATGTGAAAAAAGGATTTGGAATAGAAAGGTTTGACAGCGAAGGGAGAATCCTGATCGCTGAGTACAAGAATTTTGTCCTTTTCAATATTTATTATCCGAACGGTAAAGCACGGGAAGAAAGATTAAAATATAAAATGGATTTCTACGATGCTTTTTTAGACTATGTAAATAAACTGAAGAAAAAGGGGAAAAATATTATTATCTGCGGAGATGTTAATACAGCACACAAAGAAATTGACCTTGCCCGTCCGAAAGAAAATGAAAAAATTTCTGGCTTTCTCCCGGAAGAAAGAGCCTGGATGGATAAATTTATTGCACACGGATACCTTGACACGTTCAGAATGTTCAACCAGGAGCCAAACAATTATACGTGGTGGGATCAGCTTACAAGAGCAAGGGAAAGGAATGTCGGCTGGCGTATTGATTATTTTTTTATCAATGAAAAAATGAAAAATAAAATTAAAGACGCTTTTATAATGCCCGAAGTAATGGGTTCTGATCATTGTCCTATTGGCATTGAAATAGTTTAGTAAGCAATCAACACAGTAAAATTGCATTTATACATATAGCCAATTTCTGTAAATTTACCCCCGGATTTTAAAAGATATAAGACATGCGAATGAACGAATATAAAGTGTTATTATTTTACAAATATGCTAAGGTTGAAGACCCTGATGCTTTTATGAAGGAACATCTTGATTTCTGTAAAAGCAGTAATATTACCGGCAGGGTCTTTGTTGCAAAAGAAGGAATCAATGGGACTGTTTCAGGCAAATTTTCAGATATCGAAAAATATAAAACGAACCTGCGGAGCTATCCGCAGTTTGCCGATATTATTTTTAAAGAAGATGATGAAGAAAAACCCGCACACTCAAAGATGCACGTTCGCGTGAAGAAAGAAATTGTTAATTCCTCTCTCACAGAAACCTCGCTTGAAAACGGTGGAAAAAGACTGGCTCCCGAACAGTTGTTTGAATTTTATGAAAGCGGAAAAGATTTTGTAATTGTTGATGCACGAAATTGGTATGAAAGCAAAATCGGCAGATTTAAAGGAGCAATCACTCCACCAATGGAAACTTTCAGGGATTGGAAAAATGTTGTTGAGGGATTAAAGGAATACAAAGACAAAACAGTAGTAACTTATTGCACAGGCGGAATCAGGTGTGAAAAAGCATCTGCATATATGGTAGAACAGGGATTCAAAGATGTTTACCAGCTTGACGGCGGTATTGTAACTTATGCTAAAAAATTTCCTGACACATATTGGGAAGGATCAATATGGGTGTTTGATGAAAGATATATCGTTGAACCAAACACAAAACCCGAATATAAAAACATAGCCGATTGTGTTTTCTGCGGCAAGCCGACTTCATATTATATCAATTGCCACAATCTTGACTGTGATAAAATTCTTATTTGCTGTCACACTTGTAAAAAAGAAATGGATTACTGCTGTTCAGAAGAATGCAGAAATGCACCGAGAAAAAGGGAGCGCTATTACGGTTAATGACAGAAGATAACGAGTCCAAATGTTTTGATGACTGCCTGCCCGCCCCGACTTGCCGGGGCCGAGACAGCAAGGAAAGGTTTAAATATACTAACTGAACTTACACAGATAGAGAGATGACATCGTTTGTATCTAAAAAATATACTGATAAAAATGGTACTGCTCTCGAAAAAATAAACATCTATTCTTTTGTAAAAGATGTCATCTTTTGCTTCGTTATTGTTTACGTAACTTCAGTATGCTAACTGCCAACTTGAGATATTTTAAATGAAAAATTTTTTTATAGTAATATTTTTGATTGGTTTATCCTTTACAAAATTATTTGCTCAAAGCAGGCTGATAAAATATTATTACCCAAACGGCAAATTAAAATCTGAAATTACTTACTCCGACAGTATCCGCGACGGAGAGGCAAAGTTTTATTACGAGGATGGAAATCTGAAAGAAGAAAGAAATTATATTAACGGGAAAGTAGATGGCACTGTCAAACTTTACCATAAAAACGGTAAGATTGCGGAAATATTTACAATTACAAACGGTAAGAGAGAAGGTGCGGTTTCGTTGTTCGACACAAATGGTGTTTACTTAAGAGATATTGATTTCACAGAAGGAAAACTGAATGTGCCGGAAGGTGAATCAGAATCTCCGGGGGAACCTGACTCTTCTTTACACTCAACTATCGTTGATTTAAAACAAAATAATACCCAGCCAACCCCGCCTTTAGAACATATTGATACGCAAAGTATAAATGATGCTGCCTATTTAATTAATGTTGATGCAAAACCCAAACCCGTTGGCGGTATGGCAATTATTTATAAAAAGCTTGTTTATCCGACGGAAGCTCGTAAAAACAAAATTCAGGGGGTTGTTGAAATACTGGCATTCATTGATAATACTGGCAATGTTGATAGTACTAAGGTGATTAAAGGGCTTGGCTATGGCTGCGATGAAGCTGCTCAAACAGCAGTAAAAGACACTAAGTTTGACCCGGCATTAATCAAAGGAGAGCCTGTTAAATCGCAATTAAAAATTTCAGTTGAATTTAGAAGCTACAACAACTAAAGCTATTTGTTAAATAATATCACACCTGAATGTCTTAAGAATTTTTTCTAATCGTTTATCTTCATGGTCAATTTTAATTTTATAGTTAGGAAGTTCTCTTCTTAGGGTATAATTTTTTCTGAGTGAGTCAAAAAAATCACCCCTCTCAGAATCTTCGACATCTTTTATTTTTCTTAAATTCCTGTCATCTTCATCAATTCGATATATGTGTGAGAAGATTTCATTAAGCGATTTTTCAATCTGTGTTGCAGGTAAGTTAATTATATCACGCTGAGGTTTTGGCAGGACAGGTTTCCATCGTGGAATAATTTTTAAAAAATTACATAAAGAATTGTACAAAATGATCGTTCCGTTTACTTTCCCTTCAAGCGAATATCCGGCAATGTGAGGTGTGGCTAATTTTACTTTTTCTAATAATTCCAGGTTTATGTCAGGTTCGTTTTCCCACACATCGAGTACTGCGATTAAATTTTTTTCATCAATACTTTTAATTAACTCATTATTGTCAATTACCGGACCGCGTGATGTGTTTATTATTATTGTCCCGTCCTTTAAATTTTTTAGTCTGGTACGATCGAAGAGATGATATGTTTTATCAACGCCTTCTTTAATCAGAGGTACATGAAGAGTTATAATGTCTGCATTCATTAATTCGTCAAGTTCGAGATAATCCTCTCTATGTGTTGATCTTTTCAGCGGCGGATCATTTTTTAAAACTGACATACCCAGTGCTACAGCCATTCTTGCAACACGGCTGCCAATATTTCCAGCGCCTATTATTCCTAGTGTTTTTCCGTTAAGATTAAATTGGAGCTTGTCAGCAAGATGAAAAAGCGCCGTAAAAACATATTCTGCTACGGCATCCGAGTTGCAGCCTGCTGCATCTGTAAAAAATATTTTCCGTGAAGCGAGGTATTCTTTATCTATGTGATCATTACCTATTGTTGCGGTTCCTACAAATCTGATTTTCGTACCTTCAAGCAGATCTTTATTTACTTTTGTTACAGACCTGACCAGCAGAGCATCAGCATCTAAGAGTTCTTTCTTAGAAATTTTTCTGCCGGGAAGAACAGATAATTCACCGATGTCAGCAAAAGCTTCCCTTACTAGTTCTATGTTTTCATCAGCCACTATTTTTATCATAGAGAACAGTAGTATTTTTTTATTGGTAAAATATAATCATTAACCCCAAATTTTCCGTTAGGAAAATTAGTCCTGCGGGTCGACAAGCCATAATTCATTTTTGCAAAAAGAATTTGAAGAATAGTTATTCATCGAATACAAACATCAAAATCGTTGAAGGCTTGTCGGGGCATTTCTAATGAATTTTTTGAGTTAGCTCATTGTAAAAAATAATTTTTTTGCTCAATCCCATCATACTTGTTCGGTTAAATATTCTTATTTTATATTTATTACTTCTAATAAATTATTTAAAGAGACGCGAATGAAAGGAATTGTTCTTGCGGGAGGGTCGGGTTCACGCCTTTACCCGGTCACAAAAGTTTACAGTAAACAATTAACCCTTATCTATGACAAACCCTTGATTTATTACCCGCTTTCTGTCCTGATGCTTGCTGGTATCAGAGAGATATTAATTATTTCGGATAAACAAACAGTTCCGCTCTATAAAAAACTGTTTGACGACGGCTCACATTTGGGATTGAAAGTAAAATACGCTGTGCAAAAAGCACCGAACGGCATAGCTGAAGCATTTATTATCGGTGAAAAATTTATTGGCAAGGACAGCGTTACCCTGATTCTCGGTGATAATATTTTTTATGGATCACTGGAATTTCTGTATAAAGGGATAAGCAGTAATTCTGGCGCTACAATTTTCGGATACCAGGTGCGCGATCCGCAAAGATATGGTATTGTTGAATTTAATAATGAAGGGCGGGCAATATCTATTGAAGAGAAACCGAAAACCCCGAAATCCCAATTTGCCGTCCCCGGTATTTATATTTATAATAATGAAGTTGTGAGAATAGCAAAATCTCTCAAACCATCTGCGCGGGGCGAACTGGAAATAACAGATGTAAATAAAGAATATCTCAACAGGGGAAATCTGCAGGTTGAAAAAATCGGCAGAGGAATTGCATGGCTCGACACAGGTACGCCCGAAGCATTACTTAAAGCCTCAAACTTTTTTGGGCTTATTGAGGAAAGGCAGGGGTTAAAGGTCGCCTGCCTTGAAGAAATTGCATATTATAAAAAATTCATAGATAAGAAAAAATTTACAAAGCTGATTTCAGAAATGCCTAATTCTGTTTACCGCGATTATCTCAATAATTTATTGAAGATGGATATTCACTAATGAAAACCGAAAAAACAAGCATAGATGGACTATTGATTATTTACCCCGATGTGTTTGGAGATAGAAGAGGATATTTTTTTGAATCGTTCACTAAAAAAAAATACGAAGAAGCAGGCATCAAAAATAATTTTGTTCAGGATAATATTTCAAAATCATCCAAAGGCACAGTTAGAGGCTTGCATTTGCAGCTTGGTGAAAAAGCACAGGGAAAACTTTGCCAGGTTATCAGCGGACGTGTTCTCGATGTTGCTGTAGATGTACGACCCGGCTCGCAGACCTTCGGAAAATATTTTTCGATTGAATTATCTGAAGAAAATCATATTCAGCTTTGGATACCGAAAGGTTTTGCTCACGGTTTCTCTGTTCTTTCCGATGAAGCGATCTTTTCATATAAATGTACAGAATATTATGATAAAGAAAGCGAGAGGTCAATATTGTTCAATGACCCTGATCTGGCAATAGACTGGAAAGTTGAGAAACCAATAGTCTCTGACAAAGATTTAAAAGCCGATACTTTCCGTCAGTTCGGGTCGAGATATTTATAAAATACAAACCAGCCCTGTTTATCCTTCTTTCCATTTTGCAAGTTTTATAATTAACTTTACAAAATACAAATCTGAAAATTTTAAGATATTTTTATATGAAGGTACCACTACTAGATCTTAAACCACAGTATCAATCGCTTAAAAAAGAATTGGACGATGCAATCTTAAAAGTTGCTGAATCACAATATTTTATACTCGGTCCTGAAGTTGAAAAAATGGAAAAGGCATTTTGTATTTATCTAAATTGCCGGAAGGCTGTAGGGGTTTCATCCGGTACCGACGCACTCCTTCTTGCACTGATGGGGATAGGAATAGGACCTGGAGATGAAGTAATCGTTCCGACATATTCATTCTTTGCAACCGCGGGCGTTGTTTCAAGACTAAATGCTACTCCGGTTTTTGTTGACTGCGATCCTGTTACTTTTAATATTGATCCTGCAAAGATCGAAGAGAAAATAACAAAAAAGACAAAAGCAATTATCCCTGTTCATCTTTACGGGCAAAGCTGCGAGATGGATAAGATTATGAGGATTGCACGAGCTCATGATCTGAAAGTAATTGAAGACGCTGCACAGGCAATCGGAGTGCAGTATAAGGACGGAAAATATGTGGGAACAATTGGCGACGTTGGATGCTATTCATTTTTCCCAAGCAAAAATTTGGGATGCTTCGGAGACGGCGGTCTGGTAGTAACAAATGATGTAAAGTTCGGTGAACATCTGCATATACTCCGGGTTCATGGGGCTTATCCAAAATATTATCATAAGTATATAGGCGGAAATTTCAGGATAGATGCAATTCAATCTGCGGTAATAAATGTTAAGCTGCCTCATCTGGATCGCTGGTCAGAACAGCGGAGAAAGAATGCTGAAATTTATAACAAATTATTTATCGAAGCAGACTTAGCCGAAGAATCGGGCAGGACAAATTTCGATGATAAAAACAAAGTGCTTCTTCCAAAAGCTGTTTACAAAAATTCCGGCGTTAAAAATTATCATATATTTAATCAGTACATTATCAGGGTTCAGCAACGAGATAGGCTGCGAAAACATCTCAGCGAAAATGAAATAGGAAATGAAGTTTACTATCCTGTTCCTTTTCATCTTCAGGAATGTTTTGCTGATCTTGGTTATAAAAAGGGAGATTTTCCTGTTTCGGAATTTGCGGCAAATTCTTCTATCGCCCTGCCGATTTATCCTGAACTGAGCGAAGAACAAATTGTTTATGTAGTCAAGAAAATAAAAGAGTTCATATTAAAGAAATGATTTAAGTTTCAAATGAGCTATAAAGATAAAAAAATATATATCGCCGGTCACAGGGGAATGGTTGGCTCTTCAATAAAGAGAAATCTTGAAGCAGAAGGGTATAGAAATTTAGTCTTCAAAGATTCTTCTGAATTGAATCTTGTCCGCCAGGCAGATGTAGAAAAATTTTTTGAGATGGAAAAACCGCAGGTTGTCATTATTGCTGCTGCCAGGGTTGGAGGAATATTAGCAAACAATACTTACCGGGCTGAATTCATTTATGATAACCTGATGATTGAATCAAACCTGGTACATTCAGCCTACAAACACGGGACTGAAAAATTAATATTTTTAGGAAGCTCCTGCATTTATCCCCGGCTTGCACCGCAGCCGCTGAAAGAAGAATACCTGCTTTCTGATTATCTTGAGTTTACAAATGAACCTTATGCTATTGCAAAAATTGCCGGTATAAAACTTTGTGAGAATTATTACAGACAGTACGGGTGCAATTTTTATTCTGCAATGCCGACAAACCTTTTCGGACCGAACGATAATTTTGATCTCGAAACATCACATGTGCTTCCTGCTCTTATCAGGAAATTCCACGAAGCTAAAACAGAAAAAAAAACGGAAGTTATATTGTGGGGGACAGGTAAACCGCGGCGCGAATTTTTATATGTTGATGATCTTGCTGAAGCCGTGAGGTTTTTAATCGAAAAAATAAATGCAAAAGATCTTTACGAACAAGGCATTACTCACATTAATATCGGGACCGGCAAAGACCTTTCAATTGATGAATTAGCCCGTCTGGTTTCTGATATTACAGGTTACAGCGGAAAAATTGTTTATGATACGTCAAGACCCGATGGAACCCCAAGAAAATTAATGGATGTCAGCAGGATAAATAAACTCGGCTGGAAACATACAACATCGTTAAAAGAGGGAATTGAAAGAGCGTATAGTTGGTACCTGAAACAATTTTTTAGATGATTACAACTATAATTTTCGACCTATCTGAAGTTTTGATTGCCGGACTGATCGGGATAGAAAAACAGTTAGCTCAGCTTGTAAATTTACCCGAAGATGAATTTCTTGAATCGCTGTGGACAGAATCATTCTGGCTGCTGATGAAAGGGAAAATTTCTGAGGATGAATATTTATTAGATGTCTTTGAAAAAAATAAATGGGCTGCAGATATAAGCGTTTTTAAGAATGTGATAAGAAAAAATTTTCATCATAAAGTTGAAGGAATGACAGAATTGATCGAAAGGTTAAATAAAGACTACCAGCTCATTCTTCTTTCAGATCACTCTGCTGAATGGGTTAAATATATTGATAGTATTCATCCATTCTTAAAATTATTTAATAAAAAATATTTTTCCTTTCAGTCTGGAAAGATAAAAAGAGAAAGACAAGTGTTCGAACTTTTATTGAATGAAAATAAACTTTCACCGGCAAAATGTTTATTTATAGATGACAGCGAGGCAAATATTATGGCAGCACGGGAAGCAGGTTTGAATGTAATTTGTTTTAAAAATGCCAATCAATTGAAAAGAGAGTTAGAAGCTTACAAGCTTTTTATGTGATTAAAGTTGTTTTATTAAGAATAAGAGGCTGACCCAAAAGTCCTTCGTTAATACTTTGTGTCTTGGTGACTTAGTGGCTTAAGTTTTAATTCCGAAAAAAAACAAAGTTCCTCTTTGCCACCGAGGCACGAACCTGCCTGTGGTAGGCAGGGGCTCTAAGATTCACTAAGAAAATTTTCTTTCTGGTCACCCTCTTCAGAAATTTTACTCTTCTACCTTAGCTCTCATTGAATCCAGGTACATATAAATCACAATTCCAATAAACATAATAAGCGAAAGTAATTCAGCGGTGTGTGATTCAGCCCATTCGGCATTGAACCAGTTGAATCCGAAATATCTAAGCAGGGCGCTGACAACACCCATTAAAGCTCCGCCCGCAATAAACCCCGAAGCGATCAATGTTCCTCTTTCTCTTCTGGCATTATTTAATTTTTCATCCTTGCTTCTTGTAGAAACAAAATGAGCAACCAAGCCTCCGACTAAAAGAGGAGTATTTAGTTCCAGCGGAATATACATTCCAAGCGCAAATGCAAGAGCAGGAATTTTCAGCATTGTTAAAACAAGAGCCATCAATGCACCGGCAATGTAAAGCATCCACGGCGCCGGTTGATTTGCCATTAAGGGCTGTATAACCGCAGCCATCGCATTTGCCTGAGGTGCAACAAGTGCGCCTTCTCCCTTGAATCCATATGTGTCATTTAAAATCATAATTACATAACCAACTGTTGCGGCTGAAACAAGTGTTCCTAAAAATTTCCAGCTCTCCTGTTTGTAGGGAGATGAACCAAGCCAGTAACCAATCTTTAAATCTGTTATGAATGAACCTGACATTGAAAGAGCAGTACACACAACTCCTCCTATTAACAATGCTGATAACATTCCAAGGTTCCCTGTTAGTCCGACTGAAACAAGAATAACTGATGAAATGATTAAAGTCATCAACGTCATCCCCGAGACAGGGTTTGTTCCAACTATTGCAATTGCTGTTGCAGCTACTGTTGTGAAGAGGAAAGAAATTATAAGTACAATTAAAAGTCCGATGAGCGCATAAGTAAAAGCATTTACAACACCGAGCATAAAAAATATAAATATTGCCAAAGCAGTTGCAATTATCGCAACAGCGATGATTTTCATTGTAAGGTCTCTGTGTGTCCTCAGTTTATTTTCAACTACAGCTTTGGCTCCCATTATTTCTTTTACGGCGAGAGAAAAAGCAGTCCCGATTAATTTCGAAGACCTGATAATCCCGATTATCCCTGCCATAGCAATTCCCCCGATGCCTATGTGCCGGACGTAGTTTCCGAAAATTTCTTCGGCAGACATATCGTGAATAATTTTTGAAGCATTTGCACCCAGCGGTGTTCCAAGTCCATCACCGATGTAGGCAACAATTGGAATTAAAACATACCATGATACAAATGAACCCGCACAGATTATTGCTGAATATTTTAGTCCTATTATATAACCCAAACCTGTTACAGCAGCACCAATATTAATTTTAAAGACCAGCTTTGTTTTATCTGCTAAAGCCTGTCCAAATGGAATAACACGTGAAGAGAAAACTTCGCTCCACCACCCGAATGTTGCAACAATAAAATCATAAACCCCGCCGATTAAACCGCTGACAACAAGCACCAGAGCCTGTTTTCCGCCTTTTTCTCCTGCAACCAGAACTTCGGTTGTAGCTGTAGCTTCGGGGAATGGATATTTACCGTGCATATCTTTTACAAAATATTTTCTGAAAGGAATCAGGAATAAAATTCCGAGTATCCCTCCGAATAAAGAGACGAGAAAAATTTTATAGAATTCAACCTGAAGGTTGAGAATATACAAAGCAGGCAGGGTAAAAATTGCCCCGGCAACAATAGCTCCTGATGTAGAGCCAATTGACTGTATAATTACATTTTCCCCAAGAGCACCTTTTCTTTTCGTTGCAGCAGATAATCCAACTGCAATAATTGCAATCGGGATAGCAGCTTCAAAAACCTGCCCGATCTTAAGCCCGAGATAAGCAGCGGCAGCTGAAAAAAGCACAGCCATTAATAATCCGAGTACTACCGAATAAACACCGACTTCAGGAACAATTTTTTCAGGAGGCATTACAGGCTGATATTCCTCTCCCTGTTTAAGTTCTGTATAGGCATTCGGGGGAAGTCCTTTTACTGCTGTGTGTTCATGTTCTCCGCTCATAATTTTTCCTTTTTGATTGTGATTAATTTTGGTAAATGAATACGGGGAGCTTTTTAACCCTGCTTATTTTTTTATAAGCATATCCCCGGCAGTGTGTAAGCCAATGTAAAAACTCAAATTGTAGAGCGATTCTCTGAATCGCTAATTCAAATCCTGAAAGAATTTGAAATAATTCAGACGAAACAGAGTTTCGTCTTACACCTTTTACACAGGCTCGTGTGCTTCGGAATGAATTAAATAATTTCATGAAACCCCTTTAAATTATTATTTCAATGACTAAAATTAAGAATAATGAATGATAGAAAACAATTAAATATTTTCCTTTTATGGTTATTGAGATACGGGTCGAATTAATTATTTTGTGGCTGTGAAAGGAAAACTTTACCTGGTCTCAACGCCGATTGGCAACTATGAGGATATAACAATCCGTGCGCTTAATATTCTCAAGTCCGTTGATTTTATAATTTGTGAAGAATTTAAAGAAGCGCGCAGGCTGCTCTCACATTACAAGATTGAACCCGCCTTGTCGGCAGACAGGTCGGCTCGCCTCGCTGCGAAGCGGGCAGTCAGGAAAGAATTATTTTCTTTAAATGAGCACAACGAGAAAGAAGCAGCGAACGACATTTTGCATAGGATTATTCAGGGTAAAACCGCAGCATTAATTTCGGATTGCGGTACGCCGCTTTTTTCTGACCCGGGACATCTTTTGGTAGATTTATTAATTTCTCAGAAAGTTGATGTTGTTCCGGTACCCGGTGCAAATTCTTTGCTGCCGGCGTTGACGGGCTCGGGACTGGATTTTGAAAAATTTTATTACTACGGCTGGCTCTCACCTAAAAAAGATGAAAGAAGACAAGAGCTTTATAAACTGAAAAGCATAAAGGAAGTGATTGTTATTCTGGATACTCCTTACAGGTTAAAGAGTCTTTTAACTGATGTTGTAAAAGTATTTGGTAAAGGTCTGTATGCAGTGATTGCATTTCAATTAACGCTGCCGGGTGAAAAATTTTACCGCGGAACAACAGGGCAGCTTCTCAGCATAGCTGAAAAAGAAAATCTGAAAGGGGAGTTTGTATTGATGATTAAGAACAAATAATCATTAACTCACATAAGTCTATTTTGCAGTCTGAAGTGAATTTAAATGTTTTGTTAAAGCGGCTTTTTTTCTTGAAGCGTTATTTTTATGAATAATACCTTTTGCAGAGCTTCTGTCCAAAATAGCAACAGCTTCTTTATATAATTTTTCAGCAGCTTCTTTTTCATTTGAGGTGAGAGCTTTTTTCACAGTTGTCTTAATTCTTGATTCTGCCATCTGATTAATTGCTCTTTTTCTTGCATTCGTGCGTATTCTTTTCTTTGCCGATTTATGACTTGCCATTAAAATCCTTCGAATAGAGTTAAAAAATTGAGCCTAAATATATAGAATCACCAGTTTGATGTCAAACTTTACTTTACTAATTTTGAAACTGTTTCCTGTAACCTGCACAAATTAAGGTTAACAAACTGGTTTTATAAGAAAAACAATTTTCAAATGCTGAAGATAAACGAAATATATTATTCCATTCAGGGAGAAAGTTCAAAAGCAGGGCTTCCGTGTGTGTTCGTAAGACTAACTTACTGCAACCTGCGCTGCACTTACTGCGATACCGAGTATGCCTTTTACGATGGAAAAGATTATTCAATTGAAGAAGTTTTAAAAGAAGTAAAGAAATACGATTGTAAGCTTGTTGAAATTACCGGCGGAGAACCGCTTGTTCAATCTGAATGTCTTACTCTTTTGAAAAAATTATGCGATGACAGTTTTGAAGTGCTGCTTGAAACCGGAGGCAGCCTGCCAGTTAAAGAGATTGACAGAAGAGTAAAAATAATCATGGATCTCAAATGCCCGTCGAGCGGAATGATGAAGAAAAATCTTTACGAGAATATTAACTTTTTAAAATCGACAGATGAAATTAAATTTGTTATCGGTACACGCGAAGATTATGAATGGGCAAAAGAAATTATGAACAGATATAAACTTGATGAAAAATGTGAAATTTTATTTTCGGTTGTATTTGGTGCACTCGAACCATTAATTCTTGTGAACTGGATCCTGGAAGATAAATTAAAAGTCAGATTTCAACTGCAGATGCACAAGTTTATCTGGGATCCGGCAGCAAAGGGCGTGTGATGAAAATTGCAAAAGAATTTAATTGGGAAATGGGGCACAGACTTCCTGAACATTTCGGGAAATGTAAAAATATTCATGGTCATTCTTATAAAATGACTGTTGAGCTTGAGGGCAGCCTGAATGACAAAGGCATGGTAATGGATTATTATGATCTGAAAAAAATGATTAATCCCCTTATAGAAAAACTGGACCATGCTTTTATGGTTTATGAAAAAGATGAGGCGGTGCTTGAATTTCTTAATAAAATAAATTCTAAGAAAGTAATAGTGAATTTTGAATCTACAGTAGAAAATATTACAAAATTTTTTCTCGAAGAGATCAGAAAGTCCGGCCTGCCGTCTAACATAAAAAAAGTAAAGGTGAGAATTTGTGAATCTCCGGATGATTATGCCGAAGAGGAAATGGAAGTGCCGCCTGTAAAGATAACGAGATTTACCTGATAACTGCCTCCTCGAATAAAGTGAATTACAGATTTATGTCAAGATTTAAAATTTATTTAGAATATGACGGCACACGCTATAGCGGCTGGCAAAAACAAACAAATGCGAAAACAGTTCAGGGTACTTTATTAAGAATTGCAGAAGAGATTTTTGATGCTGCCGGACCGGATATACAGGGCTGCGGCAGAACAGACAGCGGTGTTCACGCCTTAAATTATACTGCGCACCTTGATGTTAAAACCATGCTTGCGCCTGAAATTATAAAATTAAAATTCAATGATAAACTTCCTTACGATATAAACATTCTCGAGGTGGAAAAAACATCCGGGAAATTTCACGCAAGACACGATGCGATTTCACGAAGTTATGTTTACCAGATTTCGCGAAGAAGAACCGCATTCGGAAAGCCTTTCGTGTGGTGGATTAAGGATGAGCTGAATTTTAAAAGAATGATATCGGCGGCGGATTGTTTTATCGGGATGCACGATTTTATTTCTTTTGCCGATGATGACCCTGAAGAAAAATCAACAAAAGTTCTGATCGAAAATATTGAACTTAAAGAAGAGGGTGATCTGATATTAATAAGGATCAGGGGTTCTCATTTCCTCTGGAAGATGGTGAGAAGAATGGTCGGTGTTCTTGCTGAGATAGGAAGAGGAAGAAAATCTGAAAAAGATCTGTTGTTTTATCTGAATAACCGAAGCAGTGAACCCGCAAAATATACAGCGCCGCCGTCAGGCTTATTCCTTGAGCAGGTTCTCTATAAAGACGACAAGTTCAAACAGGAATTGACGCCGCCCCTGATAATTTTGAACAAAGCTGAATATTGTAAAAATTAATTTTTTTTATTGAACTTATAAATATGTTATTACGTTTTAAAATTATATTATAAATCTTACCGGAGCCTAAAATGCGTAAATTGTTTTCACATTTTGTACTTGTACTCTTTGTCTCTTCATTAACTCTTACTGCGCAAACGAAAGTCTCTGCGAAGCTTCCGCCGGCACACTTTGCACCCGAAAGGGAATTTGACCTTATCAACATTAAGCTTGATCTGAAATTTAATTTTGATAAAAAAGAGTTACTCGGTACCGCGATTGAAAAAATAAATCCTTTAAGAGAAGATTTTAAGGCAATACATCTTGACGCCGTTGGTATGAAAATAAATGATGTAAAACTTAATAAAAAGAAACTGAACTATATTTACGATGGAAAAAACCTGACGATAAATCTGGACAAACCCTACGGCTTAAAAGACACTCTGACGTTTTCTGTGAATTACTCTACCGTACCGGTAAAAGGAATTTATTTTATTTCTCCAGACACTGCTTACCCCGACAGAACCCCGCAGATCTGGAGTCAAAGTGAGATGGAAGATGCAAGGTACTGGTATCCGTGTCACGATTATCCTGATGATTTTTCAACAAGCGAGCTTATTGCTACAGTGCCGGAAAACTGGGTTGTTGTTTCCAACGGTTCGTTAAAAAAAGTTGAAACTAATAAGAAGAACAAAACAAAAACTTTCGACTGGATTGAATCGAAGCCGCACGTAATTTACCTGAACTCAATTGTTGCCGGAGTGTACTCAGTTTTAAAGGATAATTATGGTGATGTTCCTGTTAGCTATTATGTAGCCCCGAAGTTTAAAAATGTAGCAAGACAAAATTTTTCTGCAACCCCAGATATACTTAAATTTTATTCCACAGTAACAGGCTGTCATTATCCCTGGAATAAATTAGCTCTTGCTGCCGTAACTGATTTTACTTTCGGCGGAATGGAGAATGTTTCGGCGATTACTCTAACCGAAAATACTTTGCACAGCGAAAACGATGAACCGCAGGTAAGCAGCACGGGATTGGTCGCACACGAAACAGCACACCAGTGGTTCGGAGATCTTCTAACCTGCAGATCATGGTCGCACGCCTGGTTGAACGAGGGTTTCGCAACTTATTTCACAGCTCTTTACCAGGAACATTCACTTGGTGAAGATGAATTTGCTTTACAGATGAGGAACATTCATAATGCAGTAATTTTTGCCGATAAGAGAGAAAGACGACCCACTGTTTACAACCGGTATAACGATCCTGTTGATCTGTTCAGCACTTACATTTATCCGCGGGGTGCGTCAATACTGAATATGCTGAGGGGAATAATCGGTAAAGATTTATTTTTCAAAGCGATAAAATATTACGTTAATAAATACAAGTTTCATAATGTAGATTCACATGATTTTGAAAATGCTGTGCGGGAAGCAACAGGATATAACCTTAATTGGTTTTTTGATGAGTGGCTTTACAAAGGAGGTCACCCGGTTTTTGATGTCAGCTATAAATATGATAATTCAGCACACAAACTGAACCTGAAAGTAAAGCAGGTTCAAAAGACAGATGATATTACTCCCGTTTATAAAATGCCTGTTGATATTTTAATTCAAACCAAATCAGGAAGTATAAATAAAAAAATTACTGTTGATTCACTGGAGAATAATTACACCTTTGATATATCCGAAACCCCGCTGATGGTAAATTTTGATGAAGGAAATTACCTGTTAAAAGAACTTCATTTTAAAAAATCAGTTGAAGAATTAATATTTCAATTGAAGAATGATAAAGATGCAGCAGGAAGGATCTGGGCAGCACAGCAGCTTTCAGAAAATACAGACCAGTCAGCAGAGAAGGCACTTATAGAAGGTCTTGAAAAGGATCGTTTTTATGGAGTGAGGGCAGAATGTGCAGCATCGCTTCAAAAGTTTAAGAATAACGAATCGCAGTCCGCATTACTTGATGCATTAAATGATAAAGATTTAAGAGTAAGCCAGTCTGCTATTTTAGCGCTCGGAAATTTCAGTGGATCAAAAACAGAGGATGTATTAACTGATATTTTTAAGCAAAGCAAAAACGATTACATTAAAGCTGCCTGCATTAATTCGATCGCAAGGATAGATACGATCAATTCCTTACCAATCATCAGAGAAGCACTCAGCCAGAATTCTCAGGGGCAAATAATCGCAATTACAGCTCTTAACGTGCTTGCAAAAATTTCACCTGAAGAAGCATACAATAAAGCTACCCAGTTATCTCAGTACGGCAAACCGCAGAATCTCAGGGTCACAGCAATACGGCTGCTTGCAGAGCTTAATATTGATAGAACCCAAACGGTTCATTTGCTTAAGAAATATTCTTCAGATCAATATATCTGGGCAAGACAGGAAGCTTTGCATGGTCTCGGTAGAGTAGGAAACAAAAGTTTAATCTCTTTTCTGAAGAGCAGGGAAGAAATAGAAACTGACGGGCGTCTGAAGAAAGCCGCTGCTGATGCAATTGATATGATTGAAAAGGGAAACGGGTGAAAATTCAGCTTTATAAAATATCAGCGCATTGGCGGCAAGGAAATAAGCCGCTAACCTGACTGTCGTCAGGCAGGTGCGCGAATGAAAAACAGCAAAACCTACTTTAACATTTTTTTCAGATTAGCAACTTCATCCCGTATAGCTGCAGCCTTTTCGAACTCCAGGTCCTTTGCTGCCTCGTGCATTTGTAAGGTTAGTTGTTCAATCAGGTCTTTCTTCTGATCAGTATTCATATATTTTAAAACCGGCTCGGCTACTTTTGAAAAAGCAAAAGATTCTTTTTCCTCTTTCTTTCTGACGTCAGCGATCGAAGTTGAATTAAGAATTTCTTCCATGCTTTTGTAAATTGTTTGAGGAGTAATGCCGTGTTCCTCATTATACTTCATTTGTAATTTGCGGCGGCGGTTAGTCTCGTCAATAGTTTTTTGCATTGAGGTAGTTATAATATCTGCATACATAATTACTTTTCCGTTCACATTTCTTGCCGTACGTCCCGCAGTCTGCATCAGCGATCTTTCACTCCGCAAAAATCCTTCTTTATCTGCATCAATCACTGCGACAAGTGAAACCTCCGGCAGGTCAAGCCCTTCCCGTAATAAATTTACACCAACGAGAACATCGAATTCGCCGAGGCGAAGGTCGCGTAAAATTTCTACGCGCTCCAGAGATTCAACATCGCTGTGTATATATCTCACAAGGATTCCTATCTTGTCAAGATAATCTGTAAGGTCTTCAGCCATCTTTTTTGTCAGAGTAGTAACGAGAACCCTTTCTTTTTTTCTTGCTCTTTCTCTTATTTCTCCGATAAGATCGTCAATTTGTCCTTTGATCGGGCGGACTTCAATCGGCGGATCGAGCAAGCCTGTCGGGCGGATTATCTGCTCAACGATAACGCCGCCGGATCTTTCAAGTTCATATTCTGCAGGAGTTGCACTTACAAAAATCACCTGGTTAAGCATGCTTTCAAATTCTTCAAACTTCATCGGGCGGTTATCTAAAGCTGAAGGAAGTCTGAAGCCGTATTCAACCAAAGTTTCTTTTCTTTTTCTGTCGCCGTTATACATTGCCCTTAGCTGTGGAACTGTTACGTGAGATTCATCAATTATCAGAAGAAAATCTTTTGGAAAATAATCCATCAGGTTGTAAGGGCGGGTGCCCGGTTCCCTGCCATCCATGTGGCGGGAGTAATTTTCAATCCCGGCGCAGTAACCAATTTCTTTTATCATTTCGATGTCGAACCTTGTCCTTTGTTCAAGACGCTGTGCTTCAAGGTACTTCTCCTCTGCACGGAAATATTTCAGACGATCTTCAAGTTCCAGTTCAATATTATATATTGCTTTTTGGATCTTATCACGATTCGTTACAAAGTATTTAGCAGGATAGATGGGTGCCGAATCAATTTCCTGCAGAACATCTCCGGTGATTGAATCTATGACCGATATTTTTTCAATTTCGTCATCCCAGAATTCAAGCCTGATCGCTTCATCGTATTGATATGCTGGTATTATCTCTATCACATCGCCCCTTGCTCTGAAAGTTCCGCGGTTAAACTCCGCATCGTTCCTGACATAATGAATATCAATCAATCCCCGCAGCAGTTTTTTTCTCTCGATCTTTTCACCTTTTCTTAAAAAGATTATCTGGTCGGCATATTCCTGCGGTGCACCGATTCCGTAAATACAACTCACGCTTGCTACAACGATCACATCACTTCTTCCTTCGATCAGAGCAGTGGTTGCTTTTAACCTGAGCCGGTCAATCTCTTCGTTGATGGAAAAATCTTTTTCGATGTAGAGATCGCTTGATACCACATAGGCTTCGGGCTGGTAGTAGTCATAATAGCTTATAAAAAATTCACAGGCATTTTTCGGAAAGAATGATTTAAATTCAGAATAAAGCTGTGCTGCAAGTGTTTTGTTGTGCGAGATAACCAATGTTGGCTTATTAATTTCTTTAATAACATTTGAGATAGTAAAAGTTTTTCCGCTTCCCGTTACGCCGAGCAGTGTTTGAAATTTGTCTCCGCGTTTTACGCCTTCGATTAATTCTGCTATAGCTTTCGGCTGATCGCCTGCAGGTTTATAACCTGCTACAAGTTCAAATTTGTTCATAGGAAATTTTAGTAATCATTCAGACTATAAATTTAATAATTTTTAATTCAAGTGTTCAATGCGTGATTAGCTTACCTGTTATGGAGTAATGTAATAAGGTTTTTGTTTCGGTAGTTTTTCTCTGCTGCTGCCTAAGGTTGATAGATTCAATAAAGTTTTCTTTTGCACTTTCATCTGATCATTTTCATTTAACATTTAAAACTAAAAATGCGCCCCGGCTTATTGTCGGGACGCATTTTTTAATGCTAATTAAAACTTATCGTTGTTAGAAGCCAAACCTTACGGTTACTGCGTTGCTTGCACTAAAGAACTTGATAGGTATGTAAGCATAATCAACTGATAAGTTTATATCTGTAAAATCTTTGAAGTTCAAACCGGCTCCGAATGAAAAGCCCTGGAATATATTAGGATTGGTAGTCGGGCTGGCATCGGGTGATTTTAAGTAACCGCCTCTCAGGAATAAAATATCCTTGTATGAATATTCCATACCAACTTTATAATCGTCGTATGAATAGTTGTTATTAACAAAGGCTCCTGCAAATGACAGCGTATTCTCTTCATCAATCTGCCTGCTGTATGAAATGCCGAGAGAGATCTCAGATGGAAGCTGAAATGACTGAGCTGTTACCTTGTAAAAGGTTATACCTCTGTCTGAATTTGGGTCGTTACTTTGTACCCAAAGTGCGGTACCATCATATCTCATAGAGCCGCCGAGATTTTTTACTACGACACCAATGGCGAGATTAGGTACATCCAAAAGATTCCTGTACTGAACGCCGGCATCAAAGCTGAAACCTGATGTTGAAACGCTTGCCCATCTCTCACTTATTAAATTGAAATTGACACCTATTGCAACACGGTCTGTTAATGCTCTCGCATAAGTAAGTCCGAGTATAAAATAGGTTGGGCTGAACAATTCACCGGTTCCATCAGGTTTAGACATAGTAGTAACAGGTATCTGCCCAACATTCAAGTCCCTGAAAGACAGAGCAATAGTGCCGAGTCCTTCGAAATTGCCGCTTACAGCAGCATACTGCATGCTCATATCTGCAAAATAGCTTCTGTAAGAAAAGAGTGCATTAGCGCTCGTTTCGCTAAGTGATACGCCGGCAGGATTCCAGTATATTGCTTCCAGTCCAACAGCAGAGGCAACATTAGCTCCGCCCATTGCGAGGTATCTGCTTCCGACCGGTATCCTTAGTTCAGGAGCGGCAGAGGTCCCTGCTCTGTCCTGCCCGCCAGCAAAAGCCTCTGCAGCGGCGAAGACACAAACTAAAAGGACCAAGAATAATTTCTTCAAATGAGTCATATTTTCCTCCGATTAAAATTAAATTTTTTATTCGAGATACTGCCCCGACAAGTCGGGACGGGGCAATATCTCTATGAAATCAATATACATTCAATATTTGCTCTTCCTGAACAACTGCTAACTTAAGGATCTTAGTAGCACCAACACCTGGCATATCAATGTAGACTACATAGATACCACTTGCAACAGGATAATTATTCTGATTTCTCAGATCCCAGGTAATAAACTGACTGTTATCATTTTTCTCCAGTTTTCTTACCTGAACACCAGCGAGATCAAATATTCTCAGTGTAGCCTGTGCAGGCAGGTGATTGAAAGTAACATATTTATCTGTTCTCGATGTCTCACGGCTTTGGAATCCATAATACGGATTCGGGAAGACGTTTACTTTATTTACATCCTGCTTAGCGAGATTATTATCTGTTGTTACAGCAGGTGCAGTGAATGCGAATACATCTGCTGTTGAGTTTGGTCTTGTTGGGAAAATTGCAAACTGATCATCTCCAGATGCAGCAGGTGAAAATGGTACAGCGCCCCTTCTGTTCCACGTAGCCCAATACATAATTGGTACAGGATTACCAATCAATTCTTTTTCAAGATTCGGGTCTGCTGTTGTCGTATATGGAGTATTGAAAATAAACAGCCATTCTCTTGGTCCATTACCTGCAACGTTATCATAAACAGTATAGTCACCAGGCCAATATTTACCGTCAACCAGACCATTAGCAGCATTATTTTCGAGCCAGCCTACTGCTAATCGTTTAGGATTTGCAGGATCATCAACATTCCATGCAGATAAAGGTACGTTAAGTGTAAAATCTTGGAATGAATAGCCGCCAGCTTTATTGATAATATGTGCAGCAAATTCAGGTTTTGCAGGTGCATTAGCAAATCCTCTGCCATATCTGTATCCATAAGACATATTAGGGTCTGCTGGATCAAATACCGGATCAAAGTTCTTACTTCCGTCAGGTACTTTTGCCAGCTTTAATAATACATTATTTAAGTTCGAAGGAGATATCGGGTTATTACCGCCGCCGAAAACAGTAAAAGGACTGGCATAACCTAAAGCTCCAGGGCTACCAAATGCTTCAAACCCGAAACCAGCATTAGCCCATGTAAATCTCCTCACACCCTTAGGTATAGACCATCCATCTGGATCTGGTTTAACACCTGGAGGCGGTCCGATTACTTTTACCTGCAATCCGTTCAATACAAGATAATTTCCATCTCCGGATTGATTGGTTTGGTTTGTAAGAAGAGCTTTTCCAGTTGCAACATTGGTCAATGACCAGTTGCCTGAAGCATCAAAAGTTACTTTATATGGATTACCTGTTGTAAGTGTTGGATCTATTACTATAGGCACAACCACGCCATCGCTTTTATTTCCTGTAGTTGTATGTGTAACCTTCAGAGTATCACCAGCAACACCTGTATAGCGAACACCAGGATTCGGAGATTGCGGTATGCCTGTCAATGGAACAGGTGAAGATTCAAGTGCATGGTAAGGTACATTCGGATCCGGGTTATAACCGTAAGCAGTAACAGCAAAATAATACGACTGCCCGTTCGCCATCGGTATATTTCCTCTGATAGCATCATTCGACAGGGTTATAAACCTGGAAATTCCTGTGTTCTTGCCAAACTCTACAGGAACCTGAAGTATAGCTCCTGTTTTAGGATCTATCTGGTCATCAAGAATTGTTGTAACGTTATCTATAACGTCGAAAGTAGCAACTCTCACAGCCTTAGAAAGATCTGTTGTAACTGAAGGCAACTGATAAACATTATAACCCTGGAAAGTATAACCAGAGTGACTTGGTGTTTCTATATTATCAAGATTATTCTGGTTAGACCAATTTAAAAGAATTTTACCATCAAGGTTCGTTACAGCAACAGTTGGCGGCGGATAGACCGGCAGATTGAAAAGATTATCATAAGCAAACTGCGCAAATTTATCATAAAACTTAAGAACACTAATGCTTGTAAGGTTGTTGCTTCCAATGCCGCCAATTAATGCAACAACAATTTCAGCGGTATCTCCCTTAGCAAGGCTAAAGGGACCTGTAACGCATACAATTCTTCTATCTCCCGCACCTTCTGCAACACCATCAATCTGTCCTGTGCCTGCAACCGGATCTCCCGAAAGCAGGTAAGTGCCGTCTCCACCCTGTGGTTTATTAGTAACAGAAGCAGGGAATACTTTCTGTGAAGGATAAGGTGGTCTTGGTTGATATCCTTTCATAAGATTATACCATTGGAGTGTACCAGTATAGTTAAAGCTGGGATCGCCCCATGCGCCGCCGGCGGCAAAATAAACAAATGTTGAAAGTGGGTTTCCACTTGCGTTAACATTAACAAACTTATATCCACGTCTCCATTTCAAGTTAACAATAGCGCTGTCGCTCGCATTTCCTGTATATTTGGCAACGCCCTGTAAAAAATCATATCCTACTGCGGGTGGCGGCGAGCCTATTGAACTATAGATAGCGTCGTTGGTTGTTGAGTTATATGCATAACCCAAGCCAAGCGTGCTGTCGCTGCCAGCAAAGTCATCTGTATATTGACCAACATCCGGATCAGCCCACTGAACAAAATACATACTGTCTATAGTAGAATTAGCAGCACTATTTGGTGTCCCCTGGTAAATAACCTGCACCTTTTTGAAAATTACATTACCGAGCGGGTTTGCAATTGCATAAGCCCATAAAGTCTCATTAACTTTAAGCCCAATAGGGGCCGAACCATAGTTATCTACAGAGTTCCTGTCATCATAACTTACAAATATTGTTTGTGATGCACCTGGAATACCTGGAATGTCTCTGTTCGGCTCATACGCACCACTATTGTTTCTATCAAAATAAGGTGCACCTAAATTAGCAGGCCATTCAAGCCAGTCCTTTGCATACTGGTCCCTGATCTGTGAAATCATACCATCAGTAACCTGTGAATTAGGTACAAGGAAGAAGTTTGCCGCATCATCTGTCAGGTCCGCAGTAGCATAGTCCGGGCGGACACGGACAACGCGTGTCAAGCGGGTAGTACCACCGATGTAAGTATTCCCCCCTACCCTGACGGGCGGCGACTGTCCGTCATTTACTATACCTCCCCAGACAATTCCTTCCTGGTATATAGCACCTACAGTTCCTTTCGGAAATGTTCCGTTCCAGGACTGCCCTACAACAGCCGGCATAAATCCATCCGAAGTTATCCAGCTTGTAATATTATTAATATCCAAAACTGTTGAAACAGGATCTGCCGCAGTCTTAGGTAAAAATTTTGTTTGAGATACTTTATTCTTATCCTTTCCTTCTCCCTGCTTAAGCGCAAATGCGTTATAAAAGAAAGAAAGGCATATAAGAATTATGATCAAACCTAAATATTTTTTCATATTAAATAGCCTCCACAATTTTTTGTTATCAGCCCTGCCCCGACTTGTCGGGGCGAGGTATTATCAAATTAAAAATTAATCAAAAAGCCAGCTCTTAATTGTCTCGGGGTTCCAAACATATCAATACCCTTTACAGCAAAGGCATGCTCTCTGTTCGTCAGGTTTAATGCCCTGTAAAGATCTGCAAACCTTTGTGTATATCTTGGTCCGGCAATTACAGTCTGAGCGCCGGTAGAACTAAGGAACCCATCGTCATATGCATTACCGGTCTGATCATAAACATTTATTACGTTCTGGGTATTGAAAAGATTCTGGACATATACATAGAAATTAACATTTAATTTATCAAGTATGTTCACTGTCTTATCAATACGGAGATCCATATTATATACCCAAGGCGTACTAGTTGCATTTATAGGTCCGCTTGGTCTTCTCTGCCTTGTATCAACACCGATAATTCCGCCTGTCCATGCTGAGCTTTGACCAAGTCCTGTCGGCTGGGCAAGAGTAAAAGGATGACCACTGTTGAAAGTGAACAGCACATTAACGCCCAGTTCCTGGAGAATAGGACCGCCGTCATCTTTTCCAAACCTGTAGTCAAGAATAATTGAAGCTCTGTGGGTCTGGTTATAATCAAGCGGTTGAATAACAGTAGGAACATTGCCCGTTACCTGGATAGCTCCGAAACCGCTTCCTGCAAATGAATTTGTACCCTGTGCATCGCTGTAGGTATAATTCACCTGCGCTCTTACTCTATTGATTCTTCTTAAAGTAAGACTAAGCTCAAGACCTTTGGTGGTAGCAAAATCCTGGTTAATATAAACCGGGTAAGTTGCAACCTGAGATCCTGCTGCTGTTCTTACGAAAGCATATTGAAGCTGTCCTTTTATATCTTTATAAAATGCAGTCAAATCAAATGCTGCGAAATCAGTAAACTGCTGAGTAAAACCTATTTCATACTGTGTAGTTCTCAGCGGCTCGGGATCATAAGCGAGCGGATTTGTAAAAGCATTACCGCCTATGAATATCTGAGTAGCGTAAAGAATTCCTCCATAAGCTACGTCAAGCCCCGGTGCCTGAACATATTTTCCGTACTGGAAGTGAAAAACTGTCCTGTCTGTTACCGGGAAAGAAAAACCTAAATGAGGAGAGACATAGCTGAATGTTCTTCCATTTAAGATCTCTGATGCAGGAGGCAGCTTTGAATTAATATCATATGTAGGGCTGGTAGGATCAGCCAGTCTCCACGAATCCATATTAATGTAATCAAAACGTAAACCCGCATTAACAATAAGGTCATTAAGCTCTATCTTGTCTTCAATGTAAGCTCCGCTCGTAACAGGATGGTGAGGACCAAAAAGACCTGAGTTTACTTCATTACCAAAGAAATCATATCCATAAATACCATTCAGATTTCTGTAATTACTGGATTGCAGTAATAACTGCCATGCAGCAGGATTACGTGCAATGTCAGGATTATTTCTTGCGTTACTTAATAATGCATCGGCTCCGTTAACTCCATAACCTCTTACAGTCCATCTCTGGTATGAAGCGCCTGCTTTAATTTCGTGTTTACCAATCTGTGTGGTAAAAGCAACATTACCACCAAGGCTTGTCCATTTTCTAAAGCCATAGCCTGATAGCGGCGCACCCGGTCTGTTGAACGGGAAACCATAGAAATCATATTGAGCAGGACCGGTAAAATAATTCTGGAAATTAGTCCATCCATATTGTGAAGCTACAAGGCTGTCGCTGTAAGCAAAGAAATTATCTTTCAAGACGCCGTCATAGTTCTTTGCACGGTCATCGAGATAACTTACGTTTGCTTCAATATAGGAATTACCTGGTAGCAGGTATGTCCCTTTAAGGTTCAGGAAAGCATTGGATGAGCTTGTATAGCCAAGCCTGGCCAGATCAAAATTATTTATAATACTGCTGCCATTATTTCTGACTTTTGTATTTGAAAAAGATCCGGATAATCTGACCAATAAAGGCTTCATATCCAGGGATAGGGTTCCGTTCAATGCATATTGATTCTGCATTCTACCTGG
Source organism: Bacteroidota bacterium (assembly GCA_021815365.1). Lineage (GTDB taxonomy): Bacteria > Bacteroidota > Ignavibacteria > Ignavibacteriales > Ignavibacteriaceae > JAKAGZ01. The sequence goes on from JAKAGZ010000009.1 coordinate 31,109, forward strand.
AATATTTCCGCCCTGCCATTTTAATATCTGGTAATCTTTAGGATTGCCGCTTAAGGCGCCTGTATCATAAACCTTTGTGGTATCAAAAAGGGCGCCGTCTGAATAAGCCCTTGGGTTAGGTGAAAAGAATAGCGGGTTATAATCACGAATAAAATTATTTTCACCTGCTAAAAATATTTTTAATTTATCGCTAAGAACAGGTCCGCTTACAGTAACGGTATAATCGTTATAGCCGTAAGAGTATGTACCGAGGAATTTATCACCGGGATAATTACCGAAGTTATCGGTTTCCATTCTGAATGATAAATGATACTGGTCGGTTCCTGTTTTGAAGTCCTGTGAAATCATACCGGCATTAGCACCACCGTATTGGGCGCTGAACCCGCCTGCCTGAACAAGAATTTCCTGTACAGCATCAGGAACAACATACACAAGATTTCCGCCGTTCCGGCTTATCACGTTCTTAACAGCGGCACCTTCAACCATATAACCTGTTTCATCGCCTCTGCTGCCTCGAACAAAAGTAACACCGTTCTGCTGAACAACACCTGCCTGAAGTCCAATAACAGCGTTAATAGACCTTACCGGCAGGGATTGAAGATCTTCAGCATCAACGATCCTCACAGCATTTGTAGCACTTTTCTGAATAAGAGGTCTTTGACTGACTATGACCACTGCCTGCGTTTCAAGGGCTTTTGTCGGCAGCTTGAAATTAGCTTCTGCAGTCAAGCCTGCAATTACTTTTATATTTTCAAGCGAAACCTCCTGGTAACCAAGATAAGTAGCTCTGAGGGTGTAGGTTCCCGGCGGTATGTTTGAAATTGTATATTCACCGTTGACATCCGTTGCAGCTCCGAGACTGGTACCAACAACAAGAACATTAGCACCAATCAGAGGTTGGTTTGTCTCACGGTCAACTATTTTACCACCAACCTTACCTGTCTGTGCTAATGAAACCACAGCAAAGAGCAAGGTTAAAATCGTGGTCGTTAAAAATCTTCGAAACATATTTTCCTCCATAAAATTTAATTTGCTTTTATTCTAATCGTCAGTAAGAACTTTAGTTTTTAAACTTGCTTTCGCATCATATATGACCGTAGTATATCTGTGCTGTGAAGCTGGCGTCTGGCTAAATGTAGCTAAGGTATCCTGCTTATCAGATCTTACAGTAAATGAATAAGCAGTTCCTGAAGGAAGCTTCAAGTAACCGCTTCCTTTTCCAAAGTCCCCGCTGAAAGCAAAGGTTGTGTCTATCTTTCCGCCTTTAACTACTACATCACCAACCGTTCCAACATCCGGCGAACCGTTGAAGAATTTCACCCACCCATAGCCAGCAGGAAATAGTGGATCGCCGCTGCTCGTGCCGGGTGCCTGAAAGATATATCTTTCTGTTGATTTAACAAGTGTTCTTCCGCCCGCAGTGTTGTCACCAATTATAAACAGGCGCATTTTGTAGTCTGTATCAGTAGTAAGTTTAAAATTATCTGTTGCGGCGCTTGAATAAGAAACAACGATAAGCTTAGCGCCGGCAGGTACATCCTGGTAGCTCGTTGTCGGTGCAACAGCTCCAAGCGTAAGCGAGCCATTCAATAACGAAGTGGATAAATCGTATTTGATAGAGAGAATGTTCTTCTTTAATGAATCAGGGTCTGGCACACCCCCATAAACATTAAGAGTAGCCGTGCCGGTTCCAACGGTAAGATCAACAACACTGATCTGGCTCCTGTAATTTACGCTCGTTGGGATTGGTTGTACAGATGTATCAACACATCCAACAATAAAAGCTAATAAGCTGACACCAACTATTACGCTGAGCTTTATTCTATCAGCTTTTCTCATATTACCTCCTTAAAGAATTTTTGATTTATATAAAAACACACGAAATGAGAACGCGGTAAAACAAAACTATTGTTTGTTTTGTTTTACCATATCTAATTGTTTTCTGCTACGTCTGGAACGAAGGGTAAGATAACCCGTCTGAATGAATTGTAATATTTTCTTTCATACTTCTTCTCCTAATATTATTAGTTAGTGGTTTGTTAAGTTGGTAATTATTTTTTTTAGAGCGCAGAATAAAGTTAATTGCGCTCTCAGTCATCTTCATTAGTGGTTAAGCAGTGTTGTGAATCACTGACTATAAAAATAATTTTACTACCGGATCAGATACTAACATTAATAAAAGAACAACTAAAAATATTTCAATACAAAAAAGAAATGTTTAAAGATAAATTTATATGAAGCCCTCATATATGAACACACACATCAGTAAATATACTGATACTTACTAACTCTTATTCGCTCTCTTATTTAGATTGCTGTGAGAAATGTTGTAAAAAATTATCCTTTAAACCTTCCTTTCTTTAATTGCTGTGACTAACGTCCTAAAAAATAAATTTAAAGTCAACACCCTAAACTATATCAGTCCTCACAAAAATGCGTGTTGATTTTATTACAATTTACACATATTAATTTATATTCCAAATAGTTTTTAAATTTTTTAAAAATTTTTCTATTAAATCCATTTTAGCAAAAAATACGTATTATCCACAAAAAGAGCATGTTTTAGGTTACCTTACCATGGATTCTGAAATATTAAACAGTCGGTAACCATCTATATTGTAATAATTGTAACCTGGCTGACTTTTTAACAGACCAATATTATCTATAAATTTAGAGGGCAAAATTTTATATTTTGAACCCAAATTTTCCATTAGGAAAATTTGCCCTGCGGGCCGACAAGTTATAATTCATTTTGACAAAAAGAATTTGAAGAATAATTATTTTTCAAATACAAACATCAAAATCATTGCCGGCTAGTCGGGGCATTTCTAATGAATTTTTTGGAGTGAATCAGACAGTTTGAAATCAAGAACAGATTTTATGTAAGTTTTTTTGGGAATGTTAAATGCACTTTGCTGTTATTGCTGCAGGCGAGGGATCAAGATTAAAAGCAGAATCAGTCACTCTGCCAAAACCGCTCGTTGAAATAAATAAAGTCCCGATTATCGAACGGTTATTTTCTGTTGCTATTAATAACAAAGCTGAATCAATAAGCTGTATTATCAATGAAGAGTTTAAAGAAGTACACGAGTTCTTAAAAAACAAAAAATTTAAAGTCCCTTTTAATCTCATCGTTAAATCAACACCCAGCTCGCTGCACAGCTTTTTAGCTCTTAAGCCTTTTCTTGAAAATAAATCTTTTTGCCTGACTACAGTAGATACAGTTTTTGCTGAAGAAGAATTCAGGAATTTTATCAGCGAAGCTGAGTCACGCAAAGAATATGACGGGCTGCTGGCGGTTACTGATTTTATAGATGATGAAAAACCTCTTTGTGCTGATGTTGATGAAAATTTCAGAATATTAAAATTTGAAGACAATGCTGAAAATCTGAAATTCGCAACCGGTGGAGTTTATTATTTTTCAAAAAATATTTTTAATGAAATGGAAGCAGCAGTGAACAATGGTACAATGAGATTAAGAAACTTTCTCAAATTATTAATAGAAAGAAACTATAATATCCACGCTTATAAGTTTTCAAAGATAGTTGACGTTGACCACTACTCGGACATTAAAACCGCTGAAGAATTTTTAAACTCTTCCATCATTAAATAATTTTTTGCAGCAACTTATATGTTGACATAATACAGCCCAGCAATTATATTGGAAACCAAAAACCCAACAAATAGTTTCCAAAGAAGAAGCCGGAAATAGCCGGCAAAAATAAATGTGATTTTTATGACTGGTATTGCTCACTCATTCAAATTAAAAATATACGGGCTTCAGGAATATACCCTGATGCTTGTGGACTTATTTAAAGGATTGTCAACTTTCTGGAAAACATGGGCAGATGCAGTGAACGAAATGTACTGGATCGGTGCAAGAGCTTTCATGCCTGTTTTGCTCGGCGGAATTTTCGTGGGAATTATTCTTGCCCTTGAAACAGGTCATCAGTTAGATCATTTCGGAGCGAAAACACTCGTAGGCAGAACTGTTTCGCTTGGAATGATCAGGGAATTAGGTCCTGTGATAACAGGGCTGCTTCTTGCTGCACGAACCGGTGCGAAAAATGCTTCCGAACTAGGAGCCATGCAAATCAGTGAGCAGATTGATGCACTGCGCGCCTTCGGTACAAGCCCGATACAAAAGCTTGTCATCCCAAGAACAATAGCTGCGCTGGTAATGTTTCTCCCTTTAACCGCTATTGCAGATATTTCAGGCATCTTAAGCGGAATGATAGTTTCGAAATTATCTCTGAGCATTGATACTTCCTTCTTCTGGCATTCTGCGCTTTCTTCTTTATTGATGAAAGATATTTTTGTCGGTTTCATTAAGCCATTTTTCTTTGCATTTTTTATTTCGACAATTAGCTGCTATTACGGTTTTTCAACCAGAGGCGGCACTGTGGCACTTGGTAAGACAACAATAAATGCTGTTGTTTACTCTTCTCTTATTGTACTTGTGCTTGATTTTATTTTTACAAAAGTTGTATGGGAGCTGTTGTAGTTTATGATAAACCTCTCACACGTAAGCCTGGAGTTAGCAGGAAAGACGATACTGAGCGATATTTCTTTATCAATTAAGAAAGGTGAAATTGCCATAATTCTTGGTCCAAGCGGTGCCGGCAAAAGTTCCATATTAAAGATCATTCTCGGCTTATGGCGCCCTGACACAGGCAAAGTTTTTATCGAAGGAAAAAATATTGCAGGTATCCCTGAAAAAGAAATTATGCCGGTGAGAAGCAAAATGGGAATTGTATTTCAGGCTAATGCGCTGTTCGATTCTTTAAATGTAGAGGACAACGTTGCGTTTTTTCTGCGTGAACACAGTAAATTAAATTCAAAAGAGATCAGGGCAAAGGTTGCTGAAATTCTATCTTTTGTAAATTTAAAAGGAACAGAAAAAATTTATGTCGATCAGCTCAGCGGAGGAATGAAAAAAAGAGTTGCTATTGCAAGAGCACTTTCTTTCGATCCTGAAATAATTCTTTATGACGAACCAACAACAGGGCTTGATCCTATTAATTCAAAATCCATTCTTGATCTGATCAAACAGGTAAGCGACCGCGGTGCCACTTCAGTGATCGTTACCCACATTTTAAATGATGCAATTTCTATCGGCGATACTCTTTCTGTTATTAATGACGGTTCACTTATTCAAACAGGAACAGTTCGCGATATGCTTAACTCTGAAAATCAGTTTGTCCGCGATTTCTTTTACGAAGTTTACCAGGACGCTGCACTGTTTAAAAAATAATTTTCAAATAACAAGCTGACAATTATATGGCAAAAAAAGTACTAAATTTATCTAACCTTAAAGTCGGGCTTACTGTTTTCCTGGGATTGGCTATCCTTTTTATTTTCCTCTTTATTGTTGGGTCCGAAAACAGCATTCTTTCAAGCAAATACGAACTTAAAATATTTATTCCAAACGTCCAGGGACTTAATAATGGCTCGCTGGTAAGCCTCGGTGGAATAAAGGTCGGTTCAGTCAAAGACAGAGAGTTTGCAACAAAGGACGGCGTGAACGGAGTTGATGTTACCCTGGATATATTAAAAGCCTACCAATCCCAGATCACTGTCAAATCAACAGCACAGGTAAAAACGATCGGACTGCTGGGCGATCAGTTTGTTGATATTACTATTGGTCAGGCTGGCGAGCAGCCGCTGAAAGAAGGAGACTACATTACTGTTAAGCCAACACTGACATTTGACAAGTTTGCAGAAAAAGTTGAGCCGGCAGTTGAAGATTTTTCGGGAGTAATGAAAAATATGAAGCTTATCACCGATTCAATTGCTCACGGCAAAGGAACGGTGGGAAGACTTATTAATGATTCCAAAACCGGAAGCACTCTGGAAAGTGTCTTAAACAATATTAATTCTGTCACAGAAGCAATTAACAGAAAGAAAGGGACTCTCGGCAGGCTTACTTACGATACTTCCCTTTACAATAATCTTAATGAGTTAACGGGAAATATTAACACGATTTCCGATTCTGTAAAAGCAGGGCGGGGATCGTTAGGAAAATTATTTGTCAGCGATTCACTCTATAATAATATCAGCTCTTTAACCGGAAGATTAAACAAACTGTTAAGCAAAACAGACAGCGATACAACTCTTGCAGGCGCGCTTTTTAACGATGCAAAACTTTACAAACAGTTTAATTCAGTGTTAAAAGAGCTGAACCTATTAATAAAAGATCTGAGAGAGCACCCGGAAAATTATGTTCATTTTTCAGTGTTCTGAGTTGACAAGGAAGAATAAAATTAAAGACGGAGTTTTAATACAATGAAATTAAGAATGGCCGGAATTTCCCGCCAGGCAGAATATTCACCAAACCACGTTGAGAATGATTCTCTTATTCTAAGAGCAACCGCAGAAGTTTTAAAAGAATTTGACGTGGAAGTGATCTTTTACGGGGAAGGCGAAGTGCTTAACAGGGATTTTAATGAGGAATTAATCTTTTCAATGGCGCAGGGACCCGATGCTGTTGAAAAATTACTTGAGCTTGAAAAGAAAGGTTCGTTCATTATTAATTCCCCCCGTGCCGTGAAAAATTGCTACAGAATTAATATGGTAAGGCTCCTGCCGGAAAACGGGATACCCTTCCCTAAAAGCATTCGGGTTGAAATTAATTCTGATATAGACATAAACCTGAACGGTTTTGACCCGCATAAATTCTGGATAAAACGTGGCGATGTTCACGCTGTTCACCGCGAAGACGTAACCCTTGTTTACAGCAAAGAAGAAAACATTTCCGTGATGAAAGAATTCTGCAGACGCGGAATTAAAACTGCAATTATCCAGGAACATCTTGAGGGCGATGTCATTAAATTTTATGCAGTGCGTAATTCAGGATTTTTTAACTGGTACTACCTGAACGGAAAATATCATACAAAATTCGATCTCAATAAATTAATCGAACTCGCTTCATCTTCAGCGGAAATACTCGGATTAGACATTTTCGGCGGAGATGCAATTGTCTCTCCCGGCGGATCTATTTCAATAATTGATATGAACGACTGGCCAAGTTTTGCGCCTGTAAGGGACGAAGCCAAAAAACACATTGCTAATTTAATCTATAATATGGCGGTAAAATATGTTGAAAACTGATACTACAAATTCCTATGCGTCAATCATAACAAATGTGCCCGGACCAAATTCATTAAAATATTTTAACGAAGAAACCAAATACATTGCACCGGGAATTCAAACTATAGCTACGCGTTCAAAAGTAACTTTTGAAAAAGGCGAAGGCTGCATTATGCAGGATGTTGACGGAAACAGATATATTGATTTCTTTGCCGGCGTTGGGGTTGCAAGTCTCGGCTATAACCATCCTGCTTACAATAAATACATGAAAGAACAGCTCGATAATATTCACGTGGGGAGCTTCACTTCAAAAAACAGGGTTGAGCTGACAAAACTTTTGGCTGAGAATACAATAGGCGATTTAACAAGAAGCCAGTTCTACAGCGGAGGCGCTGAAGCTGTTGAAGCCGCATTAAGAATGGCAAAGTCTTACACAAAGAAAAATGAATTCATTGGCTTCTGGAATGGCTTCCATGGAAAAACGATCGGCGTGTTAGGACTTTTAGGCGATGATTTCAAATTCGGATTAGGACCCCTTCCTGCGGGAATTTATACTTCACCATACCCTGATCCAAGACATTGCCCGATCGATCCAAACCCCGAAACAATGGCGAAATCCTGTGTGGATTTTCTCCGCAAGAAAATAAAATATGAGACAACAAATAATATTGCCGCAATAATTGTTGAGCCGATACAGGGAACAGCGGGGAATGTTGTTCCGGCTCCGGGCTTTTTAAAATTATTGCGTCAGCTTGCTGACGAGATCGGTGCTCTGCTTATCTGCGATGAAATGATCTGTGGATTCGGAAGAACTGGAAAAATGTTCGGGACGCAGCACTTTGATATAATTCCAGATATTATGACTATCGGCAAAGGTTTCGGCGGCGGTTTCCCGATGACTGGAGTCATGTCCCGCGAAGAAATAATTTTCGCTAAACCTTTCGGTAACCCTAGCGGAAGCTCTTCAAGCTACGGAGGAAATCCTTTAGCTTCTACCGCTGCTTATATCACTTTAAAGACTATTATAGACGACGGGCTTGTTGAAAATTCTGCAAAGGTTGGAGAGTTTATGATCAGGAAACTTACTCGGCTCCAGAAAAAATTTCCAATCATCGGCGATGTAAGAGGAAAGGGATTAATGATCGGGATTGAGTTAGTTAAAGAAAAAAATCTGAAAGAAAAATTAGATAAAAAATATACTGAGATGTTTTTCCAGGAATGCCTGAAACGCGGATTAGTGATGATGGGATATAATCCGGATATCCGTATTTATCCTCCTCTGATTGTCACCGAGGAAATAGCAGAAGAAGGAATATCAATTATGGAAAAGGCGTTTGAATATGTCTCTGATCAGCTCTAAAATTGAAGCAACATTTAAATCAAACGATACAGAAGAATTTCTGGATAGATACTTCTACCGCCCTGTTGGTTACGGTATAGCGGCTGCTTCCAGATCAATCGGACTCACACCAAATTTTATAACTATTACAAGTATAATTTTCGGTGTCCTTGCAGGGCATTTATTCTTCTATCAAAACACCGCGATAAATCTTACAGGCGTTTTGCTGCTTATCATCGCTGAAGCGATGGACAGCGCTGATGGTCAGCTTGCGAGAATGACAGGGATACATTCCCGCTATGGGAAAATTCTTGACGGCTTCGCCGGCAATTTAATGTTTACAAGCATCTATGCTAATCTCTGCGCAAGATTTATAGTAGAAGGCGGTTCACCCTTCATCTTTCTTGTAGGTCTTATTGCCGGATTCAGCCACTCTTCTCAGAGCGCTATGTCAGAATATTACAGAAATTTTTATCTCTATTTCGTTTATGGCGATGGGAAAAGCATAATTGATGAATCAAAAGACTTAATAGAAAAATACAAGTCCTTATCCTGGAGTAAAGACACTACCAGGAAAATGCTGATGTGGTTTTATATTGATTATACACGCCGGCAGGAATTTTTTTCAAAGACCATCAGGACACTCTATAAATATTGTTCTGAAAAATTCAGCGGCAGTATTCCGGGCTGGCTTAAAACGGAATACAGGAAACTTAATAAGCCGCTGTTGAAGTATGGAAATATTCTTACAACTAACACACGTATGATTTTTTTGTTCTTCACCATTTTTTATGCAAATGTTTTATATTACTTTCTCTTTGAAATAATTGTACTTAATCTCCTGCTCGTTTATTTTATCGTCAGACACGAATACACAAGCAAAGAGCTCCTTCAACTCGCTCAATCTTATGCGGAGAATTAATGTTAAAAGGCGCAATTATCGGGTTTGGAAAGATCGCTCAGAGCAGTCACATCAAAGCATTCTTCAGCGATGAGCTAAAAAACAAAGCAGAAATTACATCGGTTGTAGAACCGGTTAAAGAAAACAGGAAAGAGGGAGAAAAAAAATTCCCTTCGTTAAAATTTTATGCTTCAACATCTGAACTTTTTTCAAACGAAAAAATAGATTTTATAGATATAACCGCCCCGCCGAAATTCCATGCTTCGCTGATTAAAGAAGGAATAAAAAATAATGTGAATATTCTCTGCGAGAAACCATTCACTTTAACTCTTGATGAAGCGGAAGAAACTTATAAACTTCTGAAAGAAGGCAGCGTAGTTTTTATGCCCTGTCATCAGTACAGGTATTCGCCAACCTGGAAAAATTTCAAAACATTTTTAAGTGAAAATGATCCGGCTTCAAAATCACTTTTGCAGTTCAATATTTTCAGGATGCAGGCTGACCCGGGCGGAACGGCTTTCCAGCCGGAATGGCGTACCGATAAATCACTGAGTGGGGGCGGAGTGCTTGCCGATTCGGGTGTACATTATCTTTATCTTTTAAATTGGATGTGCGGAAAACCGCTTAGTGTAACTGCAAAAACTTTTACTTTGAATCATACAGAATATTCTGTTGAAGACACCGCAGTAGTATTCCTCGAATTCGAAAAGGCTTTTGCCGGGATCACCCTCACCTGGGGCGCCGACCGCAGAGTAAATACTGCAAGAGCTGTTTCAAACAAAGGAAGCTTATCATACGACGGCTCAACGCAGCTCAGAAAATATTTTAACGGGCAGGAAGAAATTATTGCAGTCCCCGATGCATCAGATAAATCACATTATTTTTCTCTTTATATATCACTGATTAATGACTTCGTAAACACAATTCAAAACAAAGAATCTTCGTCTGTTGACGGGGAAGATTTCAGCAAATCAAAATTGACCGCTGTGCAGGAAGCGCTCACTTCAATCCGCCTGCTTCAGAAATGTTACGAATCGGCACAGAGTAAAAAAACCATCTTTTTTGCCGATGAATAAATATCTTAAAACCATATTTTTTATAATCGGTCTTGCCGTTTTTGCATACCTTGTTCACGACTTCGGCATATCAAACATAATTGAGAATGTAAAAAGATCGGGCTGGTGGTTCATTCCTGTCGTAGGCATTTGGGGCATTGTCTATTTAATGAATGCCTGGGCATGGTACTATATAATAGATGCAAAGAACAAAAAAGTTTCTTTCTCACATATCTTTGGAGTAACGCTGAGCGGATTTGCGATTAACTACATAACCCCTTTTGTAAATCTTGGCGGAGAACCTTACAGGGTATATGCCTTAAAAGATTCTATCGGGATGCACTCGGCAGTTTCCTCTGTAATACTTTACACTATGCTACATTTCCTTTCTCACTTTATTTTCTGGATCACTGCAATAATTTTCACAGCTGTATTTCTTCCTATAGCTTCGGGAATAAAAATTACTTTGTTCACTGCTTTCGTGATATTATCCGGTTTTATCTGGTTTACTTTTTCAAGACATAAAAAGGGGATTTTTGCTTCTTTAATTAATCTTTTATCAAAACTTCCTTTGTTAAAATCTCTTCATAAAAAATTAGAAAAGAAAGAAAAAAGTCTTTTAAAAATTGATGAGGAAATCAAGAATCTCTACAACAACAGAAAGAAAGCTTTTTACACTGCTTTGTTCTGGGATTACGCATCAAGGTTTGCCGCTTCATTTGAATTTCTTTTTATCCTTAAAGCAATCGGTATTAATATTTCTTTCATGGAAGCATTTTACATAAATGCAGGTTCTTCATTAATTATAAATTTATTTTTCTTTATGCCGTTTGAGCTCGGAACAAGAGAGGGCGGGCTTTATCTCGTTCTTGACAGCTTAGGGTTAAATGCTGTTACAGGAATTTATATAGGACTCATAAACCGTGTGCGTGAATTTTTCTGGATACTAATCGGACTGATATTAATTCAGTTTAACGGAAAGAAAAGACCGGAAACCTCTAAAAATATTTTTGAATATATGTCGGAAGATTCACAGTGATCGAAGCTATACTTTTTGATTTCGGCGGCACGCTGGATACAAACGGAATCCACTGGAGCGAAATGTTCCGCACGGCTTATGAAAACGCAAAGCTCGGGATTACTTTTGAAGATTTTAACGAAGCTTATGTTAAAGCAGAATCCATGATGTACAAGCTGATAAAACGCAACGATAGTTTTTTCAATACTATCCATACTCAATCTTTCCTGCAGCTTAAATATCTTGAAGAAAATAAAAGTTATAATTTTCCTGGTGGTTCATCAGTAACTTCGGAAGTTATCGCAAAAAATTGTTATGACTATGTTCTGAAAACCATAGGAACTGTCGGGCAGTTGCTATCATCGCTCGGCAAAAATTACAAACTTGGTGTGGTCTCTAATTTTTATGGTAATCTTGAGGCTTCATTAGAAAGCCTTGGGATAGCAAAATTTTTCAGCGTTATTACAGACTCAACATTAGCTGGTGTAAGTAAACCAGATCCGGCAATCTTTCGGGCTGCAATCAGTAAATTATCTGAAGAGATGGTGCCGGAAAAAATTACGGCTGAAAATATTCTTGTTGTTGGTGACTCTTACACAAGGGACATCGAGCCTTCAAAAAAACTTGACTGCAAAACCATCTGGCTGGATGTCAGAAGCTGGGAAAGACCGGAAAAAACTGTTTCGGCTGACTTTATAGTAAAAGATATTGTTGAAATTAAAGAGATAATTCATAAATTATCTCCCCGTTAATTTTTTGAAAAATAAATATTAACAAATAAGGATAAACTATGAAACAAGACATACAGCAGCCTGCTGGTAAGTTAGGAGTATTAATTGTCGGGTTAAATGGAGCAGTCTCAACTACTTTCTTAGCTGGTACGCTTGCAATAAACAAAAACCTCGCGATGCCAATCGGGTCTCTGACCCAAATGGCAACAATAAGGATCGGGAAAAGAAGTGAAAATAATTTTCCCTTCATCAAAGATTTTGTACCGCTCGCTGATATGAACGATATGGTCTTCGGGGGATGGGATATACGCGATGAAAGCTGCTTCGATTCTGCAATGGAAGCAAAAGTGCTTCACGAAAAACATCTGCTCGCTGTCAGAAAAGAGCTTGATGCAATCAGACCTTTCCCGGCGGTTTTTGAACAAAGGTTTGTTGTGAGACTTCATGGCGATTTTGTTAAAAAAGGCAAAACAAAGTTTGAGCTTATGGAACAGGTGAGGGAAGATATAAGAAATTTCAAGGCTAAAAATAATTGCGAAAGGCTCGTTATTATCTGGTGCGGAAGCACAGAAATTTATTTACCTGCAAATAAAGACTTCGGCACAATAGACGGTTTCATAAAAGGAATGAAAGAAAATCATCCTGATATAGCTCCGAGCATGATATATGCGTATGCAGCTATTGCGGAAGGAGTTCCATATATAAACGGGGCGCCAAATCTTTCCGTTGATCTCCCGGCGCTTGTAGATTTTGCAGAAAGAGAAAATGTTCCGGTAGCAGGAAAAGATTTTAAAACCGGTCAGACGATGGTAAAGACAGTCATTGCACCAATGCTTAAAGCAAGGATGCTCGGTCTGCACGGCTGGTATTCAACAAATATTTTAGGTAACCGCGACGGCGAGGTTCTCGACGATCCTAATTCCTTCAAGACGAAAGAAGTCAGCAAGCTTTCAGTACTTGATTCAATACTTCAGCCGGAGCTTTATCCCGATCTTTACAAGAATCATCATCACCTTGTAAGGATAAATTATTACCCGCCCCGCGGCGATAATAAAGAAGGCTGGGATAATATTGATATTTTCGGCTGGCTTGGCTACGAAATGCAGCTTAAAATTAATTTCCTCTGCAAAGATTCAATCCTTGCTGCACCAATCGTGCTTGATCTTATCCTATTTATGGACCTTGCAAAAAGAAGCAATCACTCAGGAATTCAGGAGTGGTTATCTTTTTATTTCAAAAGCCCGATGCATGCAGAGAACAAAGTTCCCGAACACGATCTATTTATCCAATTAATGAAGCTAAAAAATACGCTGCGCGAGCTTGTTGGTGAAAAACCTATTACACATACGGATCAGAATAATAAGCATGAACTAATTGATGATGTAGATCTGTATTCGTAACAATAATTGTAACCAGAGATGACATCTTTTCTTAAAGATGTCATCTCTATAAAAAACATTAACTCTCCTTGCAAGTTCACGTCACAAATTTTATTTTGTGATGAGTACAAATTCATCATTTCAACTCATTTTAGTTAATGATCAAATCTTATCAGCATATAACCGGGGAACTTAATACCCTGCTAAATGAAAAAAATCTTAAAAAGATTAAATCACGCATTTCTTTTTTAAAAAAAGAGCTTACAGATCTCCAGGATAAAAAAAATAACAGTGAATATTTATCCAGAGACCTTGACCAGATTTACGAAGCGCACACGATCGAAAGAGCAAAATATTATATAAAAAGATTAGTCCGAAGTTTTTCGGAAATTAAAACCGGCAAGCACAACGACCTCAACCTTAACAGGTGGAAAGAATACAATGACATTATCACGGACAGTATCTGGATTCTCGATAAGCGCGATAAATCAGGCGCACACAACGGCGGCTACTGGGGAAATTTCATTCCACAGATACCGAATCAGTTCCTGAGGCGCTACACAAAAAAAGGCGAATGGGTGCTTGATCCATTCCTCGGAAGCGGAACAACACTAATAGAATGTAAACGGCTTGGCAGAAATGGCATCGGGGTTGAACTGCTTCCTAAAATTTCTGTACTCGCAGAAAAAAATATTTCAAAAGAAGAAAATCCTTTTAATGTAAAAACAGAAGTCATAAATGCTGACAGCACAAAACTTGACTTCAAATCTGAATTAAAAAAAATAAACATTAAAACAGTTCAGTTCTTAATTATGCATCCGCCTTACTGGGATATAATTAAGTTCAGCGAAAATAAGGACGATCTTTCTAATGCAAAAAATTTAAAAGAGTTTTTAAGCAGGTTCGGCGAAATTGTTGACAGAACCTATCCGCTGCTGGATAAAGGAAGATATTTTGCTGTTGTGATCGGGGATAAATATTCTGCGGGAGAGTGGATACCTCTTGGATTTTACACAATGCAGGAAGTGCTGAAACGGGGTTATAAATTAAAATCTACGATAGTAAAAAACTTCGAAGAAACTAAGGGAAAAAGAAGCCAGAAAGAGTTGTGGCGGTACCGCGCGCTGGCAGGTGGGTTTTATATTTTTAAGCACGAGTATATTTTCCTGTTTCAGAAAGTATGATTTTAAATGAGGCTTAGCCCAAAAATCTTATGAATAATTTAAACCTCACACAAGTAGAAACTGAATTAAAGAAAAGAGCAGCTTACCCATACAGATGGGGACGAAGACAAAATAATTTCTTTGATAAGCAAACTAATTTCATCTACAAAACTTTTTTATTTGATGACCTTCTAATAGAGCTTGATAAGCGATTCAAATCTGATTCTGAATACGATAAATATTTTGATTACGCTTTAAACCGCTGGTACAATTTCTGGTCGGCACAGGCAGTAGAGCAAATCTTCTGCGCATTCCCGGAGGTAAAACCAGCACGCGACAGCAAAGACCGCCTTGTCGATTTTACAATACGGGGAGCTGCTTTCGATCACAAAACTTCAGTCTTTCCTAAAAACTTTCCCATGGAATTAAAAGAAGCAGTAAAGAACACACCTGAATTAATCAAATGGTTTTACAAAAATCAGTCGCAGCAGCAGAGAAAGCACTTAAAGAACCGCCTGTTCATTGTTCTTTATAATTCATCCGGTGAGCACTGGAAATTAAAAGCTGAAATTTCCTGGCTGAAAGAAAAAATAGATCATTACCTGCTTGGCTTTCACCCGGATTTCCTGATGAAATTTTCTTTCGAAAAAGGAAAGACGATTATTTCGGATGTGATCTGGGCTGTAAAATAAATAAACTGAAAACCTCCCGGGTTTTAAAAACCCCGAATGTTTTTACTATTTCTTCATCAACAAATAATAAACCACAAACGACACTGCAAATCCCACAAACCATGCATAATCATAAAGAAAATGAAGCGGTGGAATTATCAGACCTATTAATGCAGTAAACACTCCTGCCGCAAGGGAAATAATTCCTTTGGAGTTAAAGCCATTTTTATATTCATAAATTCCGTTTCTTACATAGAGATCTTTAACTTCAAGTTTTTGACTCCTGATCAGAAAATAATCACAGATCAGAATCCCGGCGATGGGCCCAAGAAAACTTGAATATCCAACCAGCCATCCGAAAATATAAGCGCTGTAATCAGAGAGGAGTTTCCAGGGCATCATCACAATTCCGATAACTGCTGTTATCAATCCGCCTCTGACAAAATTTATTTTCTTCGGAAAAAGATTTGCGAAATCATTGGCCGGGGAAACAACATTTGCAGCTATGTTCGTAGTTAGAGTCGCAACAAGCAGAGAGACCAAAGAAAGAAACACAACAAATGGATTATGAAATTTTGAAAGAAGAACAACCGGGTCCCAAATCGCTTCTCCGAAAATTACCACTGTTGCGGATGTAACTGCAATCCCGATAAAAGAAAACAAAGCCATTGTGGGCGGCAGACCGATTGCCTGCCCGATTATCTGTGCCCTCTGGCTTTTTGCAAAGCGGGTGAAATCTGGAATGTTGAGAGAAACAGTAGCCCAGAAACCAACCATTCCGGTTAATGATGGAATAAAAAATTTCCAGAATTCTCCGTCTGTTTGAAATTTGCTCGGCTGATTTAAAATCGGACCAAAGCCGCCGCCAGCATTCCATGCCCAGTAAAGAAGAACCAATCCCATCACAATTAAAAACGGTGCGGAAAGAGACTCGAGCCAGCGGATAGATTCTGTTCCGTTAATTATAAAATAAACGTTCATTAACCAGAAAATTAAAAAGCCGACAGCAGGACCCCAGGAAAAAACTGCCCAGCCCGGAAGCACCAGAACAATTAATGAGTTAAATGCCTGCCCGCCTATCCACGTTTGAATTCCAAACCAGCCGCAGGCAACAATTGCACGAAGAAGTGCAGGAATATTTGAACCAAGTGTTCCAAAGGATGCTCTCGCCAGCACGGGAAAAGGTATTCCGTATTTAGTTCCGGCATGAGCATTTAAAACCATAGGAACAAGAACGATAATATTTCCGAGAGCAATTGTCATCAGCGCCTGCCACCAGTTCATTCCGCCGGCGATCAATCCGCTTGCAAGAAGATAGGTCGGAATACAAACACTCATCCCAATCCACAATGCGGCTATGTTATAAGTACCCCATGTACGCTGAGAAACTTTTGTGGCTGCAAGATCATGATTAATTAAAGGACTACCTGAGATTTCTGCCAGGTCAGTTTCGATCAAGTCAGAATTGATTTGCTGCATCCTGAGGCCCTCTTGGTTATGAATGAATATTGGGAAATTTATTTAAGAATAGACTACTTCCATGCGCCGGCGTAAGTATCTCTTTTAATAAATTGCCCGCGACCGGGTTTTCCGAAAAATTTATTATCCTTAACAATCGCTTCTCCGCGCGAGAAAACAGTTTCAGCATTTCCTTTTAATTTTCTTCCCTCAAACATAGAGTAGTCTGTGCACATATGATGTGTGTGTGCAGAAATTGTGTGTTCTTTTTCTGGATCCCAAATCACAATATCTGCATCGCTTCCTATTGCTATCGTTCCTTTCCTCGGATAAAGCCCGAACATCTTGGCGGGAGTTGCAGAGCAAAGTTCAACCCAGCGATTAAGTGAAATTCTTCCTTCGCCAACACCACCACTGTAAAGTAATTGCAGCCTATGCTCTATCCCGGGACCGCCGTTCGGTATTTTTGTAAAATCATTTTTGCCAAGCTCTTTCTGTTCCTTATAACAGAAAGGACAATGATCTGTTGAGACAACCTGCAAGGTATTTTTCCGCAGCCCTTCCCATAATTTATCCTGGTGCCATTTTTCACGAAGAGGCGGAGTGAAAACAAGTTTTGCATCTTCAAAACCGGGCTTGTTCATATCATCGAGAGATAAGAATAAATATTGCGGACAGGTTTCTGCATAAGCAGGCAATCCTTTGTCCCTTGCTTCTGCGACTTTTTCAAGTGCATCATTTGAAGAAAGATGAACAATATAAACCGGTGCACCAGCCATTTCCGAAAGTGCAATTGCCCTGTTTACAGCTTCGCCTTCGGCTGTGGTTGGGCGCGTAAGTGCATGATAAATCGGCGCAGTTTTCCCTTCTGCTAAAGTTCTCTGAACGATTGTATCAATAACGCTTCCGTTTTCTGCGTGCATACAAACAAGCGCTCCGTTCTGTGCCGTCTGTTTCATAGCTTTAAAAATTGTTGCGTCGTCAACCATCAATACACCGGGATAAGCCATAAATAATTTAAAGCTGGTTACGCCTTCACGAACCATATCGTTCATATCTTCAAGATGAGCATCCGGCAGATCAGTAATGATCATATGCAAACCAAAATCCGTTGTGGCTTTGTTCTCTGCTTTCTTCCACCACGTATCCAGCGCATCGCGCATCTTTGTTCCCTTAGCCTGAATTGCAAAATCAATGAGACAAGTAGTTCCGCCAAACGCCGCCGCTCTTGTACCTGTTTCAAAGTCATCACACGAAGTTGTTCCGCCGAATGGCATATCGAGATGAGTGTGAACATCCACACCGCCGGGAATTACATACTTGCTTTTTGCATCATAAAGATTATCTGCATCTATTTTTAAGTTTGCGCCGATAGTTGTAATCTTATCCTTTTCAATGTAGATGTCTGCAAAGTAATCCTGCTCTGCAGTAATTATTCTTCCGTTTTTTATTAAGGTCGACATTTTAACCTCACTGAAAATTAAATTTTATATTTATGTTTCTGTTTATTGTTCTTCCCGTACTTAATCTTCGGTTCACCAATAGTAAAACCAAAAGTTTTTTTAGGCTTTTCAGGTGGCTGCATTAATTGACGGATAGCTTCTATTAAAACATTTATGTCGTTGTCATGATTAATCACCTTGCGCTCAAGATCATCTAATCTCTTTGCAAGTTCACTTGTGGTAGAAATATTTTTTCTGATTTGGATAAACGCACGAACCACAAGAACGCTCATACTTACAGCCTTAGAGCTATTTAATACATTAGCTGCCATAATAGCTCCATGTTCAGTAAATACCAGAGGAAGTTTTCTTCTTCCGCCGCGAATGGAGTTTGATGTTGCATTTTGCAACATCAAATTATCAAATTCTTTTTTAGTTAGTCGAAACACAAAATCGCGTGGGAACCTTTGCATATTCCTTTTGACTTGTTGATTGAGACGAGCCGTTGTTACTCCGTAAATTGCAGCAAGATTACTGTCAAGGATTACTTTCTCTCCCCGAAGCGTAAATATTATTGTTTCAATCCGCTTATATGTAATTAGTTTTTTCCCCGTTGTATATTTAATAGCCATAAGTTACATTACTTAAATTAGTAGCTCAGTGAATTACTATTCCATACTTTTTCTGAAACTCACCAAGATTTTCCCACGTAAGTTCTTTTCCTTCATTTTTAAAATCGTTAGTCAATTCATTCCAGGTTTTTTGTTCTTTGCCGTCGTCCAATCTGACCATTGAGATACATCCTTCAACAGGGCAAACAATCGAGCAAAGATCGCAGCCCACACAATCACTTTCACGTACAATAGTTTTTGTGTGACCGTTTTCAGGTATAAGATCAATACACTGGTGAGCACCGTCTTCGCAGGCTATGTAACATAAATTGCAATGGATACATTTTGCCTGGTCAATCCTCGCAACTGTTTTATGCAGGAGGTTGAAATTTCCAAAGTCATCTATTTGCGGAAGAGCTTTTCCTCTTACTTCATCGAGTGAATGAAATCCTTTTTCCTCCATCCAGAAAGTAAGCCCTTCTATCATATCTTTTACTATCCTGAACCCGTAATGCATAACTGCTGTACAAACCTGAACACTTGATGCGCCGAGTAAAATAAATTCGAGTGCATCCTGCCAGTTGCTTATTCCCCCTATTCCTGAAATCGGGAGTTTTACTTCTTTATCTAATGCAACCTGCGAAACCATGTGAAGCGCAATCGGCTTAACAGCGGGACCAGCAAAACCACCATGACTGCTTTTACCCGCAACAGAAGGTTTTATTTTAAGAGTGTTCAGGTCAATTCCCATTATGCTATTAATAGTATTTATCAGAGAAATGCCTGAAGCCTTTGCTGCTTTAGCAGCACGAGCGGGCATTACAATATTGCTTACATTTGGTGTGAGCTTAACCAGTACAGGTATCGTAGAAATTTCCGTCACCCACTCCGTTATCATTTTACAATATTCAGGAACCTGTCCGACAGCCGAACCCATGCCGCGTTCGCTCATTCCGTGTGGGCAGCCGTAATTTAATTCGATCCCGTCAGCTCCGGTATCAATAGTTCTTTTTACAATATCGTGCCAGCTTTCTTTTTTTGATTCCACCATCAAAGAAACAACTACGGCGCGATCGGGCCAGAGTTTTTTTGTCTCGGCAATTTCTTTCATATTTATTTCTATCGGGCGGTCGCTGATCAGCTCAATATTATTCAGTCCTGCAATTTTTTGTCCGTTGTAATCTATGCTTCCATAGCGGTTGCAGACGTTCATAACAGGCTCACCGATAGTTTTCCAGACTGTTCCGCCCCAGCCTTGCTCAAATGCTTTGCAATTCTGATACGCAGAATTAGATGGCGGAGCCGAGGCAAGCCAGAATGGATTTGGGGATTTTATCCCGCCGCAATCAATACTTAGATCAATCATAACAAATCCGTGAATGTTTTATGTTTTATTCTCATCTAAAAATGTTTGAAAGAATGGCTGAATGACTGAATGACTGAATGACTGAATGGTTGAATGGTTGAATGCTTTAACTTACTCATAATTCGTCATCAGAAATATATTCTTCAATAATTTCCCTTAATATATAATCATCCTTCCAGTCAGAGCTATTCTTGAGTTTTTCTATGTAACTTTTATTCAGATTAATTAATTTATTCTCAATGGAATAATGCATATCATCATACTTTTCAAACCAGGTGTCTTCTATATCCCCACTGGTGTTTAACGAAAATACCTGTGAATAATTTTCTGCAAGCGACGATAAAGCAATATTATTAAACTGAATGTTTTCCTTTAACGATCGCCTGCTGTAACCTTCTGCAATATTAGAATGTACAGAAAAAGCAGAATCTTCGACTTGAGCTTTTACTTTATAAGAAACCGAGGTTATTGTATTTATTTTTCTCTTTACAAATGAAAATAATTCAACAGCTTCCTGCCATACTATCAGCTTTCTAAAACCACGATTTATGTTTTTATTTTTGTTTAAATACTTTTGAATTATCATTTTACCACTTTATAAATTTATCTATCAATTTCATTAAAAACTATAAAGCACATAGGCTCATTCAGTCATTCAGTCATTCTCTCAAACTAATTTGTTATTTATCAAACTCTATAAAGCCGTCTTATTCAAATAACCGTCTATTCCGTGTGCTGCCATTTTCCCATCATAAGCAGCATTAACTACTTCTTTCCCGCCATTGATGCAATCGCCGCCAGCAAAAACTTTTTCATTTCCTGTCTGATAATTATCTGGATTCACTACCACTCTCCCATTTTCGACCTGAAGACCGGTTATCGAATTCAGAAATTTAGTTTTTGCGCTTTGTCCGATTGCTTTAATAACCATATCAACCGGCATAACAAATTCAGAGCCTGGAATTTCAATTGGTTTTCTTTTCCCCTTTTCATCAGGCTCACCTAATTTCATTTTTGTGCATTCTATTCCTTCGACAGAACTGTTACCAATAATTCTTTTAGGAGCGGTCAGAAAGTGAAAAATTACTCCGTCGTTTTTAGCAAGCTCAAATTCAAAATCATAGGCTGACATTTCTTCACGGCTTCTTCTGTACAAGATCATCACTTCGTCGGCGCCTAATCTTTTTGATTCAGTTGCTGCATCAATAGAAGTATTTCCCGCTCCGATCACCGCAACACGTTTTCCTACTTTAACCGAATCCCATTTTTCCTTTTTTACTTCTTCAATAAAATCAATAGCATTAACCACACCATTTAATTCTTCGCCGGGTATTTTCAGGTTTGTGCTTTCTCCAAGACCAATGCCGATAAAAACCGCATCGTGAGTCTTTGAAAGCTTTTCGAATGAGATTGTTTTACCAACCAGAATTTCAGTTTTTATTTCGACGCCAAAACTTTTAACGAGTTCAACTTCCTTTAAGCTGTCAGCCTGCCGCGTTTTATACGGGGCTATTCCCCACGTGTTAAGCCCGCCGGGAATTTTATTTGCTTCATAAATTGTTACCTTATATCCAAGTAATGAAAGTTCAGCGGCGCAAGCTAATCCCGCGGGACCTGAGCCGATTACTCCAACAGATTTTCCGTTTTTTTCTTTTGGGGAAAATAACTTCGGCATACCGCTTTTAAAATAATTGTCGATTGCAAATCTTTGCAATCTTCCTATCTGAATTGCAGGTTCTTCCTTATCATTATAAACACAGGCTCCTTCACACAAAACCTGAACGGGGCATGCTTTTGCGCATGTTAAAGCCGACCAGTTTGATTCAAGTATTGTTTTTGCAGAGCCTAATAAATTTCCGCTTGCTATTTTTTTTATGAATGCCGGGATATCTATATGCGTTGGACAGGCTTTCGTGCAGGGAGAATCGTAACAATACAAGCACCTGTTAGCTTCCGCTACAGCAGAGTTATGAGAGAAAGGCGGGTGAATTTCCGCAAAGTTATTCTCGTATTGTTCAGGAGAAAGTTTAGCTGCTAAATTATTCATAAGAAGAAAATTATTGTGAATAAATATTAATCCTCTGTTTCTGAATCGGAAATTTTTAATGTATTATCAAAAACTTCTATGGCATGATCAATTTCTTCTTTTGTTATTATAAGCGGCGGCGCAATAACAAAATGACTTATCCAGCCCTGTATTGAAATTCCGTTCTTCATCATCTCTGATGATATCTTATCAACCATTAAGGGCTTGCCGGCAACTTTATCTTCTTTTGTGTTAAAAGGCTGCTTCGTTTTTCTGTTCTTAACAATTTCAACAGCGCGGAACAGCCCGATGCCCCTGATGTCGCCAACAGAATTGTGCCTGCTTTTCAGTTCATTCAATTTTTTAGAAAGATA
>JAKAGZ010000009.1:53831-66832 GCA_021815365.1 Bacteroidota bacterium
CCCGATGTTGAGAAATAAAATTTTTCAAGCCCTTCAGGCAAAACTTCTAACAGAAGCCTGCTAAGCTCAGCACGCGCATCTGTAGTATACCCCGGAGCTATGTAAGAAAGTTTTTCCGCCTGATCTGCTATTGCTTTTATTACTGCTTTGTTTTTGTGACCGAGATTAACGCACATAAGCTGCGCCGAGAAATCCAGATATTTTTTCCCTGATGAATCAGTAAAGAAGCATCCTTCTGCGTCAACAATATGCAGGGGTTTCCATCCCTTTTGATAGCGCCATGTTCCGTAAGTGTGTTTAGAAGTGATCTCTACTATTTGTTCGGTGGTCATTAATCTCTCCTTTATAATTTAAGAATTAATAGCACACGGATGACACAGATAACGCGGATTTTCACTGATAAAATCAGTGTGTATCTGTGTAATCGGTGTCGTCCGTGTGCTATTGCTTTTTCATTTTCCTATCGCTGTCAGTTCTCCGTACGCCTCTGGTCTTCTGTCGCGGAAGAACTGCCAGACATTTCTTACTTCCTGAATTTCATCGAGATTCAGATCAGCAACTACCAGCTCATCTTTATCGCGGCTTGCTTGTGCGATTATTTTTCCGCGCGGGTTGCAGAAATAACTTTTGCCGTAAAATTCCCCGATGTTCCATGGAGCTTCTTTCCCAACGCGGTTTATAGCTCCGACAAAATATCCGTTGGCTACAGCGTGTGCAGGCTGTTCAAGCTCCCAGAGATATTCTGAAAGCCCCGCAACAGTTGCAGAAGGATTAAAAACGATTTCAGCGCCGTTCAACCCCAGGGCACGCGCACCTTCAGGAAAATGTCTGTCATAACAAATATAAACGCCGATATCTGCAAATGCAGTCTTGAAAACCGGAAAACCGAGATTGCCGGGTTTAAAATAAAATTTCTCCCAGAAGCCCGGATCGCAGTGCGGAATGTGATGCTTCCTGTATTTTCCCAGATATTTTCCATCAGCATCAATCACCGCTGCAGTATTATAGTATACTCCGGTAATTTCTTCTTCATAAACAGGAACAATAATTACCATACCGAGCTTCTTCGCTGTTTCCTGCATTAGTTTTGTTGTGGGTCCATCCGGAACTTTTTCAACCAGACCGTACCATTTTGTTTTTTGTTCAGCACAGAAATAAGGACCGTAAAAAAGTTCCTGCAGACAAAGAACCTGCACACCTTTTTTTGCTGCATCGTCAATCATCTTAAGATGTTTTTCGATCATTGATTGTTTTATCTTTTCGATCGGCTGTTCAGTCGACATTGAAAGCGTCGCCTGAATTAATCCGCCTTTAACAATTCTTGACATTATATGTTCCTCTTAGTTTTTTTAACTCATCCAGTTAACTTTTGATTCCGGGTTCCACTTGGTTGTAATTTTTTTCAGCTTAGTAAAAAATTCTATAGAACTTTTACCAGTAATATCGCCGACTCCGAATTTTGATTCATTCCATCCGCCGAAAGAGAACGGCTCACGCGGAACAGGAACACCGATGTTCACCCCAATCATTCCCGCGCTTGCGTGATCAGATACATAGCGCGCGGCTGCACCACTTTGAGTAAAAACTGCGGCTGCATTTCCATAAAGTGAGCTGTTCTGAATTTTAATTGCCTCCTCTATTGTCTTTGATCTCATTATCGAAAGAACGGGACCGAAAACCTCTTCTTTTGCAATTTTCATTTCAGGACGGACATAATCAAGAACCGTGGGTCCCACATAAAAGCCGTTTTCTTTCCCCGGCACTTTATAATTTCTTCCATCAACCAGAACCTTGGCACCATCTTTTTCTGCTTCAGTGATATAATTTTCAATTCTCTCTTTTGCCTGTTTAGAAATCACGGCTCCAAGATTTTTACCTGGAATAATTTTTTT
Source organism: Bacteroidota bacterium (assembly GCA_021815365.1). Lineage (GTDB taxonomy): Bacteria > Bacteroidota > Ignavibacteria > Ignavibacteriales > Ignavibacteriaceae > JAKAGZ01. Next base: position 55,724 of record JAKAGZ010000009.1, read on the forward strand.
TGCTTCTTCACAAAGTTTCTCTATTATATGATCAACATCACCGACGCCAACCATGGCTGAAGCTGCCATACAGCGTTGTCCTGCACAGCCGGACATTGAAGCAGCAATATTTGAAGCTGCCATTTCTGTATTAGCATCAGGCAAAACTATTAAGTGATTCTTTGCACCGCCCAAAGTAAGCGCTCTTTTTAACTTTGAGGCTGCACGTATATAAACAATTTTTGCAACTTTTGTTGAACCAACAAAAGTAATTGCTTCAATTCCGGGATGATCACAGATTGCCTCCACGACTTCCTTATCACCATGCACAACATTAAAAACGCCGTCGGGCAAGCCGGCTTCTTTCAGTAATTCCGCAATCCTGTTAGCGCTGAGAGGAACCTGTTCGGAAGGTTTTAAGATCATTGTGTTGCCGAGGCAAAGTGCATTTGGTATTGTCCAGTTAGGAACCATATTTGGAAAGTTGAATGGAGTGATGCTTGCGACAACGCCCACGGGATATCTTTCAATCCTGCATTCAACTCCCTTGCTTACTTCCAGCACTTCACCCGAGGTAAGCTGCGGTAATGAACAGGCAAATTCTGTTACCTCAATACTTTTCTCAATCTCTGCGCGTGCTTCGGAAATAGTCTTCCCGTTTTCGATATGAACTAATTCGGTAAGTTCATCTGAATTTTTTTCAAGAAGATATTTATACCTGTAAAAAACCTGGACTCTTTCTTTAATCGGAAGGTTTGACCACGATGGGAATGCTCTCTTTGCTGCATCTACTGCTTTATCGAGATCAGATTTCGCCGATAATGGAACTGTTGAAATTACTTCGCCGTCGAGCGGTGAAAAAACATCGAGCCTGTTATGACCATCTGAAACAAGTTTGCCTTCGACATAATTACTTAACGCAGGATACTTCATAAATTATCTCCACGTATTAAGTTGAACAAAGCAACGTTTAAAAACAGGATTAAAAAATAGAAATATTCGATTTAATAAACAAAGGAAATTAGAAGTGCACTCACCGCACAGCGATCACCCCGCTTCGCAACTAGGCGAGTTCTGAGAAACTGTTGATAAAACTGCAGTAAGTAAAAAATCGTTTTTGAATCAAAAAAAATTTCTATTTTTTCCTGTCGTTCTTTTTTTCTTTGTTCGTTTTTCCCAGAGACGGAATATTGAATTTTTCACCGAGCTTTCCAAGCTGTGACATATTTATTTTACCGACAATATTTACAAAAGTAGCTTCTCTTCCGTTTCCGTGTTTCCCCTTGTTATCAATAGAGGTCACGACAAGACCAAGAAAATCTTCATAATCACTCGAAGGCAAAATGTAAACGTTTGTGTATTCGCCTTTATCTTTTACTTTAATTATTCTTTGCCAGTTTTTTCCCGAAAGGTGCTGGTCAATTGAAGTAATCTTCTGCATTATTTCTTTCTCATTAGAGTCATTAATGCCGAAGGAATTTACCCTGATCAATTTAAGCCCGCCAACTACCGATTTAAATCCCACACTGTCTTCATCCCCAAGATGCGACAGCATTTTAAGCATATTAGCATCAAGATTTATTTCTGTAACCTTATCTCCTGTCATAAATTTAGCTAAGTTTCCGAAATCAACATAACCGGGCTGACCCGAGTAATCAATCTTTTCCTGTGGATATACCGAAACCACCGCAGCCAGAACTACTGTTAAAAATAACCCTGCGAATTTTTTCATATTCTATTCTCCTTTTAAATAATTATTAATAATAATTAAATTTTTTTGAATCGGCTGATTCACTTTTTTATCAAGTACATCATTCTTTAACCTGTTCTCAGCCTTATTAAGAATTGAAGCCACAATTACAAAGGATTCCTTCGCCTGTTGTTCTGCAGTACGTATTTCTTCGGCAGAATATTTTTTAGGCTGTGGTTTTTCGTTCATCAGAAGATAGCCGGATATCAGTCCTGCAATAAGCAACAGCGTTAGGGCTGTCGAAAGAAAAGGTCTTCTGAAAAATAGCTTTAAGTATAACAGCAAAAGATTGCTGCTTTGCGGATGATAAACAGGAATAGCTTCTTTATATTCTTCGTGTTTTAATGAGTGAACTTCGTGCGCCGTTTTTCTATATTCTTCAAGGATCTTTTTTACTTCAGGATATTTTTTAGAATCCAGGTAAAGTTTTATTTTATCAATAATCCCTGCATCTCCGTAAGCAGCGGATATGATTTTATTCAGGTACTCTTCGTTGATTTTTTCAGAACTGTTCATCTTTCCATTCTCTTAATTCTTCCTGCAGTTTTTTTCTTGCACGCATTAAATATACTTTCACGCTGTTGAGTGGTAAGTTTAATGTTTCACTTATTTCAGAATATTTAAAGCCATGCAGTTCATATAGAACAAAAACACTTCTGAGGGTTTCGGGCAAATGTTTAATTCCATCGCTGATCTTTTCTTTCAATATTTTTTTTCTGAGACCCACTTCAACATCAGTCAAATTATTATCCTCGCCGGATTTGTTCTTAAATTCTTTTTCAATATCTATTTCCCTGCCCTGATTAGCCTTTCGTCTTCTCAAATAATCAATGCACAGATTGTGCGTCACTTTCATTATCCAGGCTTTTGCTGCTTTAAGATTAAAAGTATCAATGCTCTTCCAGATTTTTATAAAAACTTCCTGGGACACATCATCAGCATCCATAGAATCCTTCAGCATATAAAAAGCATAATTGTAGATAACGTTTTTATACTGCTTTATGAGAATCTCATATTTTAAGGATTCAAGCATCTTTGTTTACAGGACGTTTTAATCAAATAATTTGTTACAGCAGAAAATTGATTTTTTCACAATCAAAGGATAACTGTTTTTTTAATTACCGGCAGTTCATTTAACGCAGAAGGTTCATTTTATAAATAAAAGGAAATTAACACGATTGACTGTTATAGAGAAAAATAAAAATTTGTTACTGTCAATCTGTTGTTTGGTATAGTATTTAATATTTATCTTGCATACCGTTTCCAAAAGTAATGAAAGGCTATGAACCAACTGATAAGTATTTCAAAAAACGAAGATATTCCCCAAAAATATATGAATACACCCATTGGCAGCCTATTACAATATCATAATTTGAACAGGGAATTTGAAACTTATACTTCTGCCAGGCTGCTTATCGGTATGTGTATGGATAACAGGAAGCATCTTCATATACCGGATAATTTTTCATACATAATAAGAACAGGAGGAGCTAATCTGCGCTACAGCGAATTCAAGGTATCGTACGCAATTGCAGTCGGAGGGGTTAAAGCATTGGCATTAATCGGACACACAAATTGCGGTATGGTAAATCTTGCTGCGAGAAAAAAATTGTTTATTGAAAATCTTGTTATAAATGCCGGGTGGGAAGCAGAAAAAGCTGAAGAACATTTTAACCAGTTTGCACCTATGTTTGAAATTGGAAATGAAATTGATTTCGTACTAAGCGAAGTAATCAGGCTGAGATTAAAATATCCGAAAATTCTTATTGCCCCTCTTATTTATAAAGTCGAAAATAATTTGCTTTATGTTATAAAAGAAGATTAAGTGGATCCATAGCTTTGATATTAATTAAATATGAAACAATTACATCAAAGTAAAAGTTATATCTGCGTCATAGCCCATCATCTGTGGCGCAGATTCTTGTTCAACATTATTGACATTTCATTTAATAAAAATAATACGGGCATAATTCAAATGAACGAAAGATTAAACATTTCCTCCGGCGCAAAATGGGAAAACATAGTTGGCTATTCACGTGCTGTTAAAATAGGTAATGTGGTTGAAGTATCGGGAACTGCGCCTGTTGAAGAAGGCAAAACATTGTTCCCCGGGAATGCATACGAACAAACAAAAGCATGTATAAAAATTATCAACAAAGCGCTTGAAGCAGCAGGAGCCTCGCTGAGCAATGTAATCAGAACAAGAATGTTTGTAACAGACATTTCAAGGTGGGAAGAATTTGGAAAGGCTCACGCCGAATTTTTCAAAGACATAAAACCAGCCACATCTATGGTGGAAGTTAAATCTTTAATTTCACCTGATATGCTAATCGAAATAGAGGCAACTGCAATAGTTGAATAGTAATTTTTTTAGATTATTATTATAATTTTTCTTTTGAAAATTTCTTTTCATTAATAAACTTTTCCATAATATTCGATATGAATTATAAAATATCTCCTGATGCCTCAATCGGACACGTTCACCTTACTGTTAAAAACCTGGATAGGTCTTTATCTTTTTACCGGGACCTGCTGGGTTTTGAAGTGACTGCCTGGTTTGGCGACTCTGCTGTTTTCCTTTCCGCCGGCGGATACCACCATCACATCGGACTTAATACCTGGTACGATGAAAAATCAACTAAAATTCCTAAACGAGAAATTGGCTTATATCATTTTGCAATTCTGTATCCAACCCGAAAAGAACTGGCAAGGGCATTCAAAAAACTTTGGGAAGAAAAATATCCAATACAAGGAGCCTCTGACCATGGAGTTTCCGAATCAATTTACATCGCCGACCCTGACGGAAACGGTGTTGAACTCTATGCAGACAGGCCAATCTATGAATGGCCAAGAGACGATGAGGGAAAACTGTCTATGGTCGCAAAAGCACTAAACCTTACCGAGCTACTTTCTGAATTAGAACACGATTAATTTTAAATAACTTTTTTCAGTCAAGGAAAGTTTGTATTTATATAATTATTTACGTAATATATTTTATAATTATTTCGTAATTCATCTAAATGGACATAATCAAGCAGTTAGGCGGGGCAACTTTACACCTCCGTCTGAAAAGATTATCAGACCGCTTATCACAGGATTTATTAAAAAAATACCGTGAACTAGGGCTGAATGTAGAACCTTCGTGGCTGCCGATACTTTTTCTCTTAGAAAAACAGAACTACTCGGTTCAGGGGATTGCTTCTTCACTTGGAATTTCTCATCCCGCAGTAGTGCAGTTCGTAAAGCAAATGGAAAAAAGAAATCTGGTTGTTTCTGAACAGGACAGCACCGATAAAAGAAAAAAAATTATCTGCCTGACTGACACTGCCAAAGAAACTGTCGAAAGAATTATACCGGTTCAAAAAGAAATTGAAGAAACAATAGAAAAGCTCGAAGATGAAACTAATACCGAACTTGATGCAGTACTCGATAAGATTGAAACGAGTCTTTCCAAAAGATCTTTCTACAGAAGAATTAATGATTCATATAAAGAAAAAGCAATAAAGGAAGTTGAGATCCTTTCTTATAATTCTAAACTCAAAGATTATTTTAAAGATCTAAACTATACCTGGATTCAAAAATATTTTGAGATTGAACCTGAGGATGAAAAAATCCTCGGGGACCCGGAGGGTGAAATTATCAATAAAGGCGGCGAAATATTTTTTGCAAGAATAAAAGATGAAATTATCGGCACCTGCGCTGCAATTAAAACCGATAGAGAAACCTACGAGCTTGCTAAAATGGCTGTCGCAGAAAAAGCTCAGGGAAAACAGGCAGGAAAGAAATTAGCGCTTGCAGTAATCGGCTTTGCGTGGTCTAAAAAGGCAAAGTATGTTACGCTTGAAACCAGCAGTAAATTAGTTGCTGCAGTTAATCTGTACAAGAGCCTGGGGTTTCAAACTGTCATAGAAAAAAGTGAATCAAAATACAAAAGAAAAGTCTTTAAAATGATGTTGGAACTTTAACTAAATTTTGTGAATTTAACTCAGGAAGGATTAAGAGTTTTGCTGAGAAGAAAATTCTTTTGCCCTCTTTAGCCTTGCAACTGTGATATTTCATGTAATTCTCATATTTCAAAATAATCTTCAGGAAGAAAAAAATGACAACGAGAAGAAAATTTCTTGTAAGCTCTGCTCTGGCAACAACTGCAGCTATGCTGGGAATGAAGTCAATATTTTCAAGATCTGAAACTCCCGAAAAAAAAGTAATTAAAATTAATACTGTAAGAAAACCAGTTGTTATCTCAACCTGGGATCACGGCATAGCAGCAAACGAAGCTGCGTGGAAAATACTCAGCACAAACGGCCGCGCTCTCGATGCTGTTGAACAGGGTGTGCGTGTAACAGAATCTGACCCTAATATTACCAGCGTAGGATATGGTGGACTGCCGGATCGCGACGGACGCGTTACTCTTGATGCCTGCATAATGGATGAAAATTTAAATGCAGGTTCTGTCGCTTGCATTGAACACATCAAAAACCCTATTTCGGTCGCAAGGCTTGTAATGGAGAAAACACCTCACGTTATGCTGGTAGGTGACGGCGCTTTACAGTTTGCGCTGCAGAACGGATTCAAAAGAGAAAATCTTTTAACAAAAAAATCTAAAAAAGCATGGGAAGAGTGGTTGAAAACAAGTCATTATAAACCTGTCGATAGGAATAACCACGATACCATTGGGATGATCGCTCTCGATAATAACGGGAATCTTTCAGGAGCCTGCACTACCAGCGGCATCGCATGGAAAATCCACGGGCGTGTAGGTGATTCGCCTATCCCGGGAGATGGACTCTACGTTGATAACGAAGTCGGAGGCGCTGCATCTACAGGTGTTGGGGAGGCTGTTATGAGAACCTGCGGCTCATACTTTGTTGTGGAACTTATGCGCGCAGGAAAATCACCTGAAGAGGCGTGCAAGCTTGCCGTTGAGAGAATTCTGAAATGGAATATGAAATACAATGATCTTCAGGTTGCATACATCGCTTTAAATAAAAATGGCGAAGCAGGGGGATACGCAGTTAAGAAAGGATTCCAGTATGCACTATACGCAGATGGAAAGAATCAGCTTATTGACGCAAAATATTCAGAAAGCTAAGTGAAATAATTTTTCTCGCTCTTGATCTTTATCATTATTTTACTCTTAATCATAATCTTTCTCTTCTAAAAAGAGTAAGAACGAGAGTATGATCAAGAGCAAGATATTAAAGGAGAGGTATGAAAAGACATAAACGCATTGCATTGGTCGCACACGATAACAGGAAAATTGATTTGATTGAATGGGTTGAATGGAACTGGAAAATTTTATCCGAGCATCAGCTTATATGCACCGGCACTACCGGCAAGCTTGTTGAAGAATCGCTCAGGAAAAAAGTAACAAGGGAACACCCGTTAAAATATAAAATAAAAAAGCTTAAGTCCGGCCCTCTTGGCGGGGATCAGCAGCTTGGCTCGCTTATAACAGAAGGGAATATTGATATGATGATCTTCTTCTGGGACCCGATGCAGCAGCAGCCTCACGATGTTGATGTGAAAGCTCTTTTAAGAATCACTGTTCTTTATAACGTTCCCACTGCCTGTAACAGATCAACTGCTGATTTTTTAATTTCCTCTGTTTTATTTAATGAACCTTACAAGCCCATTATTAAAGATTATTCGGGATATATAAACAGGAATATTGACCAGGTGAAAACGGAGTAAACATAATTTTTAAAATTGTATGCCCTCTTTTAACGGAAAGTGTTATTTTCCCTGCAGCTAACACCAACAAAAATTTTATTGGAGAAAAAAATGAAAATCGGAATAATGGGATCGGGTGTTGTGGGGCAGCAACTCGGGGTTGGTTTTATTCGTCTCGGGCACGAAGTAAAAATAGGAACAAGAGATACAGCAAAATTGAACGAATGGAAAAAAGATGCCGGAGAAAAAGGAACTGCCGGCACATTCTCTGAAGCTGCAAAATTCGGCGAACTTATCATACTAGCGACTTTATGGACTGGAACTGAAGGTGCAATCACGCTTGCAGGTAAAGAAAATTTCTCAGGAAAAATTGTAATTGATGTTACAAACCCTTTAGACTTTTCAAAAGGTGCCCCGCCAAAATTAAAATCAGCTCCGGGTGAATCGGGCGGTGAAACCATTCAGAAATTATTGCCCGGTGCTAAAGTTGTAAAGGCTTTTAACACAATAAGCGCTTACATTATGTGCAATCCAAAACGAGAAGAAGGAGTGCCCGATCTGTTTATCGCAGGAAATGACGAAAGCGCAAAAATGAAAGTCGCCTCATTTGCCGAAGGCTGGGGCTGGAATAGCGTTGTGGATATGGGTGATATTTCAAAATCCTATCTGCTCGAGACCTTTGCTCTATTCTGGATCGAATATGGTTTTAAATATAATAACTGGACTCACGCTTTTAAGCTGCTAAAAAAATAAATGCAGTTCACGGAAGAGCAAAAGTTGTTTCAGGACTTCTTCAAAATTATTAGTGACAGGTCATCGCTTGCCGGCGCTTCGCCAATAAATGCGTCAACCTGTTGCTTTATTCGTTCTCCTAACTGGTCTGGCGGAACGTTCTTATATTTTTTTACGGTGCTTATTAATCTCTCTATCCCGAAAAGTTCGTTGTAGCTATTGCAGGCTTCGGTAACACCATCAGAATAGACAATAAAAATTTCACCCGGTTTTAAATTGAGATGATGTTCTGTAAAATTCGCATTCTTTAGAAGACCGAGAGCCGCCTCGCCCTTCATTAATTGCTGCACTTCATCTTCCTTTATTACAATCGGCGGAAGATGACCGGAGTTTACATAAATTAATTTCCCTGAGTTCGGAATTATTTCCATATAAAGCATAGAAGCAAATAAATTTGGAAGACTATCACGGTTGAATATCTCATTTATCTTCGATGCAAATTTTGAAAGAGAATCGTATTCTGTTGCGAGAGATCTAATAGTTGCCTGCAGCTTTGACATCATCAATGCGGCGCTCAATCCTTTTCCCGCTACATCTGCCATTGTAAGACCAACGCGTTTGTCTTTCATTTCAATATAATCCACCAGGTCCCCACCGACTTCATTAGCCGGGCGGGTGTAAAGCCAGGCAGACCAGCCTTCCACTTTCGGATTTTCATCAGGCAGAAGTGCACGCTGCACTTTTCTTCCGGCTTCAAGCTCGTCCTTTGCAAGCAGCTTATCCTTTAACTCAAGCATAAGAACAAAAAGAATTAATATTCCACCAAGCATTGCGTTATCAATAATTACTACATTCCCTCCATCTCCTCCGATTTTGATCCTGCCGAAAATAAAAAGCACAACACCTGCTACAGTAAGTATTCTTCTGAAAGGTGTGAGACGCAGAAAGAGACTTTTTATCAGCCAGATAACCACATGGAAAAACCCGCTGAATGTATTCATGTTCTGCAGGCGTTCTTTCTTGTGCTCATCAATATAGAAATTTTTCAGCTCGCGGACTTCTTTTTTTATCTCACTGATAAAGTCTACCTGCCTGAAATCTTCTCTCAGTGTTCTTCCCAGACGCGGATCATTGCTGTAAGATTTTTTATCGCTGCCCATTTCTTTTACCAGAGTTTTTTAATCAGCAGTGCAATCTAACCAAATGTAAAACTATTTCCCTAATTAATTGATTTGAAAGCGCTTTATTGAATTACAAAGTCGGTTTTTGAATGATGAGCGGTTTTTATTCATTATCTTGATTTTTTGCTATCAAAACAATATTATTACAATATCACTTTATAAGGACTTCATACATGGAAACTATAACTGAAAGATCTGCTAAAAAAACGAACGGCTTTTTAATTCTCGTTCTTTTTATCTTACTCTTTGCTGCAGATTTTCTGCTTTTTTTAACTGCGATAAAACAGCATATGCCTCAACTGGCGTGGATTATTATTCCACTGACAATTTTTTTATCTGTCTCAATAAACGGATTTTTTATAATTCAGCCGAATGATTCACGTGTGCTTCTGCTATTCGGAAAGTATAAGGGAACGGTCAAAGACTCCGGCTTCTGGTGGATAAATCCATTCATAAAAGGAAGGCGTGTCTCACTTAGAATAAGAAATTTCAACAGCGAAAAAATAAAAGTGAATGATTTGCACGGCAACCCGATCGAGATTGCAGCAGTTGTTGTGTGGAGGGTCGTCAGCTCGGCACGTGCAGTTTTTGATGTTGAAAATTATGAGCAGTTCGTTGCGATACAGAGTGAGACTGCGATTCGTTCACTTGCATCGGAATATCCCTACGATACAAACGAAGGCGAGAAAGAATCGCTTAGAAGCAGTCCGACAGAGGTAGCAGAAAATCTTCGGAAGCAACTGCAGCAGCGCCTTGAAATTTCAGGCGTTGAAGTTGTTGAAGCGAGAATTACCCACCTTGCTTATGCACAGGAAATTGCTCAGGCAATGCTGCGCAGGCAGCAGGCTCAGGCGATCGTAGCTGCACGATTTAAAATTGTTGAAGGCGCTGTCGGGATGGTTCAGCAGGCTCTGCAGTCTTTAAGTGAACAAAAAATTATAAATCTTGATGAAGAAAGAAAAGCTCAAATGGTAAATAACCTGATGGTGGCTCTTGTAGCCGACAGGGAAGCACAGCCGGTTATAAATACTGGAACGATATACCAGTAGAACAATTTTGCATCAGCTATGAATAATATAACAGAACTGACCGGCAAAACTATAAAGATAGTGCAGCCATCAATATGGAAAGGTTACTTTGAATTAAAACACAACGATGAAGTAATTGCTACAATGGAATTTTTCAAATTCCGTGGTATGAATATGATTTTCAAAATAAATAATAAAGAGTGGGAGATTTATTGGACAGGATTCTGGCAGCAAGAAGTTGCAATCAGGGAGGTTGGGTATGAGATGCCTTTTGCAAAATACTCAAAAGATTTTTTTAAAAGCAAAGGAACGATCTACCTGCCCAAAGGTGAACAACTGAACATAGCATTCAACCTTTTTACAGGCGATTACAGGATAGAAACTCTATCCGGTCAATGCCTGGTAAATTTTGAATTCAGATTTTCTTTCAAAGAAAAAGCAAAAATTTATATTCAACAAAAATCAGATGTGCTGGATAAATATCCCTGGGTCATTGCTGTAGCCTGGTATATTTCTTTAAGACGAAAACACATTTCTGCTGCTGTAATCGGGTAAGAAACTTATTTTTTAATATGTCTGAAAAGAAAAAATTTTTATTAAGAATAGACGAAAATGTTCACGCCGCCCTGGAGAAATGGGCGGCTGATGAATTGCGAAGCATTAATGCACAGATCGAGTTTCTGCTTAAGGATGCCGTACGTAAAGCAGGCAGGCTGAAAAGTTCAGATGCTGATAACTCAAACTCATCAAAAAATTCCGGCTAAAA
>JAKAGZ010000010.1 GCA_021815365.1 Bacteroidota bacterium
GGTTTATTTGTTGACCAATTAGTGCTTATCAAAGATGTAACGGAAGAAATACAGGATGCTGCTAACAGCGCAGCCACACCTGAAGCCAAAGCGGACAGCACAAGCAAAGCAATTAAAAAAATTGAAGCAGAACAAAGCAAAGAGACCGGTCTGATCTGCCAGGTTGTTACTCTTTTTAACGGCGGAAAATATTCTCTTTACGGATATAAAAGATATACTGATGTCCGTTTGGTTTTTGCACCGGAAGAACAGGCAGCTTATTTTGGCGGTGACCCGGACAACTTTACTTATCCAAGATATGATGTGGACTGTTCGTTCTTCAGAGTATATGATGAAAATGGTAAGCCTCTGAAAACGGATCATTATTTCAAATGGAGCGCAGACGGTGCAAAAGAAAGCGAGCCGGTTTTTATTATAGGTAACCCGGGAAGAACTGCCAGATTAAATACTGTTTCGCAGTTAGAGTACACAAGAGATATTATTTACCCGTACACTCTTGATCTTCTGCACGGATTAATAGGAGTGTATAAAGCCATACTGAAAGAACATCCTGAGAGAAAGGGTGAACTGCAAAATACTATTTTCGGATTTTCGAATTCTGAAAAAGCTATTACCGGTTATCTCGCCGGCTTAAGAGACCCGATATTAATGCAGAAGAAAATTGATTTCGAAAGAACCTTTAAAAAAGCTGTCCAGTCAAACCCGGAATTAAATGCAAAGTACGGCGATGTCTGGTCTAAGATCGCTGAGAACCGCAAACAGATGAGATCATTCGTTCACGAATTGTACGGCTTATCAACCACGCCGTTCTCCTCTCCTGCATATCTGAATATTGCTCAGGAAGTTATTGACCTTGCTAACGAATTAAAACAGCCAGAAGATAAAAGATCTGCACAGTACCAGGGTACGGAGCTTGACTCAACTATAGCCAATTTATTCCCTGCAGATTTTGATGCTCTCAAAAACAGGATGCTTCTTAATCTGTTTATAGAAAACATGACAAGAAATCTTGGGGCGGAAAATGAACTGGTTCAGCATTTCACCGGCGGCAATTCCGGTGAAGCTGCAGTTGAATATGTTCTATCACATTCTTCGCTGACAAGCGAAAATAAAATTAAAGAGCTTGCCGCAAAAGGTGCTGATGCAATTCTTAATTCAGACGACCCCTTCATTTATTTTACAATTCACTCAAAAGAAAAAAAAGATGAGCTACAGAAAAAAGCTAAAGAAATTTCTGCGCAGGAAGCAACATATAATCAGCAGTTAGGAAAAGCTCTTTTTGAAGTTTACGGAACTTCTATTCCGCCTGACGCAACTTTTACCTTAAGGATATCGGACGGCGTGGTTAAAGGCTACGATTACAACGGCACCGAAGCTCCACCCTTCACAACTTTTTATGGATTGTATGACAGGCATTATTCATTCCCCGGAAGAAGCGAGTGGGCTTTTGCAAGCGACAGATGGAAAAACCCGCCGGCTGATTTTGACCTTGCTACACACCTTGATATGGTATCAACAAATGATATCATCGGCGGTAATTCCGGAAGCCCGGTGATAAATAAAAACGCCGAGGTTGTCGGTCTTGTCTTCGATGGAAATATCGAGAGCTTACCCGGCAATTTTATTTTCGATACGACAAGGAACAGATCAGTCTCTGTCACATCAAATGCACTGATGGAAGTAATAAAAGTTCTGTTCAATGATAAAAGACTTGCTGACGAATTGCAGAATGGGATGATTAAGTAAAGAATTAATTAAAAGACCTCAAGAGGTTTTTGAAAACTCCTGAGGTCTAATATTTTAAAATAAAAAGGAAAGCTGTTTGGCTTTCCTTTTTCATCAATTTCACCGTTCTATCAGAACTTACTCTCTTACAACCCACACTTTAATTTTAGCACTTACATTGGGGTGCAATTTGACGCTGACAGTATAAATACCCAGTGCTTTAATCGGCTCTTCAATTTCAATTTTTCTTTTATCGATATCGTGTCCTTTTTCTTTAAGAGCATCAGAGATCATTTGAGTTGTGACCGAACCAAAGATCTTACCTTCTTCACCAACCTGGACCGGTATAGTAACAGAAACTTTTTCAAGTCCTGCTGCTAATGTTTCAGCAGCGGTTAATTCCTGTTCTCTTTTCTTCGAAAGAGTTTTCTTTTCTTCCTCAAGGGCCCTGATATTTCCTTCTAAAGCCGGATAAGCTAACTTCCGCGGGATCAGAAAATTTCTCGCATAGCCGTCCTTCACATCTATCACCTGGCCAATCTGACCCACCCCTTCTGTATTTTGTCTTAATATTACCTTCATTTTATTCCTTCATTTATTCTATTTCAAAACATCGGAAACATAGGGCAGCAGTGCCATATGCCTTGCACGTTTGATTGCAATTGATAGCTGCCGCTGATATTTAGCACTGGTCCCTGTAATTCTTTTAGGAATTACTTTCCCCTGTTCAGTAATATATCGCTGGAGCAGCTTTACATCTTTGTAGTCGATATACTTTACATTATTTTGTGTGAACCGGCATACTTTTTTAACTTTAACTTCATTTCTCATATATTAAATCCGTTTTATTTTAATAAATCTGATTCTTCACTGGATAAAAATTTATCGAACGAATCATCTGTATAATCTATCTCATTATTGTTCTCAATATTGTTGCCATCCTTGATAACGTTTTTATCTTCGGTGTGACCATTTTGTCCATTCTCCGAGTCAGTTAATTTTCCTTTTTTATTCAGGAACTGAATCCTTCTGGCTTTTATTTCAACAATACTTCTGTTGTGACCGTCTTCTGATTTCCAGCTTCTGCTTTGTAATTCACCGTCTACCAGAACAGCATAACCTTTCTTTAATCTGTCGCGGCAGCTTTCAGCTAGTTTGTTCCAGGCAACGATACCGACATAACAAACATCTTCCTGCCATTGGTCGGTACTGTCTTTGTATTTTCTATTTGAAGCAATAGAAAAATTAACAACCGGTGTATTATTTGTTGTTTGCCGAAAAATAGGGTCTTTGGTAAGATTACCAGCTACAATAACGTAATTTATTTCGGGTATTTTCAAATCAGCCATGGTTATTCCTCCGTACTTAAAATCTTTTAAAAAAGTTAGTTCCCATTTCCTGCAGAATCTTCATCCAGCTTTCCGGTAGCTAAAGATATTTCCAGATCATCGGTTGAATCTTCTGACTGAATAAGAGATTTATCTTTATTTTTTTCGAGATATTCAATTGCATCATTATCAAGCTTGATTGTAAGGTATCTCAGAAATTGCTCATCCAGAATGTAGAATCTCTCAAGCTTTGCAATCATGCTGGGGGGAGCATTAAATCTAAAGATGACATAGTAACCAACTTTACTTTTTTTGACTACGTAAGCCAATCTTTTTCTTCCCCAATTTTCTACTTCCCGGATTTCTCCACCATGGTTTGTGATTGTTTCTTTAATGCGGGATATCAGGTTTTGGATTTGCTCATCGTCCAGCGATGCGTTAATCAATACCGCACTTTCATAGACATTCGTCTTCATCTAACTTGTCACCTCCCTTCGGTCAATTTGGCCCTCATCTATATATGAGAGCAGGGATAAATATATTATGTTAATTAAAAAAATAGGGTTCAAATTTATTTAATTTAATCTGCAATAACAAGAGAAACCTGTTTGTTTTCAGGCTTATTTTAGCGCCTGTTCTGCTAAAAATTGTAATGCCTGTAAATACCGGCTCCATACAGCTTTAACTTTACAAATTCACTGTTGAAGATCTAATTTGTCTCTATCTTTTTTAGTTTTCATTAATGTGCTGTTTGAATCAAGCAATCTTTTAATCCCTCCCTTGATAAATTCTTCTGCTAAGTATGCGGCTGTTTTAAAAGACTCTTCAAGCTGTTTCATTTCATCGTTACTAAAATCAGTCAGAACATACTCTGCCATTTTCCCCTTTTCAAATTCATTATCAATGCCAAATCTTAATCTCGAAAATTCTTCAGAAGAAAGATGATATATGACAGAATTCACACCGTTATGCCCACCGTCACCTCCGGAAACTTTAACTCTTAAAGCGGGGAACTTAAGATTAAGATCGTCATGTATTAACAAAAAATCTGTAACGGGAATTTTATAATTTTGGACAACCTGAAGAGCTGCTATTCCGCTTTGATTAACATACGTGGTTGGTTTTATAAGCGAGAAACTTTCATTTAGTATTTTCCCCTCTGCAACGTAGTAATCATTTTTTGAAGCTCTAAAGGAAAGCGAGTGGGCAGCAGCAAAATAATCCAGAAACATGAAGCCCACATTATGCCTGTTAAAAGAATAACGGCTCCCCGGATTTCCTATACCACACAATACCTTCACTACTTTTGCTGCTTTTCTTCTTCTGCCTCTTCTTCCTTATCAGCTTTTCCTTTGCCAATAACTTCAGGTTCTGCCGGTGCTTCACCCTCGGTGCCAGCCTCGGCTGCAACAGGCTCAGCTTCTACTTTAGGATGTGTAACAGCAACCACTGCAGTATCTGCCGGGTTAAGAATTTTAATATTTTCAAAACTAAGATCCTTTACGTGTATTGAGTGACCAAGATTCAAATCCTGAATATTTATTTCAAGATGCTGCGGAATATCTTTTGGCAGACATTCTACAGTAAGCTTATGCAAGAATTGCTGAAGAACACCTCCTTCTTTAATACCCACAGGGCTGCCTGTAAACTGAATAGGAACTTCAAGCTGAAAAGTTTCGCCTGATGTTAATCCAAGCAGATCGAAGTGAAGAATTCTATCTGTTACAGGATCAAACTGAACATCTTTCAGAATACAGTCGTGTTCCTGCTCTCCTTCAAGCTGAAGTGAAATTAAATGTGTTTCAGAAGTAAAGACGAGAGGGTTAATAATCTTTTCCGGTACGCTCAGCGAAACGGGCTGATCGTGTTTCGAATAAAAGACTCCGGGAACCTCGCCGCTCTTACGCAACCTGTTTTTATCAGATTTTGTTTTCGTTTTTCTAACATTAGCTTTTAAGACTACTTTTTCCATTGTTTCTCCACGAACTAAAAAATTATCCTTTATCTATATCAAACAGCGAACTAATTGATTCATTATTATATGTCCTTTTAATTGCTTCAGCAAATATTCCTGATGCAGAAACAGTTTCAACTTTATCTGTCTTTCCATTAATTTCAGAAGCTATCGTATCTGAAACATAAAGTTTCGACAATTGTGAATTCTGGATCCTTTCAAGAGCAGGACCTGAGAAAAGCGGATGAGTAATAGCGCCATAAATATTTTTTGCGCCTTTCATTTTCAGCGCTTCAATTGCACCTATAAAGGTTCCCGCAGTGTCAATAAGATCATCAACCAAAAGAACATCTTTTCCTTCAACATTACCAATAATATGAACAACTTCTGCCAGGTTTTGTTTCGGCCTTCTTTTATCAATAACAACAAGATCTGCATGAAGCCGTTTTGCATAAGATCTTGCCATTTTAATTCCTCCGACATCCGGAGAGACAACAACAAGATTATCTCTGACGTCATTAAACAGCCCGGTAAACATAGTCGAGCCGTATAGATGATCGAAAGGGATGTCAAAGAAACCCTGAATCTGTGCGGCGTGAAGGTCCATTGTCATAATTCTGTCTGCGCCGGCAACGGTTATCAAATTTGCAACAAGCTTAGCTGTAATCGAAACCCTCGGCTGATCTTTTCTATCCTGTCTCGAGTACCCAAAATATGGAATTACCGCCGTTATTCTTGTAGCCGATGCCCTTTTGGCAGCATCAAGCATAATCAATAATTCCATAAGATTATCAGCAGGAGGATTAGTTGATTGAATTATAAAAACTTCAGACCCGCGGATATTCTCACCATATTTTACCCAGATTTCTCCGTCACTGAATCTCTTCTTTTCGACTGTCCCGAGTGATTTACCGAGCTTTTTAGCAATTTTTTCAGCAAGGTTATAATTTGAGCTTCCTGAAAAAATTTTATAATCGCTCGCAAGCATAGATAAGTTGTTTTTTACAAATTTTGGTAAAAATATAAGGAAGAAATATATATAAAAGCATCAGGGAAGTCAACAAAATTGACAGAGGATTACATGAATTGAAGCACTTACAGGAATTAATTTTGTTTGCTTATGATATTTTTTAAAACAGGAATCCGGTTGAAGTTCATGTTTTGATTAGCCTGCCTATTTCAGTATTTTTACCCCATATTTTTGTCACAAAAGATTCAGTATGCGGCTAAGTAAATTTTTCGTTCCCACTTTAAAAGAAATTCCTAACGATGCTGTTGTGAAAAGCCATATTCTAATGCTGCGTTCAGGAATGATAAAAATGATCTCTGCAGGGATTTATGCGTTCCTGCCCCTCGGTTACAGGGTGATAAGAAAAATTTCTGAAATTATCCGCGAAGAAATGAACGCTATTGGCGGGCAGGAATTTCATTTGCCGGCTTTGAATCCGAAGGAGATATGGGAGGAAACAAACCGTGTTGAAGCTTTCGGCGATACATTATTTCATGTTAAAAACCGGGATTATGTTTTGGCTCCCACACACGAAGAAATTATTACATACCTTGCGCGCAACGTTGTGAAATCATATAAAGATATGCCACAGATATGGTACCAGATACAGACAAAATTCAGGAATGAGCCTAGACCAAGAAGCGGCGTTATACGCGGGAGACAATTCCTGATGAAAGATGCTTACAGCCTTGATTCATCGTGGGAAGGGCTTGATACCGCTTATGATCTGCACGATAAAGCGTACAGAAAAATATTTGACAGATGCGGTTTGAAATATTTTGTAGTTGGTGCTTCAAGCGGCGCTATGGGCGGAACAGGTTCTGAAGAGTTTATGGTAAGATCAGAAGCAGGCGAAGATACAGTTGCTTACTGTGAGCACTGTGGTTATGCTGCAAATGTTGAAGTTGCTGTTTCAAATGTTTCTGAAACCGGACGTGAACAAAAGAGTGAAGATGTAAAAGAAATTTCTACTCCCGGTGTAAAATCTATTGATGAGCTTTGCAGCTTTTTAAAGATAAAGGAAGATCAATGTGCCAAGTCGAGGGTTTATATTAGTGAGGGAAAACCTGTGCTGGTTTTAATGCTGGGAAATGAAGAAGTAAACGAAACCAAACTCGGGAAAGCACTCGGCGGTAATGTTCGTCCAGCTCATCCCGAAGAGCTGAAAGAGTTAACAGGTGCCGATGCAGGCTCTATCGGACCAATCGGGTTTAATGGGAAAATTATCGCTGATAACAGGCTTACAGATGCCAACAATCTTTACAGCGGTGCAAATAAAAATGATTTTCACCTTGCCGGTATTGATCTAAAACGCGATGTAAAGAACATAACATATTCTGACCTCCGAAATGTACAGCCGGGAGAGAAATGTATAAAGTGCGGAAACTCTCTGGAAGTTTTCAGTGCAATTGAGCTTGGACATATTTTTAAACTCGGGACAAAATATTCCGATTCAATGAATGCAAAATTCCTTGATGAAAACGGGAAAGAACAACCGATTATTATGGGCAGCTACGGCATCGGCGTAGAAAGAGTAATGGCTTGTTACATCGAGCAGCACAATGACGAGAGCGGGCTTGTGTGGGATAAAACTCTTGCACCTTTCCACGTTCATCTTATCGGGTTGAATATGAAGAAAGATGAAATTGTTCAAACCTGCGACAAGCTCTACATAGAAATGAACAAAAAAGGAATTGAAGTTTTATACGATGACCGTGTTGATGCACAGGCAGGATTTAAATTTAAAGATGCAGATCTTTTAGGGATACCTCTCCAGGTAATAGTTGGCGATAAAAAACTGAAAGAAAATAAAGTCGAAGTTAAGATCAGGAAGACAGGCGAAAGATTTGACGTCAGGATTGGTGAACTTATTACCAGGGTTGAGGACGAGTTAAAGTAATATTTTGTATTTTGTTAATAAGAAGTAGCTTTATTTTTATTAAAAGGTAATTCGTGAAAGCATGGATGCATGATTGTATGGCTGCATGAAGAATGGCATTCAAAATATTCATATCTAAGGGAGGATATGGCACCCAAAGGATATTTTACAATAAATAAAAATACTAATCGCGGCTATAGGAACCTTGATGTATGGAAAGAAGCTGTTGATTTATATTACTCTGTAGATGATATTCAAAGCATTTCATTCAAAGTCAAAGCGCAGGTTGAGGGCTCAGTTTTTGCAGTATCATCCAATATTGCCGAAGATTATTGCAGGCGGTCTATAAAAGAAAATATTCAATTTGTGAACATTGCATTGGCATCGCTCGGTGAAAATTACTCACAGATTTTTATACTTTTTAATGCAAGCAAAGTACTGGAAGAGAAATTCAAAGAATTTGACAACAGGCATTATAGCCTGGAAAATAAATTAATAAAGTTTAATAAATCTATGATTGAAAAATTAAAAAATGGGGATTATTGGAAAAATGATTATATTTTGCGCAAAGCTACAGAAAAATACAATACTTGATCATGCTATCATACAATCATGCAGTCATACAAGCTCACAGTTTAACTTGGAGATAAATTGAAAAAGGCGCTCATCACAGGAATTACCGGTCAGGACGGCAGTTATCTTACAGAAATTCTTTTAGAGAAAGGTTATGAAGTTCACGGGATTATAAGAAGAAGCAGCTCATTTAATACAGGAAGGATTGATCACCTTTACGGTAACAGGGACATCCTTAATAAAAATTTGTTCCTTCACTACGGCGATCTTGTTGATACAAGTAATTTAAATCGCCTGCTCGAAAAAATAGAGCCTGATGAGATTTATAACCTTGCTGCTCAAAGCCACGTAAAAGTTTCTTTTGAACTGCCTGATTATACCGGGCAGGTTGATGCACTTGGCACTCTGAGATTTCTCGACGCAATAAGAGAAGTTGGATTAAAACAAGTCAAATTTTACCAGGCTTCAACAAGTGAACTTTATGGTAAAGTTCAGGAAGTGCCTCAAACAGAAAAAACTCCTTTTTATCCAAGGTCGCCTTATGGTGTTGCAAAACTTTACGGCTACTGGATAATCGTTAATTACAGGGAAGCATATAACATTTTTGCAAGCAATGGGATTTTGTTCAACCACGAGTCATCGCGAAGAGGGGAAACATTTGTCACCAGAAAAATTACACGGGCAGCAGCGCGTATTGCAGCGGGTCTGCAAAAAACTTTAGCACTTGGTAACCTCGACGCCAAAAGGGACTGGGGTTACGCTCCTGAATATTGTGAGGGAATGTGGAAAATTCTTCAACACTCTTCGGCGGAAGATTTTGTGCTTGCTACCGGCGAAACCCACTCCATTCGTGAGTTTGCTGAATTAACTTTTAAAGAGATTGGAATTGAAATTGAATGGAAAGGCTCAGAGGAAAATGAGAAAGGAATTATTAAGAAAGCAGATTTAGAAAAAGCAAAGAGCCTTATCAATTATAAAAAGTCGGACGGCTACCGGTTTGAGTTCTCTTCCGAATTAAAAGCAGGTGACACAATTATAATTATAGATCCTAATTATTACCGCCCCACAGAAGTTGATCTGCTGATAGGTAATCCTGCTAAAGCAGAAAAACTCCTGGGCTGGAAAGCTAAGACAAAATTCTCCGATCTTGTAAAATTAATGATCAAAGCTGACCTTGAAAAAGTTTTGATGCGCGGTTATTAGGCTTTTAATATTCTCATAAAATATATTTTACATTCCCCGAATAATTTTCGTAGCGTAAGTAATTACTTCATCTCTAAAATCAAACCCAATCTGTTAAGCTATTAAATTCAACTAAAATCAGGACTTGTTAGCTGGCATTGTAGTTGTCTCTTTTACCTGAAAATTTTAATAAATATCCAGATCAGGAGTAACCATCAAAATACATTACTTGTTATGGATTGATTAAAAAAACTGTTGTCTTAGCGGGCAAGCTCAAGGACATACTCTTTAAATATTTTTTAAAAAGCAGGAGAAGATTCTATGTTGAAAAAAAACTTATTGATAGCCGCATTCTTTATGATATTATTTTTTCCCGATAAACAGGTCAATGCACAGGATCATGGATTTGGCCTGGGATTTATGATCGGTGAACCGACTGGTTTGAGCGCTAAACTATGGACCTCGCGCCAAAACGCATTTGATTTTGGTTTGGGCTGGTCTATAGGGGGTGACAGGATCAGCGATCATTATAGGATAAGTTATGGTTCAAGGATTCATTTTCATATGGATTATCTGTGGCACTCATTTAGTGCTATCCGGTCATCAGAAAGATTTCCTTTATTCTATGGTATAGGCGGACGGCTAAACAGCGGCGGTGGATACGATAATTCTTTTGGAATAAGAGGAGTTTTCGGAATTGCCTGGCTTCCTCATTCTACTCCGCTCGATGTTTTCCTGGAAGTTGTGCCTGTACTTCAGTTAATACGTTCGAGTGAATTTGGTCTGGATGCAGCATTAGGGGCAAGATTCTATTTCCAATAATTCTTTCACGAGAAACATTTTTAAATAAAATCAAGGAGCTGTTATGAAAAAATTATTATCAATTATTTGTGTAATACTATTTTCTGTATCTACGGTAATTTTGTCTCAAACAAAAAGCGCTCCGAAAAACCTCATAAACTCTCTTTCAAACTCATTTGCATTAACTGCAGAAGGAGGAATTACTGTAGGTTTTACTGACTACAGGGATTATAAAATTGATTATGCCGGCAAGGCATCCGTTGACTATTTCTTTCCATCCCCTACAAATGGGATTTTCGGTTTCAGAGTATTTGCAGGCACCGGATTTGTTGATGGAAAAGATTCACGCAGAACTCCGACTGAATTTTCAACAAAAATAGATTTCATCGGTGGCAGTTTTACGTATGCTTTGTTGATTAACGACAAGTTATACCCTTATTTGAATATCGGCTTATCCAATCTCTGGTTCTATCCGCGGGACAACAATGGAAATAAATTACCGGGATACGCATTCGGCGCATACAGTACAAACATACTTGCTTACAACGGGGAACTCGGTTTAAGAGTTATGCTATCAGACAATTTAAGTCTGAACTTCAGCGGCGGAGTGACCGTTAGCGGCAATGATTATTTAGATGATATAAAAGCAGGTTCATCCAATGATCTTTTTTATACTGCAGCAACAGGGTTGTCTTTTTATTTAGGAAGAAATAAAGATACAGATCAGGACGGCATACCGGACTCAAAAGATATGTGCCCGAATACTCCGGCTGGTGTAATAGTTGACGAATTCGGGTGTCCGTTAGATTCGGATAACGATGGCGTTCCTGATTATTTGGATAAATGTTCAAACACTCCGGCAGGAGTAAAGGTTGACAAAAATGGCTGCCCGCTGGATTCAGATGGCGACGGTGTTCCTGATTATATGGACAAGTGTGATAAAACACCTGCCGGTGTTCAGGTTGATGAAAAAGGATGCCCGGCTGATGCAGACGGTGACGGCGTTCCTGATTACCTCGATAAATGCCCTAATACTCCTAAAGGAACCGAGGTAGACGCAGCAGGATGCCCGTTGAAGAAAGAAAAAGAAGTTATTATTAAAACAAAAGTAAAATCTCTTGTTCTGAATGGTGATACAAACTTTGAGTTTGGTAAAGCATCACTTCTGCCTAATGCTTACCCTGTGCTTGATAGCCTTGCAAACACTATGAAGGCTGAACCGCAATACCGGTGGAAAATAGAAGGTCACACAGACGCTATCGGGTCAGAGGCTTATAATATGGAGCTTTCAAGAAAAAGAGCGCAGTCAGTAGTAGACTATCTTGTTCAACGCGGCGTAGACAGAAATAACCTGGAAGTTGTTCCGTATGGAGAATCAAAGCCAATTGCATCTAACAAAACTGCTGAGGGCAGGGCAATGAACAGGAGAGTTGAAATTAAAGCTATCGAAAAAAATAAATAATCAGAAGGTATGAAATGCAAAACGTAAAAAATTTCGCAAGTAAAAATTTATCAATCGAGAGCAGCCTTACAATGGCTGCTCCCTCTGATTCCCTGAAAAATGAAAATGTGTTTCTGATAGGACTGAATTTTAATGGGAAGGGAGTAACTGACCTTACTGTAAATAATTCAGGAGAAATAAGAAATAAGATCCCGATGCTGATGTTAAAGATAGATGCAGATAAAATAATTTCTGCTCAGTCTTCTAATGGAAAGGAGAACTCGGGGGACAACGGGAAAAATAAGGAGGATTTTGTGGACAACAGGATAGAAAATAAAAATCCGATAAAGGAAATTTATTCCTTTGATTATAATTCTTCTGAGAACAAACTGCCTCACGAAAATTTATCCTTCCGGGAAATGCAGGTAATGAAGTTGATTGCGCTTGGCAAAGCACGAAAAGAAATTGCAGAAGAATTGTTTTTAAGTATCAGCACAATAAATACATACCGCTCAAGGATACTTGAAAAAATGAACATGAAAAATAATGCTGAAATAATGCGGTATGCTTTTCAGCACAAACTGGTTGAGTGAGAAAATTATTTTTAAGTCTGTGCTGATTTTTTTTAAGGAAAAATTTTCAGATTAAAATGAGTAAAGGTGATGAAAAAAATAAATTTATTTGCTGCAATACTTCTGTCCTGTTCTGTTATTTATTATGGCTGCAGTGCAAGTAATACTGTGAAAGGCGCAGCTATAGGAACTGCAGCAGGTGGTGTAATAGGTGGAATAATCGGTCATCAAACGGGTAACACAGCGTTGGGCGCAATAATAGGAGCCGCAGTCGGCGGCACAGCCGGTGTACTGATCGGGCATTATATGGATAAACAGGCTGAAGAAATGCGCAAGGATTTAAGAGGAGCTAAAATAGAAAGAGTTGGTGAGGGTATTAAAATAACTTTTGATTCAGGTATTCTGTTTGCGACAAACTCCTCTGAACTTCAGCAGCAGGCTAAAAATAATATTAACAAGCTTGCTGTGATATTAAATAAATATCCCGACACAAATATTTTAGTCACGGGTCATACTGATTCAGTCGGTCCTGAAGATTATAATCAAAAGCTTTCTGAAAGACGCGCCAGGTCTGTAGCTGATTACACTGAAACAAGGGGAGTCGCTGCATCGAGGTTTTCTGTGGTTGGTTTGGGAGAAAACGAACCTGTTGCATCCAACAATACTTCCGAAGGCAGAAGAGAGAACAGAAGAGTTGAGATTGCAATTTTTGCAAACGACAAATTGAAGAATGCAGCCGAAAGCAGTGATTTAAATAAATGATTTTACAGCCTCAACTAGTTGACTGCTTAATATTCTAAATTATTCCATTTATTAAGCATGGTAAATCACTCTTTTCAAAACAAATTATGGAAATTGTCTACGAATTGATAAACTGATTTAGTATCAGATGTTTTCAGAAATAATGTAATAAGGTTTTCTAATGATTTGTTATTTCTATCTATTAAGTAAGGTTTTGAACAAATCATAAGGTCTTAACCTAATCGTTAAAGAAAACCTGTTATGTTAAAAGTCAATATCGCCGAGCACGCCATTCTTTCTTTTTTATAATCGGAAGAAAAAGACAGATGGATGCTCTTTGTTTTTATTATTTCATTAACAAAGTCTTATTTTAACTTCCCGGACAATGCTTGTCCTTTCTACTTTTAAACATAACTTCTTAGTAACAGAAGCAAAGCATAACAGCAAACCTTATTACATTATTGACATATTTGCTTCCAATAACTGCCTGTCATAGTCCAGTTTGTAACAGAACCACATTAATTTAGCATCCGGCTGATGCTGGATTAACCAGCAGTTACATGAAGTGGGATTTAAATTCGGTTCTGAAAAAGTATGTCTTAAACAAATTTGTGATCCACTTTATTGTTTTTCAAAAAATCTTTTAGTAGCTTTTTACAATTAAAAAAGGAGCAGAGGGAAAAATTTGTTTCCCGTTTTTTTTCTAACAGTTAAGCTTACCGATAATCCACGGAAAGAGAACGAGCTTATAGAAAGGATTGCCGGCAAAGATGAAAAAGCTCTTTCGGAGTTATATGATCGGTATGCTAAACTTTTATACAGCGTTATACTTGCAATTGTAAAAGATCAGAAGGAAGCAGAAGAGCTTTTGCAGGAAGTATTTATTACTGTATGGAACAAGTCTTCACTGTTTAGTCTTAAGAAAGGAAATGCTTATAGCTGGCTTGTTGCAATTACACGCAATATTGCGATTGACAGGATAAGGTCGAAAAAATTTAAAGATCATAGAAGTCTGATGGAGGGGATTGAACTTCCTCTCGAGAATATTGATACCTCACCGTTGGATGCGATGATCATTGTAGAAAGGTCTCTTATAGTGAATGAAGCACTTTCAAAAATTCCCCACGAACAAAAAGAGACTATCATGTTAACTTATTTTGAAGGATATTCACAAAAAGAAATAGCTGAATTGTTAGGTATACCACTTGGCACTGTCAAGACGAGAATACGTATGGGAATGCAGAAACTCCAAACATTAATTTTAAGCGGAATCGAACAATGAAAATAGATAAAGATAAATTTACAGAACTCATATCTCAATCAGTTTTGGGCGCACTGAGTGAAAGCGAAAAGAAGGAACTGGAGGGTATACTTAAGAACGCTGACGAAGAGATGATCAAACAGTACAGGAATTTATTTTTAACTTCACTTCACCTTCCTCTCACTGTTGAAATGCATGAACCTTCCCACAGAGTGAAAGAATCTGTTCTTGAAAAAATCCGTTCGATGCAGAAAGAGAATATTAAGGATGGCAAAAATGCCTCACAATTTACTTTTTTAATGTCACAGGAAGGCAAGTGGGTTAAACATCCTGTTGAAGGAGTTTATGTGAAACTTCTTTCTGCTGATACGCAGCGCAACTACGGCGTTATGCTTTATGATGTTGAAGCTGGCATCTATTTCCCTCCGCATCATCACTCAGGTCCTGAAGAGTGCTATGTGCTTGAAGGTGATCTGCAGGTTGGGGAAAGAATTTTAACAGCAGGTGATTTCCATCATGCCGATGCAGATTCTGACCACGGAATGCTTTATACAAAAAACGGATGCAGGCTTCTGATTATTGCCGCACTTTCGGATTATTACCCTGCCTGAAAGTAGTTGTGTGCATATTAGCTTCTGA
Organism: Bacteroidota bacterium; assembly: GCA_021815365.1. Taxonomy (GTDB): domain Bacteria; phylum Bacteroidota; class Ignavibacteria; order Ignavibacteriales; family Ignavibacteriaceae; genus JAKAGZ01. The sequence goes on from JAKAGZ010000010.1 coordinate 15,106, forward strand.
AAATTTTTTACCTCAATAAATCCAATCGAATAAATTTTACGTATTATAAAATGGTCTGCAATTTTAGCAGGCTGTTTATAACTGTTTTTTACCCATCTGTAGCAAGGTAGTTTTTAAACAACATTATTACAAAAACAAAGGAGTTCGTATGAAAAAGCACATTCTCTCTAAACCTTTCGCAGGTTTATTTGTTTCAATTCTTTTTTTGATGCTGTTCAATGTTACCGTTAAAGCACAGGAGAAAACTTTGTACCAGCGTCTCGGCGGTGTAAAACCAATTTCGCTTGTAGTTGATGATTTTATTGACCGCCTGGTTAATAATGACGAACTGAATATGAACCCGATGATAAAAGCGGGCAGGGAACATTCTCCGGCAGCTTATCTGAAGTTTCAGGTTACAAATCTTGTTTGCCAGGTAACCGGCGGACCTTGCGTCTATACAGGGCTCGGGATGAAAGAAGCTCATAAACACCTTAACATAACAGAAAAAGAATGGCAGGTTATGCGCGATGAATTTAAAAAGTCTCTGGACAAATTCATGGTACCTGAAAAAGAACAAAACGAACTTTTTAATATTGTTGAAAGTACTAAAAAAGATATCGTGAAGATGAAAGAGTAAATGCAATAAAAAGTTCCGGTGTAATCAGCCGTTGCTTTATTCGCAATTAACAAGTTATATAAACAGACTTAAATTATTTATTCAAAGAGGACATAAAATGTTAAAAAAATTTTTGTTAAGCAGCTTACTTGTTTTACTATTTGTCAGTACAAATTTTAGCCAGGGAAAAACTTTGTACCAGCGTCTCGGAGGCTATGATGCAATTGCTGCAGTGGTTGATGATTTTGTACAGCACCTGGCAACTGATCCTTCGATGAGCGTATTTTTTAAGGGTCACAGCGAGGATTCTGTTAAAAGGATCCGCATGCACATAATTGATTTTATTTGTCATTCAGCCGGAGGCCCCTGCAATTATACAGGCAGAGATATGAAAACCGCGCACAAAGGTCTCGGAATTACAGAAGCTCAGTGGGATAAGAGCGTTGAATATTTGAAAAATACTTTGAACAAATTTAAAGTAGGTCAGCAGGAACAGAATGACCTGCTTGCTGCGGTCTCTTCAGTCAAGAATGATATTGTTGAGAAAAAATAAAAAATTATTTAGCTGAGTTTTATTCTCTTAACAGTTTTAAAAATCAGGAGATTTTATATGAGATTTATAATTGAAGCTACTGTTCCTGTAGATACAGGTAATCAGACGATAATGGACGGATCGCTGATGAAAAAAATTCAGGATTACCTTAGCGAGATAAAACCAGAGGCTGCTTATTTTACAATTAAGAATGGTCAGAGAACGATGATAGTAGTTATAAACATAGAGCGTGCAGATAAAATGCCGGCAGTGTTAGAGCCTCTCTGGTTAGACTTAAATGTTAGCGTGCAAATGTATCCGGCTATGATTGCTGCCGACCTTCAGAATGCAGGGCAAGACATTGAAAGAGTCGTAAGTAAAAGAAAATAAATTTTTATTTGAACAATCTGAGGTTAGCTAATTATGAGAATTGCAATGTTAATGTTTTGGGAAGGGGTTACCCCGAAGCAATACAACGAGGTACGAAAACTTGTGGATTGGGATAACAATAAACCAACCGGCGGAGTTTTGCACGTAGCATCATTTGATAACAGAGGTTTACGGGTAACGGATGTCTGGGAGAGCGAAGCAGACCTGAATAATTTTGTTCAGAACAGGCTAATGCCAAAAGTTAAACAGATCGGCATTGAGACGCAGCCCAAAGTGGAAGTTTATCCATTGCATAATCTTTTTACACCGGGGTTGTAGAGAATTGTCTTTACTACTCAGCATAATAGCAGAACAATAATAAATATAAGAATCTTTTTGGGAGACTAATGTTATAAACTGTAGAAAAAGTAGTTGAGAAAGATAAAAACTACATCTTTATATTCATTTACTTCCATGTTGTTACTTGTTCGAGGTGGAACATTTTCACACTTGGAAGATGGATTTTTTGGATAAACCCTTGAGCCTTTGGATTTTTTATCATTACCTCAGCTGCTTTTTTTGCTTCTTCCATTGAATCCCAATGAAGAATATCTATCCACAGCCCGTTTTTGTCTTTTAGCAGTTCTCTATCAATGTAGCCGCTTTGTTTTTCAAGAAAGTCTCTCTGCACCACTTCAGCTTCTTTGATAAATTCTTCATCAGTAACTCCAGAAGCAAGTTCAAATTGTGCGATTTCAACAACTGTTGTTTTTTTTGCCATATTATTACCTCATAGTGATAATAGAAAACTGATGCTTGAATTTAAAAGTTTTTTGAAGCGATCCGTATCGTCCAGTATTCGTTTTGGAATCACCGCATACTCTTTTTTTATGTGTCCCTTCGGGAAATATTTTAAATGTTTTACGCCTTTCTCGTTAAACAGTTTATCAAGTGTTTCAGGAGGGAGTCTCAGTGCGACACCAAATCTCCCGCACGATATAAATATTCGGTCATTCACATAACCACCAACAGCACCAAAAACATTCTTGAATTCTAACCGATACTTGCACGCAAGGTCAGGATATGCCTGCTTTAATATTTTTTCAACTTTCCTTAAATATAAATCTTTCATGTTACCGGGTAAGATTCTTTAACTTATTCTGTTTCTATTTAGCTTTATTTTCATAAGCTGGCATTTCCCGCCAGGTACATTTTTCCTGTAGGCTGAGGGACCCCGCCTTTTGGTTCGAGGGTAATTGCGAATGCTTTTATATTATTAATATCCTGCACTGCAATATTCGTTATCATGAAAAAATTGTTCTCTTTGTTTTTGCTTATTGTAAAGACACCGTTACTTATCGGCTTGTTATCTTTTATTACCCAAAGCTGGTAATCTTTATCGCTCGTTGTTTCAGGCAAATTTGAAACCTGGAGAATGGCTTGTTTCTTCACGGGATCTATCACCATCTTGCCGTATCCGGCAGGATTAACTTCCAGCCCGTTCATTATAACGACATCAATTTTTTTAGCACTTAAAATTTTTAAAAGTTCTGCATCCTTTTGAACTTTGTCTTTTAACTGCACGATGATATTTTGCTGACTGTTTATGGTACTATCTTTCTGAATTACAAAAAATGTCAGCACTGTTAAACCTACCAGCATTATTATTGAAAGAGCAAATGCAAAAGTTGGGTTCTTTAAGCCGAGTAAAGTGATCAGCTTATCTATTGCATTGTATTTTTCTGTTTGCTGTGCAGCTTTTATAGCATTGAAGATATTCTGCTTTACTCTTAATGGCGGTTCAACCTGTTCAGCAGCAAGCGGCAGATGAAATGTTGTCTGCCGGAAATCGGAATATATTTTTAGTAATTCTTTGTCGCCGCTTTCGAGAGCTTTTTTGAATTCATCCAGCTCTTTCTCTTCGAGTGCATCAAGAAAATAAAGCGGGCAAAGTTTTATAAATTTTTCTTTATTCATAGAGATTCTGTCTTTCTACAAATAGTCATTCAGTAAGTTTTGTAGTTTCATCATTCCCTGCCGGCACCTGGTTTTAACTGTGCCGAGCGGCAGCTTTAATTTTTCAGAAATTTCGTTTTGCGTATACCCTTCGAAAAATATCATTTCAATAGCCTCTCTCTGTTTGCCGGGTATTTGTTCCAGAGCCTTTTTAACATATTCACTGCGTTCCTGTGCTATTGCTGCATCTATCTCAATTCCCGAATATATATCCTCGGGAATTTTCAGCTCGTTATCGAAGGCAGAAAGATTAAACTTATTTCTGAAATCGCTCGATCTTATTTTATCAATAGCTTTGTTCCTTGCAAGTGTAATTAACCAGGCGTAAACACTTCCTTTATTGCTGTTAAAATTACCTGCTTTGTCCCAAACCTGCATAAAGATATTCTGCAGAATTTCTTCGGCATCTTCCCGGTTTTTTACTATACGTAAAACCATACTGAAGATAATTTTCGAATACAGATCGTATAGTTTTTCCAATGCTCTCTGATCCTTCAGAACTATCCTCTCAAGAAGTTTGATCTCTTCTTCTGTATTTGCTTTTTTCAACAAAGCCGCAAGAAATATTAAAAACAAATAATCTCCATATTATTAATACGTAACAGTTGTTAAAAAAGTTTTATATAAGCTCTTAACAGCTTAGTACTTAACTCCCGGAGTAAATTTTTCAACTTTATGATATACCGGCTTCAGCGTTCTTAAATAGCTGTAAATAGCGCCAAGGTCTTCTTCCGTCATTCCTGCATACATTGTCCATGGCATTGGAGTATTAAAATCATATTTGTCTACAGGTATGTTTTTTGCACTATCAGTGCTCATAATTTTAAACCTGTTGATAAAATCCTGCTTCGACCATTTACCTATCCCGGTTTCATTATCAGGTGTTAAGTTAAGCGATCTTATGGTGCCGCCGGGTAAATAAAATTCCATACCTCCTGCAAACTCCATTCCTTTAACAGGCTCACCTTTAACACTTGGAGTATGACATTCGCTGCACAAAGCCGTGTTTACAAGATACTTTCCGTAAGCAGCGGGATCATTTTTATCAGGTACAGGCTGAGGATTGTAAGCTGCGACAGGCATAGTTTTAACGATCATATTTAAAGGGAAATTAAGTTCGGAAGCGGGTACTTTATTCTCTATAGGTTTTAATGTTCTTATATATGCTATTATTGAATACGCATCTTCTTCAGAAATGGTGTTGAAATGAGTATAGGGCATAATAGGGAAAAGAGCTTTGTTATCTTTCGTTACTCCCTGAGTAAAAGCGCGTAATAATTCACCATCGGTCCACTTACCAATTCCCGCCGGAGTAATATTCATTGCATACAGGTTTCCGGGCAGCCCCATATTTTTTTCGCCGAACAGTTCACCGCCTTTTCCGTAAGTGCTTACAATAACAGGCGCAGTAAATTTAGAATAATCTCTTTCAGAATGACAATCAATACACATTGCAACGTGTTTTGCAAGGTAAGCTCCCCTTGCTATTCTTTCGGGACTTGGGACGACAGTAATATCTGACGGCGGACTTACTTTCGGAAAAGATGAATTGAAGTAAATGATGCCAAGGCTGAGTATTATAACCAGCGTTAACACAATAATGCCCAAAACTTTCAGCAGCTTTCTCATTTGCACACCTCAAAATATTTTTGAAAATAGTTTGTTGGAACCTGTATAGTTACAGGTCAGGCTAAATTTCAGGTAATGAATAATAGAAATTCTTATCCGAATAAACAACAAAAAAATTAAAAGGATAAAAAATTTTTTACAATTTCTGATTTATATTTCTGCAAATCACAGTTTTTCCTTATTTTACCGGTGATTTTCGGTAGTTCACCGATTTTTTCTTTAGCTTGTTTATAAAGATTTATATGTTTATCCCGGCTAAAAAATAGCCTATTCAAAGGAGTGTTTTTATGGAAGAGATCAAACAGGAAAGCCATCGCAGAAATATTGATTCAAGGAATGTCGTGGGATTGATCCTGGTTGTATTAGGAGGTCTCCTCCTTCTTGACAGCCTGGATATTATTAACTTTAACCTGGCAAGAGTTATTTTTTCCTTTCCGGCTTTTTTAATTATCGTTGGGATAATTTTAATTTTTAACACCTGCAGAAAGCTGCTTGGCTCTATTTTACTTATACTCGGAATATTTTTTATGATCCCCAGGATATTTCCGTGGGTTTATTATGATAGTCATTTGGTTTTCCCTGTACTATTAATTGCTTTTGGCGTTTATATAATTTTTAGAAAAAGGACCTACAGAACACGCCACGGAGGATACAGGCACAGAACGGATGAAGAAACTGCACACTTTAAAGATTACCGCGAAATTAATACTGACAGGGTGGATGATGTTGCGATTTTCGGAGGGGGGCATAAAGTGATCGTGACGGATAATTTTAAAGGCGGAAATATTACTAACATATTCGGCGGATCGGAGATTGATCTCAAAGGAAGTAAACTTGCACCCGGCACAAATGTCATTGATATTGTTGCTGTCTTTGGCGGGTCGACAATCATCGTTCCCTCTGACTGGAAAATATTAATAGACGTACTTCCCGTATTCGGCGGCTTCTCTAATAAAGTAAGAAGAGATCCCAATACAGTTATTGATACAGAAAAAACTCTGCTTATAAAAGGATTTGTGTTGTTCGGCGGCGGGGAAATCAGGTCATAAACTATTTATGATTTAAGGCGAAACGATGACTGAAAACCCGATCCTCAATTCACCGAAAAGTCTGAATCTGTATTTATTGTTCTGGCTGCTTGTCTCGGTTATTTATTTTTGTCTCCTCTATTTTGGACTAAGCGGAAATATAGCTTTATCTGTCACCGACAGCCTTGTCTTTAATGTTCTCTTATGCGGGCTTGGTCTTGCTTTCTGGTACCCGGTTCGTTTTATGTCTCTCGAATCAAAACTTTCAAAAATTGTTTTTAATCATATTGCTGCAGCAATTCTTGCAACTACAGCCTGGCTCGCAATTGGTTATGCTTTTATTGTATATATTGTAAATCCGGGTCCTGCATTTACAACATTTTTTGCAGGCACATTAGTGTGGAGAATTCTTTTAGGCATACTCTTCAATCTTTTGATTACAGCTTTTTACTACATAATTATTTACTATTCAAATTTTAAGGAGAGAGCAGTAAGAGAAACCGAGTTAAAAAATCTTGTAACTGAAGCCGAGCTTAAGACATTGAAGTTCCAGATAAACCCGCATTTTATTTTTAACAGCCTCAACTCGATGAGCGCACTAACTACAATTGATCCCGCTAAAGCGAAAAGCATGATATTAAAATTAGCTGACTTTCTCCGCTACACCCTGGCTAATAATGAAAAACAAAAAAATAAACTCAGCGAAGAGCTGAAGAATATCAAGCTGTACCTTGAAATAGAAAAAATAAGATTCGAAGACAAGTTTGAATTTTTTGAAGAAGTAGATCCTCTGGCTCTTTCAACAGAAGTTCCGAATATGATTCTTCAGCCTTTGTTTGAGAATGCAATAAAACACGCTGTTTATGAAACGCTGGACACAGTAACATTAAAGCTGAAATGCAGCATCGAAAAAGATTTTTTAATTATTACTTTGTCAAACAATTTTGAAGTTGAATCAAACGGGAAAAAGGGGACAGGCATTGGTATGAAAAACATCAGCAACAGGCTGGAGCTTGTTTATGGTCAGAAAGACCTGATGAAAGTTGAGAAAGACGGAAATATTTTCAAGGTAACTTTGTTTATTCCTCTTTAAGTTTAGGTAAACGATATTATTTTTTCCAGATGAAAGATAAGATCAGAGTAATTATAATAGATGACGAAAGTCTTGCCAGATCAATCACAAGGAAGTATTTATCAGTCCGCCCCGAATTTGAAATTGCAGCTGAGTGTTCAAACGGCTTCGATGCCATTAAAAAGATCAATGAAGAAAAACCCGACATTATTTTTCTTGACATTCAGATGCCGAAAATCACAGGATTTGAAATGCTCGAGCTGATTGAAAACCCACCGGTCATAATTTTTACTACTGCTTACGATCATTATGCTATCAAAGCATTTGAAGTGAACGCAGTAGATTATCTTTTAAAACCTTTCAGCGAAGAAAGATTCAATGAAGCACTTGACAAAACTCTTGTGCACCTGAAAGAAAAATCTGGGCAGAGTGAAATGATCAGGAGTCTTATAGAGAAGAATGACGAAAAGCCTGAGTTTATTGAGAGGGTCATTATTAAGGACGGGCAAAAAATAAATATTGTTCCCGCTGAAAATATTAAGTGGCTCGAAGCACAGGATGATTATGTGTGCATCCATTCGGATAAAGGAAAATTCTTAAAGCAAAAGACAATGAAATATTTTGAAGATCATCTCGACCCGAATTATTTTGTACGGATACACCGCTCATATATTATTAGTATAGATTTTATCAAACACCTCGAACAGCTCGATAAAGAATCCTACCGGATAATCTTAAAGAATGAACAGCAGCTTCCCGTGAGTAAAACAGGATTGTCTAAATTAAAGAATATTTTATAAGGTATTTGTAGGGGAGGGTCCCACACAGTGGTCACTTTGTGATCAGACCCTCCCCTACAAAGCTACTAATTATTTTAATTCAGCTTTTTTATAACTGCTAAAGATAGTGAACCCTGAACTCTCGACAGCCTTCTGAAAATCCTGAACATCTTTTGAATATATATCATTATATTCCTTTATAAGTTCTTCAGCCAGCTTTTTAGTCTTTTCATATTTTACCTCAGCATTCTGCATCGGTCTTTGTGTAGGATTAAATGTGAGAAAGCTCAGTTCGCCTAATTCAGAAGTCAATATCCCACTGTTATCCCTGATACCGGTGAGTGAAGAATCGGGTGTTATTTTGTTCATCAGGCTCACAAGTTTTTTCTTCAGATCATTCCCTTTCTTTTTAAGAGCTTTAGCCTTTGATGAATCAATATTTGCAGCAAACTCATCGAAGGTTTTTATTTCTTTAAGAGTGGTCTCTATCTGGTTGAACATTTTTGCAGCGGCTTCTCTCAACTGACCGGCTTTCATATCAAAATCATATTTTGCTTTTATGTCAGCATCGGCAATATTGAAACGTGGATCTTTTTTCACTTCAAAAGCCTGAGACATTACCTGGTCGCCTGCTTTAATTCTAACTATGTATTTCCCCGGCAGCACTCTTTCGCCCGGGCGGTCTTCGCCGGGTTTGGGTCGCACTCTCGGAGAATCAAATGCTTTCCTCCTGAGGTCCCAGTAAGCTCTGTTTATTCCTTTCTTCATCATTCCTTCGAAGGTTCGAATTACGGTTGAGTCCTGATCCAAAATTTCAATAGAGACTTTCTTTTCTTTTGGTGTACCTTCAAGCGCTGTGATGCTGTCAGGTAAATTAAGATAGTATGTGAACATTGCGCCATAAGGTTTGTTCTCACCCCTGAATTCTGTATTGCCGGAAAGGTATGGGGAACCAGCAAATGCAAAATTATACTCAGTAGCATCGCTTACATGGAATAAATGTGATTTTTCTTTCAGCAATTTCTGGCTGAGTTCGCGTAATGGAGAAACATCGTCGAGAATGTAGACTGCTCTTCCGTGTGTGCCGATAACAAGATCATTCTCTCTCTCCTGGAAAGCAAGCGCCATCACCAGGCAGGTTGGAAGCCCGTTCGTCCATTTTGTCCACTGCTTTCCGCCGTCTATCGTAAAGTAAAGTCCTGATTCTGTTCCTAGGTAAAGCAAATTTTTATCCACGGGGTCTTCAAGAATTGTTAAAGCAAACCCGTCAATATTTTTTGCTGCTAAATTTTCCCACGATTTTCCGAAATCGTGAGTTACGAAAACATAAACCTTCCAGTTATATCTTCTGTAGTCGTTCATAACAACATAGGCAGTGCCGGCATCGTGATACGAAGCTCTTACTTTCGGAACCCACGCACCTGCCGGGACCAAACCTTCTTTAACAAGAACTTTTGAAGCGTTAGTCCAGTTTTTTCCTCCGTCAGTTGTAACCTGGACATTACCATCGTCTGTGCCGGCCCAAATAACTCCGCGCTGAACTTTACTTGGCGAAATAGAAATTATTGTTGTGTAATTCTCAGCGCCGGAGGCATCAATAGTAAGCCCGCCGCTTTCAGCCTGTTTTTGTTTTGTGGTGTCGTTGGTCGTTAAATCCGGGCTGATGATCGTCCACGTTTTTCCTTTATCAGTGCTTTTATGAATGAACTGGCTGCCGTAATAAATAGTTGATGGATCGAACGGATCAATAGCGAGGGCAGAATTCCAGTTGTACCTGTCTTTTATATTTGATTCAGTAGGACGAATTAAACTCATCATTCCTGTTTTCAAATTGTAATGCATCAGGTAACCTTCCTGTGACATTGAGTAACCTTCATCCGGATTTTCAGGATCAGGCTGAACATCAAACCCGTCTCCTCCTCCGATTCTTCGCCACTCATAATTGTAAATTGCCCTGTTTGAAAAAGAAGTGCTGGGACCTCGCCAGGAACCATTATCCTGCAGCCCGCCGTAAACATGGTATGGAATGGCATTGTCTACTGAGATATGATAAAATTGTGCCAGGGGAAGATTTGAAACAAACCTCCAGCTTTTTCCCCTGTCGTAGCTGATAGCAACACCGCCGTCATTTCCTGCGATCATAAATTCTCCATCCGGAGCGATCCACAAAGCGTGGTTGTCAACGTGAATATCACCCTGAATACTCTGAAAAGATTTTCCTCCGTCTTCTGATGCTCTTAAATTAAATTCAATTTTATATACTATATTTTCATTAACCGGATTAACCATCACCCTTCCGAAATAAAAGGGGCGCGGGTTTAGATCGGGCGAGCTGTTAACAGATTTCCACGTGTAGCCGCCGTCTTCGGATCTCAGCAGTTCGCTCTTTTTTGCTTCAACCATTGCATAAACTATGTTTGGTTTGTTTTTCGCAAATGCCAGACCTATTCTTCCAAGTTCGCCTTCAGGCAGACCATCTTTGCTGGTAATTTTTTTCCAGTGTTCTCCACCGTCTACAGTAACATAGAGACCGCTGCCGGGTCCGCCTGATTTAAAAAACCAGGGCCATCTTCTGTGCTGCCACATTGCAGCAATTAACTTATTGGGATTTGAAGGGTCCATTACCAGGTCGCCGCAGCCTGTTTTTTCATCAACATATAAAATTCTGTTCCAGGTTTTTCCGCCGTCTGTTGTTTTGTAAACTCCTCTCTCAGGATTTTCTCCCCAGTTGGTTCCCATAGCGGCAACGTAAGCAACATCAGGGTTTGTCTGATCGAGCTGTATTCTTGAGATCGTTTCAGTTTTTTCGAGACCGATAAAATTCCAGGTTTTTCCGCCGTCAAGAGATTTATAAACTCCTCTGCCGACACCTGCGCTGTTCCTGATATTTGATTCACCTGTACCGACCCAGACAATGTTCGGGTTTGCCTGGTAAATTGCAACAGCACCGATTGAAGAGACAGGTTCTTTGTCAAAAACCGGCATCCAATCAGTTCCGCCGTTTGTAGACTTCCAAACTCCGCCGGTTGCAGTTCCGATAAAGATTATGTTATGATCCGGTGCAACCGCATCAATCGAAGCGATCCTTCCGCTCATCCCTGCCGGGCCGATGCTTCTTACTTTCATTCCCTTAAAAAGTGAAGTATCAATCTGTGCATTTGCTGCTGTGATCAGCAATGAAAAAAAGGAAACGATTAACAGGAAAGGTAATTTTGTTTTCATCTCTGCTCCTTTCACAAAATATAAATGGAAATTTAATTGCTATTGGCTGATTAATTTAAGGAATAAATCATATCACTTGCCAGAATTTTGTGATAAGCGAAATGAAAAAAATCCGGTGTGAAAAGTGCCCGTTTATTATATTTTAAGTATGCAGGGGCGAAATAAAAAATATTTGTAAAAATACTGAAATAGGCAGGCTAATCAAAACACGAACTTCGATTGGATTTCAGTTTAAAGAATACTGTAGACAAAAAAATTACTGCTTGCTTTGGTAGTTTTTAATTAAAAACATTGTTATTTAACTGAATCAGTCTTATCTTGACTTTTAAATTATCAAAAGAAATTAATATTTGTGGAAGACATTTAATGACTAATTTAGAAAAATCTATACGATCCAGGTTCGAAGTAATTAAAGGCATGGAAAGTTTTGTTGCTGATAATATTGATTTACTATTAAAACCAGTGAGCGAAAGCTGGCAGCCGAGTGATTTCTTGCCGGACATGGCTGCGGAAAACCGGGACGAACAATTAAAAGATTTCAGATTAAAATCAGAAAATCTTCCAGATGAATTACTTGTAGTACTGATAGGAGATATGATTACCGAAGAAGCATTACCAACTTATCAAACATGGCTCAACAGGTTAGAGGGAATAACAGATAAAACCGGAACCAGCAGTTCAGCCTGGGCAAAGTGGAGCCGCGGCTGGACTTCGGAAGAAAACAGGCACGGCGATCTTCTCAACAAATATCTTTACCTGACCGGAAGAGTTGACATGCGGGCTGTTGAAGTTACAATTCATCATTTAATCAGAAATGGCTTTGATCCTAAAACAGAAAACGACCCGTACCTTGGTTTTATTTATACATCTTTCCAGGAAAGAGCCACAAAAATTTCTCACTCGAACGTTGCAAGGCTTGCAATTAAAGCCGGAGATGAAAGATTACAAAAGATCTGCGGTATGATCGCCGGAGATGAAGCGAGGCACGAAAAAGCTTACAGGCTTTTTATGCAAAAGATTTTTGAAGCCGATCCCATGCAGGCAATTTTATCTTTTGCAAAGATGATGAAAATAAAAATAACAATGCCTGCTCACCTGATGTATGATGGTTGTGATAAAAATATATTTACAAAATTTTCAAACATTGCACAGAGAATTGAAGTTTATACTGTAAAGGATTACGCAGAAATTATCTCCAACCTCGTTAAAGGCTGGGATATAGAGAACATAAAGGGACTTTCAGACTTAGCAGCTAAAGCTCAGGATTATCTCTGCTCTCTCTCAGAAAGATACTTAAACGCGGCGAACAGGTTTTCTTTCGCTGGTTCTGCAGAAAAATTCAGCTGGATTTTCGACAGGGAAGCTTAAAAAAATCATTTTGTTTCTTCTCCCAAAGGAATTTGCTTAACTATATAAACAGAATCCCGCGGTAAGATATGTTTTGACATTATTACTTCTGCAGTATTCAACAATTTCGGGAAGTTTTTCGATCTGAAAATTTTTTGCTTTAGCGCGCATGTTAAGCTGATCAGTTCCAAAGTAAACTGCATCGGCTCCGTTTTTAACTACTGTTAGCAGCATTATCCAATCGCCTGCAGGAGCCATCAATTCTGGTTTCTTCATTAACATTCCGATTTGTTATATATAAATCTAAAAAAAGAATTTAAGAATTATTGCAATAAAATTATTTTCTTTTTTGTAATTATTTTTTCTTTCGTTATGTTAGCAGCCAATCATCAACCAGATTCACTTAAACAATTTAACAAACTTTTCCCGGGAGTAAGATGGAACAAACTATCGTAAAAAAATACAAGTACTACGATTTTATAATGGCTGCCTTTGTCACAATACTGCTTTGCTCGAATATAATCGGCGCAGAAAAAGTTGTGTCTGTCTGGGGATTCTCCTTCGGTGCCGGAATTTTATTCTTCCCTATCAGCTATTTCTTTAATGATATACTTACGGAGGTTTATGGATATGCACGCTCGCGGAAGGTTGTCTGGGCAGGATTTACTGCTTTGGCTTTTGCTTCGTTTATGTCGTGGGTTGTTGTTACCCTTCCACCTGCCAAGGGCTGGGTGCACCAGGATGCGTACGAGGTTGTGTTCGGGCAAACGCCGAGAATTGTTATTGCTTCGCTGCTCGCTTTTTTTTCTGGTGAGTTTGTCAACTCCTTTGTCCTTGCTAAAATGAAAATTTTTACCTCCGGAAAATTTTTGTGGACGAGGACGATAGGCTCTACAATTGCAGGTGAAGTGGCTGATTCAATTATCTTTTATCCGCTTGCGTTTTATGGCTTCTGGCCTGTTAATCTGGTAATAACTGTTATGATAACAAATTATGTTTTAAAAGTAACGTGGGAAGTTGTCGCGACTCCATTGACTTACAAAGTTGTAAATTTTCTAAAAAGAAAAGAGCACGAAGATTATTACGACAGGGATACGAACTTTACACCTTTCTCAATCCAGGTTTAGCTGCTCAGCTCCGAAGGTCGCTAATAGACCTTCGGAGTTTACCAGGTTTATAATTTACGCTTTTTCTTCCCACACTTTTGTAATCTCAACTATAAACTTTACTGCGTCCTGCATATCCTGAACAGCAACCCATTCAAGCTGCGAATGGAAGCTGTGCTCACCGGCAAAAATATTCGGCGTCGGCAGCCCCATAAAAGACAATCTTGATCCATCAGTGCCGCCGCGGATCGGATGCATAATTGGTTCGATGTTCAATCTCTTTAAGGCTTCAATTGCATTTGCTTCCACTTGTGGAAATTTATCAAGTACCTCTTTCATATTTCTGTACTGCTCGACTACTTCAAACTCTACTTTGGAACCGGGATATTTTGCTGAAGCCTTATCGGCAAGCTCTTTCAGAAGGTCTTCGTATTCTTTTAACTTCGGAGTTTCAAAACTTCTGATAATAAATTTCAATGTTGTTAGTTCTTCGTTACCGTTGACGGATGTACAATGGACATAACCTTCTCTTTTTTCTGTTGTTTCAGGAGAGAGTTTATCTTTTGGAAGGCTTTCGATAAAAGCACCGGCAATTTTTATCGAATTGATCATCTGCCCTTTTGCATAGCCAGGATGAATATTTTTCCCCCTGAACTTAATTACAACCATATCAGCACTGAAAGTTTCCGTTTCAATTTCGCCTCTGCTTGAGCCGTCAACTGTATATGCGAACCTGGCTCCTAATTTTTTCAGGTCTATCTTTTCAGTTCCTCTGCCAACCTCTTCGTCCGGTGTAAAACAAATTTTAATTGTACCGTGCTTTACCTCAGGGTGAGTGAGCAGGTAATTTACCGCATCAATTATCTCAGCAACACCGGCTTTATTATCAGCACCGAGAAGAGTTGTGCCGTCTGTAGTTATGATATCATAACCTTTCATTTTTTTCAGGTCAGGGTTTTCGATTTCCTTAATTACCCACCCGCCATTTTTTAGATGTATATCTCCGCCCTGGTAATTTTTATTAATAATGGGATTTACATTTTTCCCGCTAACAGCAGGCGAAGTATCAACGTGAGCGATAAAAGCTATGGGATCAACTTTTTTGTTTGTATTTGCCGGCAGTGTCGCCATTACATAACCCCACTCGTCCATAGCGGCGTCTGCAAGCCCCAGACTTTTTAATTCTTCCGCAAGATCTTTTAACAGCACCTTTTGTTTTTCTGTGCTTGGGAAGGATGTTGATTCTTCATCCGACTGTGTGTCGTATTTCACATATTTTAAAAACCTGTCAACACAGGTAAATTTATATTTTTGATCAAACATAACATTCTCCTTTTTATAGATTTTTGTATACCTTCTCAAAACTATTTGAGATTCTAAATAAGGTAATAAAGTTAAGGACTTTGGAGGTTAGATTTGTTACTAAGGTTTTTATTTTATAATTAGGTTTTCATTCAAAACCTTATTTATCTCTTTCTTCTGACCTTAGTAACACGCACTCAAAACACAAATCCAACCTTATTACCTTATTTTCTAACACTCTGTAATGCCAAAGATCAAATTTGCCTGCCTATGCCGAGGCGACTGCCCGCCGTACAAAGTACTTTGGGAGGCGGGGCTTTGCGCAGGCAGGCTTGCCTATGCCGAAGTGGCTTCGCGCAGGCAGGCTTCATCAAATCTTTCCAACAGAATTTCAATCCGTCTTCTTAGTTTTGTGAAGCCCTATTTAACTCTGAATATAACTACTCTCCTGTTTTTTGCTCTTCCGCTTTCTGTATTATTATCTGCAACGGGATCCTTTTCCCCCTTGCCAATAATTGTAAACCTGGTTTTGGAAATTCCTTTCGAGATAAAATAATTTAAGACAGATTTTGCCCGTTCAAGTGAGATGAATTCATTCATTGCTTCAGAGCCAATATTGTCGGTGTGCCCTTCAATTAGCCATTCTGAATTGGGAAATTCTTTCATCTCTTCCACAAGCTGGTTGAGCCGGGAAAAAGCAGATGGGAGTAAATTTGTTTTTCCAAATTCAAAACTTGTCGCAGCGGTCAGAACTATTTCTCTTTTAGGTTTTTCTTTTTTTAATTCATCATTTTCAGACTCAACTTTTTTTACAACAGGGCAGCCATCGGGGTCAACTATTGTTCCGTGCTTTGTATCCGGGCATTTATCAAGATAATCAGGAACACCATCCATATCCGAATCTAAAGGACATCCCTTTTCATCAACACTTACACCTGCTGGTGTATTGGGACATTTATCAAGGTAATCCGGAACTCCGTCAGCATCGTGATCAAAAGGACAGCCGTATTCATCAACAGCAACTCCTGCTGGAGTATTCGGGCAAAGGTCTGTGTAATCGGGAATCCCGTCTTTATCAGAATCAACCGGGCATCCATCTTTATCAACCCTGACCCCTTTTGGTGTACCAGAACATCTGTCAAGATAATCGGGTACTCCATCTTTGTCTGCATCTGCCGGGCAGCCAAATTCATCAACCAAAATACCTGCCGGTGTGCCGGGACACATATCTTTCGAATCTTCGATCCCGTCGCCGTCAGCATCCTGAAATCCAAACATAGAGTATGTCAACCCGATTGATGAAGTTAAAAACATATCATTTGATTTACCTGACTGAAGGTCATCAAGATTATCTTTCTGGCTCAGCAAAACACCGCCGTTGAAATTAATGCTTAAATTATTTGTTGCTTTAATCCTGAAACCTGATTCAATATTATAACCCCATTCGGACCTGCTGTATTTATTCGCAAGATTATTGGGCAGCTTTTGTCCGTTTCTCCCCTTCGGATTAAAATATAATCTCGACATACCGGTTAACAAATACATACAAAACTTGCTGCTGAATGCAATATTGTAAACCAATCCCGAACCAAGGTAGTACATTTCTGTACGGAAATAGTCAGGGCTTTTGTTATTATCGCTTCCTGAAATATAGCCTCCTCCGCCAAATAAACTAAGCCCAAGAGTGCTGATAGTATTTGAAGCGAGATAATATTCCAGCGCACTCTTTGCGAAGTAATCTAATCCGATTTTCGAATAGTCTGTCAGCGAATAAGTAGCTCCGCCTTCAACAGTAACGTTCAGTGTACCGGAAAATGGATTTCGTTTTTGTATGTTTTGTATTGTTTGAGAAATAGAAGAATTACAAAAAAATAAAACTGCGGTAAAAGCAACAATGATTATTCTCATACTTCCCTTATTTAAATTATCGTGGTAGTTAATTTAACTGAATTTAACCCCATTCTCAAAAAGCAAAGGGAATTTCTGATGTAAAATTTTTTGAAGTGTGTGACTATCCAAATTAAATTTAGGAACGCAAAAAAATTGTGGCATTGTTTGTCCAGGACTGATTTTTTCAGAAGCTGATTTAGTTCAGCAGCTACCAGATGATAAATTAAAGTAGTTCAGTTACAGCATGGACTATGGCAGGCAATTATTGGCGATATATATGTAACAATAATGTAATAAGATTTGTTGTTATGCTTTGCTTCTGCTACTAAGGTTTCGTTTAGAAATAAAGTTAAACCTTATGATTTGTTCAAACCTTAGCAGCTAAAAAAAACGAACCTTAGAAAAACCTTATTACATTATTTCTGAAAACATCTGACTAATAAATCAGGTGATCAATCCTGCCTGTCGGCAGACAGGTTCCAGAGAATTTTTATAATTTGTTTTGTACAGATGTATTTTATAGAACAAACTATTTTAAAAAGGAAGATAATAATTGGAAGCTTAATAAATAAGTTAATCTGGAAGAATTGCAGTATAGCCCGTAATATACGGGCTATACAGAGAAGAAATTATTTTTTAGGAAGAATAGCGTCTTTGGCAGCTTTTGCTATTCTGAATTTTAAAACTCTTTTTGCAGGGATCAAAATCGTTTCGCCCGTTGCCGGATTACGACCCATCCTTTCTTTTCTATCTACAACCACTAATTTACCCAAGCCAGGGATAGAAAATGAATTCCGGGCTTCCCTATGTGCAAGACTGACCAATTCATTCAAGAATTGTTCGGAGAATTTTTTTGTTGTTTTGGTTTTCCTGGAAAGATGATCAACAATTTGACTCTTGGTCATTGCTTTTGCCATATGATTTTACCCTTTATGTTATTAGAAATTAGTTACAGTGTAAAATAGAAATTATTTTAATTAAAAGAAATAATTTTTAAAAAATTTTACCCTTCCCGACCCTTATTTACAGGCTTGAAACAGGGTCGTGTTTTACGGATAATAAAACTGCAATGAAAAAACTAACATTAAATTTCATATTTTACTGCTAATGTTTAATTACTTATTTTTTATTATCGAATATATACCAGGAATTATATCTCAAGCCAGTGATAAACAGATGAAATATTTTTTACCGGTTCTTATTTTACTTTGTCATATTTCATACGGACAAGTTCGTGATACAACTTACTCGCTGCAATCTTTAATTAATGATTCAACCACTACAAAAATAAATAATTCATCGCTTCTTGATTCCACGAAGAAAAACATAAGTGTTGATACATTAAAACCACTCCATCAGCAGGCGCTGTCTGAGAAAAGTTTCTTCTTAACGAACAAAGAAATCATCAAGCTTGATTACAGGTATGCTGGTGATCTCTTCAAGCCATTCGGTCCTTATTTTACAAAAGATTTTGGTTTCATCGGACAGCCAAACGAAATTATGCTTTACGGCACGGGCTTCAACGGAATAAGTTATCTTGAAGACGGAATTCTATTCAACAACCGACTGACGAACTCTCTTGATCTCAATCAAATACAGAGTGAAAATATTGATTCAATAGAAATCGTTCCGCTCCCGAGAGGATTTCTATACAGCCCATACAATAATTCTGTCAGTGTAAATTTTATTTCAAAAGATTTCCTTTCCAGCCGTCCTTATTCGAGAATAAAATATTACCAGGGACCAAACGGTGAGGCTATGGTTGACGGACTATTCAACATGTGGCTCTATAAAAAACTAAATGCGTATTTTGATATTACTAACAGGAAAACAGACAGCAGTTACGCCAATACTTCTCTCAGTCTGTGGCAGTCCAGACTTAAATTGAAATACCTGCTGAACAATAAAATAAATATAACAGGTAGTTTCTATTATGCTACTTCCAAAACTGGCTTAAACGGCGGCGCAGATATTATCAAGATTGATTCGACCGCCAGTAATCCGAACAATATTCTTTATGATGAACGCCTTGCGCCGGTAGTATACCCTGACAGAAGCAGACAAACGAAACAGCAGTACTTCAGTCTGAAGCTGCTTGGAAAACTCTTCAGAAATTCCAGGACTGATTTAACTTTTTATTACGGATCAGATTATGACGGAGTATCGGGCAGTAGAGATTCAGTTTACTTTGCCTATACTGACAGAAATAAAACCTACGGCTTTTCATTGAGGCACGATCTTTCGGAAAAGCTATTCAATTTTTCATTGATCGTCAATTACGAAAAATATAATTTGAACTATGATGCTTTGTTACAGAATTTTCATCCCGTGGTAAATTACAATTCATCCGTATACTCTGCCTCAGCTATTATAACTTTGAATTTAGGAAACAAACTTTTCGTTCCCTCCTTTTTCTATAAGACTGCCCATAATTCTTATTACTCAACAGATCAAAACTCTAAAGGCTTGGGTGCAGATATAAGTGTACATCTACCCGATAGTATCTCTCTTTATGCAGGATATTCATTTTATACGAACCGCAGTGACAAGTACATAAATAATTTTGAAGCTTCAGCACAGTACAATAATGATTATCTGTCTGCAAACCTGCAATACTTTTCCAGGCAGGATTACTATACAAACAATTATGTTATTCCTGTTCCGGTGCCTGCCCTCCAGCCTCAAATTTATTACCCTGCTGCCTCCGAACCAAACATTAAAGGGCTTAGCACACAATTAAATTTTAAGTTCTGGAAAATCGTAATGGAAAACAGCGCAACTCATTATTTTGGTGCCGGCTCCATGGAAAACATTTTTTTCTCTGTACCTCAAAATACATACACAGGCGGCATATATTATAAGGATATTCTCTTTAATAACAACCTCAATCTTAAAGCAGGATTTGCTTATTATTACACCGGGAAAAGAAGATCAAAAGAAAATGCTATGACAGCGCCGTTTGTCAGTCCAACCGGCAGACTTGATTTTACTCTTGCGGGGGTAATTCATGATGCGGCAATTGTTTATTTTGCCTGGCAGAATTTATTTAATAACAAATATTTTATTGTTCCCTACTATCCGATGCTTCAAAGAAGCATCAGGTTTGGAATAGCATGGGAATTATTTAATTGATGAAAAACCAAAAATCAATTTCGATTTTTGTACTTATCTCGGGTCTGTTTATTGAAATTTTCCTTATCGTATTTACACACTTTAACAGACAGAACGGAAATATTCCTCTCTTTATGTTCCTCTACTTAGAAACATTCCTGATTATGCTTGTAACATTTTTCTTCATCAGGAAACTAAGCAAAAATAAAACCGGTAAACCAAAAAAAATCCCCTGGCTCATCAGGACCCTCGCAAAAATTCTATCCTTTAATGAAGAAGATGCTGACAAATTACGCACACCACTGCTGATAATATCCTGGGGTATTATTTTCAGGCTGACTTTGTTCCCCGCAGCCTACGCCACTTCACCGGATGTTAACAGGTATCTTTGGGAAGGGAAAATTTTATATCACGGTTATAACCCTTTTACAATATCCCCTGCTGATACACAGCTTGCCCGGTTTCGCAACAAGGTATATGAGAATATAAATTTCAAGAATATGCAGACAATTTATCCGCCGCTTGCTCAATTAACTTTTTTATCGGCTTACCTGATAAAAGAGGAGTCAACGCAGGGATTAAAAATACTTTACCTGGCTTTCGACCTTATGATATTATTTCTTCTGCTGAAGTTATTATATCTGAAGAAGTCAGATCTGAACAACATCATACTTTATGCATGGATGCCGCTCATCTTGCTGGAATTTTATGTAAATGCTCATATTGATATCGCCGGCATTTTCTTCATGCTTTTATTTATCTTCCTGATGGAAAAGGACAGACCAATATGGGCTTCGTTACCATTTGCCTTAGCCATCCTCGTAAAAATGTATCCCGTAATATTATTCCCCTTGGTATTGAAAAGAATGGACAGGAAAACTTTCTATCGTTTCTTTTTTAATTTTATACTTATCGTGATGGTTTTCTACACACCGTTTATTTATAAAGATTATTCCGTCTTTACTTCGTTGATTACATATTTAAAGAAATGGGAGTTCAACAGTTCGGTCTATTACCTGCTCAAACATAATTTTTTTAGCCCTGAAAATTCAAGATTAATTTGTGCAGGACTATTTATCATTACTGTGGGGCTGATCTCATATTTTTATAAAGACTTCACAAAAGCGGCATACGGAATTTTTATTGCTCTTATAATTTTCAGCACAACGTTATACCCGTGGTATCTTGGCTGGATAGCTGCGCTCAACCCTTTGTATAATTTCTATTCAGTAACAAGCTTACTCTTCACGATTAATTTTTCAAACTTTACTCCTCTCGGTACAGTATGGAAAGAATATCTGTTCGTACTGCTTCTGCAGTATATTCCTTTCTTCACTTTATTATTAATCGATCTGCTGATAATGTGGAAGAAAAAGAAAATTGTAGAAAAGACACAATAATTATTTAACGTTCTCAACCTTTCCGCCCAGATGCCTGCCTAAAAACTCTTCCATAGCTCTGTAAAATTCAAATTTATTTTCTTCGTTGTGGAAACCATGCCCTTCATTATCTTTTACAATATACGGTACATCAATTCCTCTTTTAGTGAGTGCATCAACTATTTGGTCAGACTCTGTTCTTGCAACACGAGGATCGTTAGCCCCCTGTGCAATAAGCAGCGGCACCTTTATTTTATCTGCATGAAAAACAGGAGATGTTTCTTTAAATATATCTCTGTCGGTTTCAGGGTCACCGACCATCTCATGGAACATATCAAGATAAGGTTTCCAATAAGGCGGGATAGAATCCATAAAAGTAAAAAGATTTGACACACCTACATAGTCAACACCGCAGGCATATAATTCAGGAGTAAAAGCAAGGCCCGCAAGAACAGCATACCCTCCGTATGAACCCCCGTAAATTCCAATTTTATTCTTATCTGCTATTCCCTCAGAAACCAGCCAGTTAACTCCATCGGTAATATCGTTCTGCATTTTTCTGCCCCACTCCCTGAAGCCAGCTTCCCAGAATTTTCTGCCGTAGCCCAATGAACCTCTGTAATTTATTTGCAGCACAGCGTATCCTCTGCTTGTAAGAAATTGAACCTCGGGATTGAATCCCCAGCAGTCTCGTGCCCACGGACCTCCGTGAACAATTATAACTGAAGGAAGATCCTTGGGTTCACTGGTGGGAGGAAGAGTCAAATATCCATTGATCACCAATCCATCTCTTGATCTATATTTTATCGGTTTCATTTCAGCCAATAAATTTTCTTCGAGCCATGGACTAACATCCGCAATCTTTAAAAATTCATTTGCTGCCAGGTCGTAAAAATAATACGCCCCGCGTGACCTGTCGCTGTAGGTTCTCACTAAAATTTTATCTTCATCTTTATTCTGATCGGCTATAACAACTTCATAGCCAGGCAGGTTTTTTTCAAGGCGTTCCTGAAGTTCTTTTCTTTGTTCGTCGAAGAAATAATAATTTCTTTTCCCTGTAATAAAGGAAACACCTGTAATAGTTTTTCTTTTTTTAGAACTTAAAAGTTCATCAACATCTACTTCGGAGTGTTCGTATACCAGCTCAAGTTCCCTGTTATTTTCTACATCATATTTTACAATCGAGGCTTTGTCTCTCCCTATATTTGAACGAGCGTAAATAAACTTATTATCAAAAGTAAACATTAAAGGCTGAAGGGCTTCTTTAAAATTACAGGTTGTAATTAATTTAAACTCTTCACTTTCAGCTTTACGGTAAAGTAGGCTTGAGTTAACACCATCAGTCGTCATTGCTATTCTCAGTCTTCCTTCGTGATCTGTAAGCCAGGAGGTTATGTTGCCGGGATTTTCAGCTACCAGTTCCATTTTCCCGGAGATAACATTTATCCTGTAAACATCAAAAAGTGTTGCATCGCGTTTGTTCATCGCTATGATCATTTCTTCATCATTCTCATCAAGATCATCAATAATTTCTACAGTAACTTTTTCAAAGGGGGTTAGGTCTGTATTATTTGAGCCATCAATATTTACTGCAAACAGTCTGAAGTTTTCATCCCCTGCATTATCTTTCAGGTAAACGATCCTTTCATTATTTGCCCAGTAATATTCGGCAACATCGCGCAGCGTTTCATTGGTAACGCGGATTATTTCATCGTCCCCGATTTTTTCTACAAAAACATTCAGCCTGTTTTCCCAGGGCATCATAAAAGCAAAGTATTCCCCATTCGGTGACAGAGAATAACCTGTGCTCTCAGGGTTCCTGAAAAAATCTTTCAATGAGATCAAATGAAATCCCTTTATTCAATTAGAAATGAAACTGAAAATAGTTTATAGAAGATAAGTATAAATATGGAAAAATTGTAGCGGGTTTGTCTGGAAAAATGTGAGAGGCTGACCAAGAAGTAATATTCTTTTGAAAAATAGAACACCGATGACGCGGATTTAATGCTCCGCTCGCCCGAGCTGGAATTTACACAGATTTTTTATTTGAATAATTACTTTCTGGTAATTCTCTTTACTTCATAGGAAGAAAAAAATCAGAGGCTCAGCATTTCTTTAAATTTTATGGATTGCCTTCTTGAAACTTCAACTTTGTTTCCGCCTTTTAATTTGACAAGCAGACCTCCGTTAAGCCAGGGTTCAATGCTCTCAATCCATTTTAAGTTTATAATGTGTTTTCTGCTTGCGCGGAAAAAAGTCTTGCCATCTAATCTTTCATCCAGGTAATTCAATGTTCGGAGAATAAGGGGTTTATTATCATCAAAATATAATCTGACATAATTGCCCTCTGATTCCATCAGCCTTATTGAAGAAAGTTTTACGAACCAGCATTTCTCGCCGTCTTTCACAAAGATCTGGTCTTCATCTTTGAGCACAGGCTGCTCGGTAGCGGCGGCAGTATCTTTCTTGTTTCTCTCAATTACTTTTTTAATAGTCTCTTCAAGACGTTTTGGCTCGATAGGCTTTAAAAGATAATCGAGTGCATTGTATTCGAATGCCTTCAGTGCATATTCATCGTACGCAGTTGTAAATATAACGATTGGAACACTGTCGAGTTCTTCGAGCAGCTCAAATCCATTCTTGCCCGGCATTTGAATATCAAGAAACAGCAGGTCAGGGTTTAGTTCAGTAATCTTGTTAAGTGCATCGTCTACATTTACCGCTTCACCAACAATGGTTATCTCTTTGTGTGGTGATAAAAGCCTCTTAAGTTCCACACGTGCTAATCTTTCATCATCAATTATTAAAGCTTTCATAAATTTGAACCTCCGGTTGGAATTATTAATTCTGCTACTACCTCATTTGCAGAATAATTTTTAATTGAAAAAAAAGCTTTCTCTCCGTAAAGCAGGCTCAGGCGATGCTTTGTATTGCTTATCCCAAAACCTTTTGCATTTTGTAACAAGCCTGAGTCCATTTGTCCGCTGTTCCTGATTTCTATTTTTAATTTTGAATCATTAACACTTGTTGTAATCGAAATCTCCCCGCCCTCCCTTCTTTTTGAAATTCCGTGTTTGATACCGTTTTCAACAAGAGTTTGAACCATCATTGGCGGAATTTCAAATTTCAGCGAAGCCGGGTCGAGAATAATTTTATATTTAAGTCTTTCCTCAAACCTTATTGCTTCAAGCGCAAGATAATCTGCAACTGTTTGCATTTCATCTTCGAGAGAAACTGTTTCCAGTCGTTCGATCCTGAGTGAATATCTCAGGATATTCGAGAGATTAGTTACTGCTGTTTGTGCGCTTTTCGGATCTTCCTGTATCAGTGCGCGAATGCTGTTCAATGCGTTAAACATAAAATGAGGATTTAACTGTGACTTTAAGGTTTTCAATTCAAAATCTTTAACTGCAGCTTCCCATATCAAAGCTTCAATCTCAGCCTTTTTATAATTTTCAAAATAATGAACGGAAAAATAAATCAAGCCCCAAACGAGAATAATGCTGCTGAAATTAAAGTCATTAAAAATAAATGCGCCGATCCTGAATTTTTGCCAGTGAAAAATTCCAGTCGAAAAATTGACAGCATAAATCAGTGTCAGCATCAAAGTACCAATAATAACACTGGCTAAAAGTACACGCGGTATAATTTGTTTAAGCGGAAGCGAAAGCCAGTTTTTTTTCTCGATTATGCTTCTGTAAATATGAGTAAAGCAAACACCGGTGAAGCTTAAATAAATCGCAACCCAAAGCCTGCTGAAGGTAAGCTCGTTAAACGAAGCATAAATAATCAGGTTAACCACAGCAATAAGAGTCCAGCCGCTTATCTGGCTCAGCCAATATACTTTTTTTCTTTTCATCTCGCTTTGATTATCTTCCTTCAACACCAGGTTTGTGCGCTCAAAAGAAGGTTCGTAATTATAAAAAGGAGCCTTGTTCTTTAACATTAATATAATCGTATCTCTGCTTAAAAAAAATTTGCTAACCCTGAATAATCGTTATCTCAATCCTGTTACATTCATCTTCGATCTTATGACAACCAGCAAATCAAATACGATGGCAAAATTAGAGCAGTAGCTTAACAGTGGCGGAAATTTTATTATCAAAGGTTTAATAAAATGATGAGCGGGTGTATAGCGTGTGGTTTTTTATCCCAAAAGGTATAGGGTATAAGGTTTAAGGTATAAGGTTTAAACTACTATCTCCCTTATACCTCTACAGAGTCATAATATCATTATAAACGATAAAAGCCATAAGCAGCAAAAGAATAACAAATCCCACATTCTGAACTGCAATTTTTACCTTCACAGGAATTTCTCTTTTAAATAACGCTTCAATTATTATTATTAAAAGATGCCCGCCGTCAAGAACAGGAAAAGGCAGAATATTAATTATTGCAAGACTGAGGCTCAGCAGGGCAAGAAAATAAAGAAAGCTTGTAAGTCCGTTGTCAGCAGATTTAGCAGCATATTGTGCTATCTTCACAGGTCCGCCGAAAGCTTTTGAGAAAGCGATCTTTCCATGGATCACCTTACCCATCATCGAAAACGTAAGCCCGGTTATATTAACAACATCTTTCCAGCCGTAATAAAATGATTCGAAGAACCCGTATTTTTTATATTCCACAGGACCAGTAAATGCTTGTCCAATAGCAACACCAATCTTTCCATTCTCAGCAGGTGTTACAGCAAGCTTCAGAGTGTCTTTATCCCGCAGCACAACGAGAGGGATCGTTTTGTTTTTATTGCTTTCAATTATGTCTATGGTTTCTTTTCTGCTGTAAAGAGGAGTATTATCCAGATCTAATAAAATGTCGCCTGGTTTTATTCCTGATTTCATGGCAGGAGAATCTTTAAAAACATCGCCAACTGCAGGTCTGATACCGGAAGGGATAAGGAACATACTTTGATCTTCGTTATCCGGAATTTTTGACCGCGGGATTTTGATCGTTTCGGTTTTACCGTTTCTTTCAAGAGATATATTTAAATTCTCGCCGATATTATTAACAAAAATTGCCGTCCTCAGGTCTTCCCAGTCGTTAACGGTTTTTCCATTCACGGATAAAATCTTATCGTTGGTGCGGAAACCAAGCAAGTCAGCAGAGGAATGAGGCTCAACATAGCCTATTGTTGTGGTTTTCGTTACGAGTTTTCCCTGGAAAAAATTTGATCCCCAGAAAACCATGAATGCTAAAAGCAGGTTCATCAGCACGCCTGCGGTTATCACAATTATTTTCTGATGAACCGGTCTTGCCCTGAATTCATAGGGCTGCGGTTCCTTATCAGCAAAATCAGTATCAAAGCTTTCATCAACCATTCCGGCAATTTTCACATAACCGCCCAATGGAAGAAGGCTCAGCCTGTAATCTGTATGCCCGCCTCCGTCAAAATTTTCGGGAAGATCTCCAAAGGTAAATCCATTGATCCTGTTCCAGCCAAACAATCTTTTGCCGAAGCCGATAGCAAAAACATCGGCGCGCATACCGCAGGATTTTGCAGCTATAAAATGACCAAACTCGTGAATGAACACCAGTATTCCAATCGTTACCGCAAAATAAATTACATAATCCATTAAGTGAAATTCTCCTGTTATTTCAAATTAGTTACAAATTCCCTGGTTTCTTTATCACATTCAAAAATTGCATCAAGATCCGGTGCCTTGTGATTTTCCATTTTGTTTAATGCAGTTTCAATCAGCTCCGGTATATGTGAAAACTTTATTTTTCTTTTTAAAAATTTATCAACGGCAACTTCGTTAGCAGCATTCATAATACAGGGTGAAGTTCCGCCAACTTCAAGTGCGTTGAAAGCGAGTTTTAAACATTCATATTTATCAAAATCGGGTTCAAAAAAAGTAAGGCTGCTAATTTTCGGAAGGTCTGCTCTTTCGAAGTTATTTTTAAATCTTTCAGGGTAAGTCAATGCATATTGAATAGGAAGTTTCATATCAGGTATTCCCATCTGTGCCTTTATTGAGCCATCAACAAATTGAACCATTGAATGAACTATTGATTGAGGGTGAATTAAAACTTTGATCCGTTCTTTCGGCAGGCCGAACAACCAATGTGCCTCAATTACCTCCAGTCCTTTGTTCATCATCGAAGCCGAGTCTATGGTAATTTTATTTCCCATTTTCCAGTTAGGGTGATTCAGCGCTTCGTCTACCGTAACATTACTAAGCTCTGATTTTGTTTTATTCAGAAATGGTCCGCCTGATGCAGTGAGAATTATTTTTTCAACTTCATTAATATTTTCTCCGACGAGACACTGATAGATTGCGCTGTGTTCCGAATCAACGGGGATAAGCTCAGTGTCGTGTTTCCTGCACAAACTTGTTACAAGTTCGCCGGCAACGACAAGTGTTTCCTTATTTGCAAGGGCGATTCGTTTCCCTCTTTTTATCGCCTCAACAGTCGGTGCTAATCCTGCAAACCCAACCATCGCACCGATAAGAATATCATAATCGCATTCTGCCGCAGCTTCGCACAGTCCTTCAATACCCTTTAGAACCTCACATTTACCTTTTACTTTTTTCTTCAGCTCAAGGGCAAGTTTATCATCCTTTACCACTACAAGACGCGGTTTGAATTCATCAATCTGTGGTTCAAGAAGATCTATCCTTGTATTAACAGTAAGAGCTTCTATTTGGAATTTCCCGGGAAATTGTTTTATCACATTAAGTGCATTTATCCCTATGGAACCAGTTGAGCCTAATATTAAAATTCTTTTCATATTTATGACTAATTGAAGTGTAAAAGTACGGAGGAAAGGTCTCTTAATCAATGAACAAAATCCGATAAAAAGCTTATCAGTTCTAACAATTTCAGCAAAAACGATAGACATTCTCTTCCTGCCAAAGCAATCACGACAATATTTATGTGAGTAAATTATAGCAGGACGGTACCATTTTTTTGCCTGTCACTTTTCTACAACACTTATTACTAACTAAAAAAGTAAAAACTATGAAAAAACTTTGCAGCTTTTCTTTATATCTACTCCTTTTAGCATATTGGGGCTGCTCTAAAGACACTGCCACAGGACCGGGTCCCATAACAGATAATTCAGTCCCCAATAGTCAATTCAGCGATATTCAGAAAAAAGTTTTTACCACAACCTGCGCCTTATCCAACTGTCATGGAGATTCAGGAACACAAGCTAATCTGCTGTTAGTGGAAGGGAAAGCATACAGCAATCTTGTTAACGTCCAAAGTTTTTTATTCCCGGACTTCAAGAGAGTGCTGCCTGACAGCAGCTCAAAAAGTCTGCTTATAAAAATTCTAAAAGGGGAAATCTCACCAAGAATGCCCCTGAACGGCAATAAACTCAGCGATGCAACCATAGATTCGATATCAAAATGGATTGATAATGGAGCCTTGAATAATTAAACATATCATAAACTAGAGGTGCATCATGAAACATAATAGATTACCTTTGTTCAACAGGCTGCTTATTTTACTTAACAGCCTGTTCATATTTGCTTTGACCGATCTCTACGCTGAAAATCTTACTGTACATTTTACGGGCATGACACCGCACGTGGGTAAGGATTTATACCTCAGGGTCATTGATAAAGGTACGCTCAGGGAAACTGCCAGGACGAAAGTCACGATAGCAAATGCAGATTTTGATGTTGTGGTCAATGCTGTTACTGCTGCTCACAGCTACTTTGTTGATTTTTTTGCAGACCAGAATGCAAATGGCTTGTATGACAAACCCCCCGCAGATCATGCCTGGAGATTAAGCCTCGACAATGCAGCAGGCAACGGCACAGATGAACTCAGCTTTACTCACAATACAAGTTTCACCGACATTAACTGGCAATACGCACTGACAATAAATTTTACAGGTATGACGCCTCACCTGAATCAGCTCTTTGAACTACGCGTTGTAAATGTCGCCACAACAAAAGAAATTGATCGGGTAAAAGTTGATTCAATTAAGTCTGCAAATTTTAATATTTCAACCCCGGGAATTGAATTAAATACAGAATACAATGTAGATTTTTATGCTGACTTCAATGGTAATAAATCATACAATGCTCCTCCTACAGACCATACGTGGAGACTAAATTTTAAAACCTTCTCCGGTGATACTTCACTAAATTTTACGCACAACACAAACTTTACAGATATTCAGTGGCCAAATGTTACGGCGATTGAAAATGAAAATCTGACTTCTCCAAAACAATTCAAACTTTACCAGAACTATCCGAACCCTTTTAATCCTTCAACAAAGATAGGTTACGCGATTAAAGAGCGAAGCAAAGTAATACTAACTATTTACAACCTGTTGGGCAGTGAGGTTATGAAGCTCATAAACAAAGAACAGAACCCCGGTGTTTATGAAGTTAACTTCGATGCTTCGGGTTTAAGCAACGGTGTGTACTTCTATCGTATAATGATCCATTCAGATAAACTACAGGCAGGTGATTTTTCAGAGACAAAAAAAATGGTACTGTTAAGGTAGAACTAAATAATATCAAAGTAAGTGCAAAATAAAGTTTGCAGCCGGTAATAAAATCATTTTACCGGCTGCGTTCGTAAAGCAAAAGACTTCCCATTACTACAAAGACTAAATTCCTTCAAAATACTTCTTTATAATAATTTTCCACTTTCAGCAACTTTTTATATACTGGTGTGTCTTTATTAATAGAAACAAATTAAAATATTTTGAAGAACAATTCTTCTCAAATAATCGAGTTTACTGTCCTGTTCAACCGCTTCAAAAAACGGGTATATAATTATTTGTTAAAAATGACCTCAGACAGGCTGACCACTGAAGATATTACTCAGAATGTTTTTTTAAAGCTATTTGAAAATATCGGGCAAATTGAAAGCAAGGACAGCATCGAATGCTGGCTTTTCAAAACTGCAAGGAATGAAGCGTTTAATTTTTACAGGAAGAAAAATACTCACCCTGATGAATTTGATGTTGAAGATGCGGACGAAATTGAGATCGAATCGGATTATGATATTATTGAAATACTTGAAATGGCTGACCTGAAAGAAAAAGTCCAGGCAGAGCTGAATAATATCCCTGCTGATCAGAAAGAAATTTTTATTCTTAAAGAATTCGGAAATTTAAGCTACAAGGAAATAGCGGGGATTCTGGAAATAGATGAGAACTTAGTCAGAAGCAGATTGTTCAAGGCACGGAAGAAACTAATAATAAAATTATCAAAAATAATTGAATGAACACGAGGCAAAAATGGAAAACAAAGATTTACAGAATATGATTGACCTGTATTTCGATGATGAATTAACCAGTGAGCAGGAATCATTGATGTTCATTTCTCTTTCAGGTGATGAGAAGGGAAGGAATTATTTCAAAAGACTTCATCTGCTGAAATCCG
The DNA here is from genome assembly GCA_021815365.1 of Bacteroidota bacterium. Lineage (GTDB taxonomy): Bacteria > Bacteroidota > Ignavibacteria > Ignavibacteriales > Ignavibacteriaceae > JAKAGZ01. Next base: position 45,836 of record JAKAGZ010000010.1, read on the forward strand.
TCACAGAAAATATGAATGAAGATTTCCCGCCGCAGCTTGAAGAGAAAATATTCCACAAGATATTTCATCAAGAAAGACAAAACATATTCAGGAAAAAAGTCAATCCGCTATTTGTTTATCCTTTAATACTACTCCTTCTATTTATAAGCATCTTCTACTACACTGAAGTAAATAATTACCGCAAGGATGTAAATAAAATATATAAAGACCTGCAGCAGCAGAAAGAAATAATTCAGTCAATATTAAATCCCTTGCCTGCGGCTGAGATCAAAGGAATTTACAATAACCAAATAATAATAACAGCAAAAAAATTATGAGGCTGATATGAAAAAGTTAATGTTATTTAGTCTTCTTTTTCTTTTTATAACTGGCTGCGAAAAGAAAGAAAGCAAAGTTGAAATAATTAATCTGAGTAATGAAAATTATCTCACCACTGACCAGGCAGATAATCCGTCAGACTTACCTGCGTCCAATTTTGAAAGTGAAGTTTACTCTAAGCTCGATAACAAGCTGAATGAAGATAAACTTATAGTAAGCGACAATGCGAAGTGTGATTTTCAAATGTTCATTAATGAATCCGGCAAGCCGGATAAAATTATAATAATCAGCGCTACTGATGAAAAAATTGCAAAGATCATTGCAGATATTCTTTCTAAAGAAAAATATAATATCGCAAAAAAAGATAACCAGCCTGCTAAATATTACTTCAAGTGGAGTTATAGCGCTTACAGAGACTTTGCCGAAAAAATGCCGCAAATAATCGGAGGCATTGAAGCAATTACGAAAAATTTACATTATCCCGAAATTGCAAAAAAAGCCGGCATAGAGGGCAGGGTAATGGTTTCGCTTAAAGTTAATGAAAAAGGAAACGTTGTGGAGGCAAAAGTATTAAAAGGTATTGGCAGCGGCTGTGATGAGGCTGCTGTTGATGTGCTAAAAAAATTAAAGTTTACCCCTGCAATGAATAATAACATACCAGTAAAAGTTAGAATTGTAATACCTATAGTTTTTAAGCTTGCAAAGGGTTCTAAATAAATATTCTTACGGACTGTTTTTGATGCTCGGTTTATAAACCACGCGCCCGCTGTTTTCGCAGCAGCGGGTTTAATTCTTTTAATTTCAAGGAATTATTTTACCTCAAATCGATATTTTCATTACCCTTCTCTATTATTACCTTGTGAGCGCTTCTGTTTCTTTCGTATTTTTGTGCACAATGCTTAGAACAATATTAATATTATTTTTCACAAGCCTGCTTGTTTTCGCCCAGCAGCAAAATGATTTTAACAACAAGTACGTGCTTGCACAGTCTTTTCTGCAGGGCGGTCAATACGATAAGGCAAGACAAATTTTTGAAGAGCTTCATAAAACGCAGCCGGATAATTACCAGGTGTTCGACGGTCTTAATAATTCTTATATCCAGCTTAAACAATACGGATCTTCAATTGCTCTTATAGAAGACAGGATAAAAATTTACCCGCAGGATATAAATCTTTACGGGCTGCTTGGCTCTACTTACTACTTAAGGGGTAATGATAAAAAAGCTTTTGAGATATGGGACAGCTCAGTTAACAAAATTCCAAATAAAGATATCAGCTATAGAATACTTGCCAATTATGCCATCGAACGAAGAGCTTTTGATAAAGCTATTGAATATCTGCAGAAGGGCAAAGCGGCTTCGCAAAATAAAATTTATTTTTCATACGACCTTGCTAATCTTTACTCGCTCACTATGCAATTCAGGAAAGCTGCTGAAGAATACTGCACAATCATAGCTGAAGAGCCGTCACAGCTTACTGCAATACAGGGCAGAATTTTTGCATTCATAAACAAGCCCGGCGCTCTTGAGCAAACTATCAACGTAGTGAAGGAATGGAAAAATAAAAAAATAGAATTTAAATACCTTTTAGCTGCTCTTTATAAAGAAGCAAAGGATTACGATAAAGCTTACGATCTTTATAATAACATCGAGCGGGAACAAGACCGCCAGGGATATCAGCTTATTAATTTCGCAAACTACCTGATGGGCGAAAAACAATATTCAAAAGCCGCTGAAGTTTATAATGATGTAATCTCACATTTCCCGAATTCACCTTTTATCTCAAGTGCAAAATTAGGGTACGCAAAAACTCTTGAAGCATCTCTGAATGACGACAGCACACTGAATTCAAACGACTGGAAACCTTATTCACAGCCGAGAGTAATTGCTGCTTATAAAATTGACAAAGTAATCAAAGCTTTTTCTGATATTACACTCCTTTATTCAAATTCAGAAATAACTAATGAGGCTTATTACAGAATTGGAAACTTAGCCTTTAAAAGAAAAAATGATCCTGCCGAAGCTGAAAAATATTTTAACAAAATTATTTCCGTTTCGCCATCTTCGCCTCTTGCTCTTGATGCTTATATCGGGTTAGGAAATATTTTTATTCAAACCGGAAATCTGGATCAGGCTGTGCTTGAATTTTCAAAGGTTGTAGAGAATAAGAAAAGTCCGCTTGATAAAAAAAATCAGGCTAAATTCGGACTGGCAAAGATCAGTTTTTACAAAAACGATTTTGAGAAATCAAAAAATATTCTCGCGGAAATAATCAACGATCCGGGGGACAATTCGGCAAATGATGCGCTCCAGCTTTCTCTCTTATTGAACGCTGCAAAAAATGATTCAGCAGACCTTGCAAATTTTGCTGAAGCAGAATTACTTGCCGAACAAATGAAATTTGATAAGGCAGCAGAGCTTTATAAAAAAATATCTGAAAATCCGCAGGCTTTTATTTTAAGCAGCTTCGCACAGGTACGTGATGCTGAAATGGATCTGGCAATGGACAGCTTGCAAACTGCTGTGATGAAGTTTTCTAAAATAGCTGATGAAAATGGGAAAAACATTTATGCAGATAAAGCTTTATATTTAGAAGCAAAAACCTATCAATTTGGATTGAAAGACATAGCTAAAGCAATTGAAATATATGAAAATTTACTTGCTAAATTTCCAAACTCAATCTATCTTGATGAGGTAAGAAAGACTATTGTTTCACTAAAAAATAAACTGAGCTAGGTATCTGATGAGTAAAAAACAATCTACTTCTGGCGGGAACAGAATTGTGAAATGTTCGTTCTGCGGGCGGGATGGAAGCGAGGTCGGCAGCATGATCGCCGGACCGGACGTATACATTTGCGATATTTGTATAGGCAGCAGCGTTGATATACTTAAAAATAACCTCGCTGCTTATTCCAATGCGAAATCAAAATTCTCCATGCAGCACACTCCCGAAACAATTAAAAGAACTCTTGATGAATATGTGATCGGGCAGGAAAAAGCGAAGAAGACTCTTGCCGTTGCTGTTTACAATCATTATAAAAGAATCAACACCCGCTCATCTTTTTTTGAATTAGAAGATGTTGAAATCGAGAAAAGCAATATTCTTTTAATCGGACCAACCGGAGTAGGAAAGACTTTGCTCGCTCAGACACTTGCAAAAATTCTTGATGTACCTTTTGCAATTGCTGATGCTACTACTTTAACTGAAGCAGGCTACGTAGGCGATGATGTTGAAACAGTCCTCGTTCATTTACTGCAGGCTGCGGACTATAATCTTGAAAGAGCACAGAAAGGAATTGTATATATTGATGAGATAGATAAAATTGCGCGCAAAGGCGAAAGCGCATCAATAACAAGAGATGTTTCCGGTGAAGGCGTTCAGCAGGCTTTGTTAAAAATCCTGGAAGGAACAATCGCCGGCGTTCCGCCAAAAGGAGGAAGGAAGCATCCCGAACAAAGCCTGATAAATATTAATACAAAAAATATTTTATTTATTGTCGGCGGAGCTTTCGATGGAATTGATAAAATAATTGCCGCAAGAATTAATAAAAACAGGATGGGGTTTTCTTCTAATATAAAATCTAAAAAGGATGACGATGACGTACTTAGATTTATTCAACCCGAAGATCTTTTACGCTATGGGCTCATACCGGAATTGATTGGAAGAATTCCTGTAGTCGCCCCTTTGCAGTCCCTTTCGGAGGATGCACTAAAAAGCATTCTGACTGAACCAAAGAATGCCATTCTTAAACAGTACAAAAAATTATTTATGATTGAAGGCGTTGAGCTTGAGTTTGACCCGTTTGCAATCCAGGCTATTGTTGAAAAAGCTATTGCAAGAAAAACTGGTGCACGGGCACTGAGATCAATTGTAGAAGAATTTATGCTTGATATTATGTATAATCTGCCTGATAAAGAAAAAGTTGACAAGTGCATTATAACAAAAGATGTTGTTGAATTCGGTGACGAACCGATTTACCTTGAAGCTGACAGGAAATCAGCATAGCTTTACTTTCAAACAGATAAAGATTTTTTGATTTGGGCGATCTAAAAGACCGCCTGAAATTTTTTACCGGACTTCCGAATGCTCAGGAAAATTTTTTTACTCTTCATTCTTTCTGCTGATTTTCTTCTCTCACAATCCAAAATTCTGATCTACATGGATTTGAAACAGACAGACCACCTGAGGGCTTACGGTATTACTTACAACGCTCTTTTAGATGGTGCAAAAGCTGATTGGCTCTTAAATTACAGGGGCGGTTCGTTTATGATAGATTACACGGATAAAATAGCCAACAGATGCAGGGTAGAGGGCGTAGCGTTTGATGTTTTATCTGCTTCAGAAGCGGCAAAAATTTATTCTTTTGTGCAAAGCGATGATCAGAATATGGATGTTGTCCGGCTTGAAAAGGCTCCGAAGATCGCAGTTTTTGTTCCGCCGGGTTTTCAGCCCTGGGACGATGCTGTAACTATGGCTCTTGAGTATGCAAAAATTCCTTATACAAAAATATGGAATGATGAAATCCTCAGGGGCGATCTCTCAAAATATGACTGGCTTCATTTGCATCACGAAGATTTTACCGGGCAATACGGAAAATTTTATGCGAGCTTCAGCAATGCGCAATGGTACATAGACCAGCAGATGCTCTATGAACAGGATGCAAAAAAGAACGGCTTCAAAAAAGTTTCAGATATGATGAAAGCTGTAGCAGAAGATATTAAAAATTATGTCGGCAATGGCGGCTTTCTTTTTGCGATGTGCTCGGCTACAGATTCTTTCGACATCGCTCTCGCTGCACACAACGATGACATTTGCGATAAAATGTACGATGGTGATCCGCCTGACCCTGATGCACAGGCAAAGCTCGATTTTTCAAACACACTTGCGTTCACAAATTTCAAACTCGAAATGAACCCTTATGTTTATGAATACAGCAATATAGATGTACAGCCTGCTGAAATCGGAAATTATAATAATGATTATTTCACTCTTTTTGATTTTTCAGCAAAATACGATCCGGTCCCAACAATGCTCACGCAGGACCACGTTAATGTTATCCGTGGGTTTATGGGTCAAACAACTATGTTCCATGAAGAAGTTATTAAAAAGAATGTGACCATACTTGCAAAACGTAACGGAACCGATCAGGTAAAATACATTCACGGAAATTTTGGGAGAGGCACTTTTACTTTTTACGGCGGGCACGATCCTGAAGATTATCAGCATGAAGTCGGCGATCCGCCAACTGATCTTTCGCTTCATAAAAATTCACCCGGGTACAGATTAATTTTAAACAATGTTCTTTTCCCCGCTGCGAAAAAGAAAAAACAAAAAACCTGAAAAATTTATTTTATCTCCCCTGTTTTCAGCATATTCTTTTCTATGTGCATTCAAAAATATTCCTTAAGTTTAACTATAAAAATTTTTAAAACTGAAAACTGATGCTGAAATTGAGAGCAAAAAAATGAAATCTATCACCATAAAAAATTCGCTAAAGAAAATTCCTGTGGGAAAAATAGTCTGCGTTGGAAGAAATTATGCAGAGCACGCACGCGAGCTTGGAAACGAAATTCCTGAAAAACCTGTTATCTTCCTGAAACCTAGTTCTGCAATTATTTATTCGGGAGACAAAATCATCCACCCCCCTTATTCCAACGATATGCACCACGAAGTTGAATTGGTACTGCTGATCGGAAAGACGATCAAAAACGCTGATACAGATCGGGCTGAAGAAGCAATCGAAGGTTACGGCGTTGGGCTGGATATGACTTTGCGTGACGTGCAAAGCGAATTAAAAAAGAAAGGACATCCCTGGACAATAGCTAAAGGGTTTGACACTTCTGCTGTGATTTCAGATTTCATTTTAAAAAAGGATTATAAACTAACTCTAAATGAAGAAATATCACTGTCAGTTAATGGGATTACAAAACAGAAGGATCTGCTTAATAAAATGATTTTTAAACCTCCTCATATTGTAGCATATATTTCTTCTTTAATGACTCTGGAAAAAGGTGATTTAATTTTTACAGGTACTCCAAAAGGCGTAAGCAAAGTAGTCCCCGGGGATTTAATAGCTGCAAAACTAACAGGAGTTGCAAAGTTAAATTGCAGAGTAGTTTAGTAATTAAATTATATATATTTTGTGCCAACTATTTTACAGAAGGAGCATTCTCCTTTGTTTTCTTTAGTGCTGATAAAGGTGAACCTCCACATATTCATGTGAAAAACGAAATAAATGCATATATGAGATTGAAAAAAGAACATATTGATGCAATAAAGAAATGCTCTGCCGGGTTATTCGGCGATAATGCACGTGTTTACTTATTTGGTTCAAGAGTAAGCGATAACAAAAAAGGCGGCGACATTGACTTATATATTGAGACTAATGAAACAAACGAAATCTTTAACAAAAAAATTAAACTGATAGTTGAACTGAAAAAGATTATAGGCGATCGTAAGATTGACGTTGTTATTAATAATTTCAAATATGATAAGGATATTTATAAAGTTGCCAGGAGCGAAGGCGTGCGGTTATGAATAAAACCAAATCATTGTTAGAGTCTGCTATCACAGAATGTGAAAAGCATCTGACAAGGCTTAATTACGCCTATGAAAAAAATAAAACCCTCAATACCTCTGAATGGGGCAAAGTACAGTAATCTTAGCGATGTCGAAATTGAACATATCGATCAATATCTTTATCGGTTCTCAAAATCACAGGATGCTATTGGTCAGAGGCTGATAAGAGCGGCTCTGCTTTTCTTGGGTGAATCCGTTGAGGGGAAATCATTTATTGATATGTTTGATAGGCTCGAACAAATAGGAGTAATTGAAGATTTTGATAAATGGCTTGAACTTAGAGAGAAGAGAAATGCTTTAGCTCACGAGTACGAAGATGAACCTGATGAAAATGCTGAAAGAATCAATCAAATCTATTTATTAAAACCTACACTCGAAGATTATTTTGTCAATATAAAAGCTTATATTGAGAAACATACTGCAAGACTGAAAAGAGTCGATAGTTGAATACAGCCTATCCAAGGAAATTTTTTATCATCCTTTCCATTTGTTCAAACTCGATAAGAAAGGCATCGTGACCGTGCTGCGAAATTACTTCCTCATATTTTGATCGTGAAATTAATTTTGAAATTTCCTTTTGTTCCCTTGCAGGATAAAGTATGTCCGTTGATATCCCAATATTCAGAACATCAGCCTTAATCGCACCCAAAGCTTCTTCAACGCCGCCGCGGTTAAAACCGACATCGTGGAGGTCCATTGCATAAGTCAGGTAAAGATAGCTTGCAGCATCGAAACGATCTACAAGCTTTTTCCCCTGGTGATCAAGATAGTTTTCAATTTCAAATTTGTTGCGAAGGTCGAAAGTGTTTTCATTGCTTCTTTTTCTTGCAAACTTTTGTTCAAAAGATATATCGCTCCTGTAGCTGATCATTGCAATCTCCCTTGCAAGTGATAGCCCGTCCTCATTTAATTCAAAGCTGCTGCTGCCATTTTTCTTGTAACCATTTAAGAGCGCAGCTCGCTGAACTTTATTTAAAGCAACATTCCACGCAGAATGTTTTGCAGACGCAGCTATTGGTATTAAAGTTTCTACAAAATCCGGGTACATAATTCCCCATTCAAGAACCTGCATACCTCCCAGAGAACCACCCGCAACTGTAACAAGTTTATTCACTCCAAGTGAGTTTAACAATTTATGCTGAACTTTTACCATATCACGTACCGTAACAAGTGGAAACTCAAGATTATATTTTTCATTTGTCAAAGGATTTATGTCAGAGGGACCAGTTGTGCCGTAGCAGCTTCCCAGTATATTTGAACAGACAATAAAATATTTTTCAGTATCAAAGGCTTTGCCCGGTCCGATCAACCCATCCCACCAGCCGGTCTTACCGAGAAACATATTATTATACTTAAATAAAAACTCGTTCTCCTTCGAGCTTTCCGTTTCATCTTCAGAAACAATACCTGCTGCGTGAGCATTACCCGTTAAAGCATGGCATATAAGGATAGAATTTGTTCCTTCATCATTCAATCTGCCGTAGGTTTGATATGCGACCCTGACAGGGAATAATAATTCTCCCGACTGCAGCTTTAACGGGTTTTGTTCGTTATAAAGTTCTTTAAAATTTGTCATGTCTTTCTGTACTGAAAAAGTCTAAGCTAAAACTTCTTTCCTTTTATTTTTATTAACAGAATTAACAGTACCAGTTATTTTCACCTTTCCTTCAACAGGTATTGGTCTCGATAAAATATCAAGCACGGGGCAATTCTTCTCTACTGTGTCAATCAACTTTTTGATCTCCGATTCTTCTGCCGGACTTTTAATGTAAGTTTCATAAGAAACCTTGCCGAAACCCGGCTTGACATCAGGATCCAGACCGAACAGCCCCTTTAAATCGAGTGTGCCTTTCACATTAACTTTAACGGATTCGAGGGGAATTCCGAGAACAGAGGAATAAGCCCCGTAAAGAATTTCCTGGCAGGAACCCAGCGCTGCAAGAATGTATTCTACCGGGTTCGGAGCCGTATTATCTCCTCCAAGAGCCTCCGGCTCATCAATATCAAAATTGAAATCCCTCACCTTTGCACGGCACTTTACATTTCCAACAAGTTCTGTCTCAGATGTAAAAAATGTTTTGGATATTTCCGGCTTCTTCCGGATTTCTTCGATCTTTTGCAGAAGAATCTGCCTTAAATTATTTGATGACATAAATTATTCTCCTATATTTTTTAAATTAACAAGAACGATCCTTTGAGGTCACTGTACCGGACCTCAAAGGATCACCTGATTATACTGCTACATTTTCTTTAACCGCTGCTTTGATCGCGATATCGAAGTCCTCTATAATATCATCAATATGCTCAAGACCGACCGAGACTCTGATCTGTTCAGGCAGTACTCCTGATTCTCTCTGTTCCTGATCGGACAACTGCTGATGAGTGGTAGACGAAGGATGAATCACAAGAGTTTTTGCATCTCCGACATTTGCAAGAAGGCTTGAAAGCTGCACATTATTTATAAATGCTTTCCCGGCTTCCGCTCCTCCTTTTATTCCGAAAGAAAGTATTGAACCGAACAAACCTTTCTTCAGATATTTTTTTGCTGATTTATGGTACGGATGGCTTTCCAGCCCCGGATACCATACCCACTCGACGGCGGGATTTTTCTCAAGCCATTTGGCTAGCGCAAACCCGTTCTGCGAATGTCTTTCAATTCTCAGCGAAAGAGTTTCAAGTCCCTGCAAAAACAAAAATGAGTTGAAAGGACTCAGTGCCGGTCCGAGATCGCGCAAGCCTTCAACACGCGCACGGATTATAAATGCAATGTTCCCGAACTGTGAATCTTTGCCGAACACTTCATTGAAATTAAGTCCGTGATAACCCGGCGAAGGCTCGGTAAAGATCGGGAAGTTACCGTTGCCCCAATCAAATTTTCCTGAATCAACTATTACGCCGCCGATTGAAGTGCCGTGACCGCCTATCCATTTTGTTGCAGACGCAACAACAATATCAGCGCCGTGGTCTATCGGTCTTACAAGATAACCTGCAGCGCCGAAAGTATTATCAACGATAAGCGGAATGCCGTACCTGTGTGCAAGCCTTGAAAGTTCGTCAAAGTCTGGAACGTTCAGTTTAGGATTGCCGATTGATTCCACGTATAACGCTTTGGTTTTTTTGTCAATCAATTTTTCGAAATCATCCGGCGAATCTCCATCCACAAATTTTACATTTATTCCAAGCCTCGGCAGAGTAACCTTAAACTGATTGTATGTTCCGCCGTAAAGAAGACTTGTTGATACGATATTTTCGCCTGCCTGTGCAATCGTTGTAATCGCAAGAAGCTGTGCAGCCTGTCCTGAAGAAGTTGCAAGACCAGCTATGCCGCCCTCAAGTGCTGCTACACGTTTTTCGAAAACGTCTGTAGTCGGGTTCATAATTCGCGTATAAATATTCCCGAATTTTTGCAGACCGAACAAATCTGCAGCGTGCTGTGCATCCTGAAAATTATAGGATGTTGTTTGATAGATCGGAACAGCGCGTGCGCCTGTAGTTGGGTCAGGCTCCTGACCTGCATGAAGCTGCAGTGTTTCGAATCTATAGCTGCGTTCTTTCCCATTTGTACTCATGACTTTACCTCTTTATTTTGTTTGTGATAGTTATTTAAATGGAATTTTTTCTTCTGAAATTCTTATCGCATAGCGATCAATTCTGATAAACAAAAAACCTCCCCGGAAAGATCACCGAAGAGGTTTTGTTAAACTTCTTCTCTCATCTTTCCCGGATAAAAATGAATCTGCACCGGGCAGGAGTTAGCACCTAAGACCCCCGATCGTACCGGGGCGGTTGCTAAGGTTTCACAGGGCCTGTTCCCTCAACCTTTCTCGATAAGAGCTAAATATTTATTTATGATTTTATGTCATTGCTTGCAATATTTTGCCCTTCTCAAAGGTTGGGAAGGGCTCCTTTAAATTATAGTGTCCTTCCGTATACCTTATGACACATCATACAGAAACAACACATGCATTTATTATTTTTTAAATTCATCATTCTTTAAGGCTGCTAGTTTAGATAATTCGAAACTTTAATTAAATCCGATAGAACTCCTGAAGCTGTTACTTCAGTTCCGGCACCCGGTCCTTTAATTACAAGAGGCTGAGGGTTGTAATATTTTGTCATTATAGAAAAAATATTATCGCTGCCCGACAGATTATAAAAAGGGTGTGCGACATCAATTTCTTCCAGACCGGCTTTAATTTTTTCGCTGCTCAGAGTCGCGACATATTTAAGCGTCTTTCCTTTTTTTACAGCTTCATTTCTTCTGGCTTCAAAGTGTTTATCAAGTTTTTTTAATTCTTCAAAAAGATTTTTCTCTGCATTTTCAGAGTTGTTCATTGGAGGGACCAGACTTTCCACTTCAATATCATTCAGTTCAATTTTAAAACCTATTTCTCTTGAAAGTACCAATAGCTTTCTTGCAACGTCAAGCCCATTGAGGTCTTCCCTTGGATCCGGCTCAGTATATCCTCTTTCTTTTGCCTCCCTGACAATTTCGCTGAAAGGTTTTCCATTTGTATACGAATTAAAAATATAACTCAGTGAGCCGGAAAGAATTCCTTCAATTTTTATTATCTCATCACCGCTGTATATAAGGTCTTTTATCGTACCTATCACAGGAAGAGCAGCACCAACATTTGTTTCATACAAAAATCTGACCTTCCTTTTCTTTGCGGTTTTTCTCAATTCATTATAAAATTCGTAATCCTGAGTATTTGCTCTTTTATTCGGGGTCACAATTGAGATTCCGTTTTCCAGTATCGATCTGTATTTTTTTACAACTTCATCACTTGCCGTACAATCTATAAAAACTTTATTAGGAAGAGGTAGTGAAGACATTCTGTTTATAAACGCATCAAGATTTGTCTTATCGGGTGAGCTTAACAGATTTTCTTTCCATTTTGCCAATTGGATACCACTGGAATCAAACAGCATTTTTTTAGTATTCGCCAGAGCAATTATCTTAATTTCAGTTGAATCCTTTTCTTTCAGCATTGCGAGCTGCCTGTTGATCTGGTTCAGCAGGGTGCTGCCCACGTGCCCGGGACCAACTAAAAACACATTCAACTGTTTGTATAGATCAGGAAATATTTTATCTGATTCGTCCGCTGCTTTCATATTCTGCTCACTTTCAATTTATTTGATTTTCATTTAGTGCAAAAAAAAACCGGCTTCGAGGTGAAGCCGGTTTTTATATTAAATTAAATTTTATTTATTACCTATAACCCAGCGTTCACCTCCATAGCGGGAGTTGTCATTAGCATACACATTGTAGTGGTAGTGCACATTGGGTTATATGTAAATACTTGATTGTTCATTTTTAACTGAGGATAAACATAAGATATATTGACCTGTTTGTCAATAGCTAAATCAGGATTAATAAAAAAAATTTTTTAGCTCAATTTTCCAAGGGCTTTCTTAATTAGCTCTTCAAGAGAACTGGCTGGTTCCGCGTTAAATACTTCCCTGACGGCTTTTTCCGCAAATTTATAATTGTAACCCAGAGTAGTTAAAGCAGACACGGCTTCTTTTTTTATTCCTGAAGAAATGTCCATTTCACCTTCAACTGAAACATCTGCAACCTTTGTCCTTAACTCGAGCACCAGCCTTTCTGCTGTTTTTCTGCCTATGCCCGGAACTGAAATAATCCTCGAAATATCTCCTGAAGTAATCGCACTCGTTAAATCAACCACCTGTATGCCGGATAAAATGCTCAACGCTAATTTCGGACCTATCCCGTTTACTGAAATTAACAGCTCGAACATTTCTTTTTCAGACTCGGTGTAAAATCCATACAACGAAATTGAATCTTCCTTTACATGCGTATAGATAAAAAGAGAAGCCGAAGATTTGTCGCTTATTTTTTCAAATGTATTTATTGAAATATTGACTACATAGCCGACCCCGTTTACATCCAAAATTATTTTGGTCGGTTTTGAAGAAATTATTTTCCCGGACAGGTAGCCAATCATTTTGAAATTCCTAAATATTAATTATCAAACTCCTTAGTATACCTATTCTTAATTACGATGACGTATCTTAATCATAATCTTGCTCTTACTCTGTGGGATTATGATTAAGAATAAGCCTGCCTGCCGGCAGGCAGGAGCGAGATCAGGAACAGAATAAGTCACCGTATTCCTGCCTGTCCAGCAGGCAGGTATGAATCAGAGCACTTAGCCCACAACTCTTTCAGGGTGCGCTTCAATAAATGATTTCCAGTCTTTTTTTTTAGCTGTAAGCCGGTGAACTCTGAAGGCATGACATAGTGCAATCGCTAAAGCATCGCTCTCATCGAATTTCATTTTTGTGTTTTTTAAATTCAGCAGTGACCTGATCATAAAACTCACCTGCTGTTTGGATGCTGCACCGTTCCCTACTACTGATTTCTTTACTTCCCTCGGAGAATATTCGCTTGCAGGAATTTTATTATGAACTGCTGCAAGCAGAGAAACACCGCGTGCATAACCTATTTTCATCGCTGACTGAACATTCTTCCCGTAGAAAGCTGTTTCGATTGCAAACTCATCGGGCTGATATGCCTTGATCAGTTTATCTAACTCTCCGTAAATAATTTCTAATTTTTCTGTAATGGTTTTATTTGACGGAAGCTTTATCAATCCATTTACAATTTTTGTAAATGAATTCTTTTGTGCTTTGATTATTCCGAAACCGGTATAATTAGTCCCGGGATCTACTCCGAGTATTATCATTTAGTTAATATAAAAATAACAAAATCAATTAAGTAAGGGGTAAGAAAAAATTATTTTAAAGATCCTTCATCAAAATCAGCATTAGTATAGACATTTTGTACATCATCATTGTCTTCGAGGCTCTCAATCAATCTGATAACGGCTTCAGCGGTTTCACCGCTGACATTTATGGTGTTTTTTGCAATCCATTGAAGACCAGCATTTTCAACGGAAAAATTTTTATCAATCAATGCTTTTCTAACTTGCTCAAAATTTTCAACGGATGTTTGCACTTCAAAAAATTCTTCTTCAGTCTGAATATCTTCAGCACCCTTGTCGAGGACGACTTCAAGTATCTCGTCTTCTGTTTTGCCCTGCTTTGGCAAAGTGATAATCCCTTTTCGTTCAAACATCCATGCGACTGAACCGGTTTCGCCCAGGTTACCGCCGCATTTCGAAAATATGTGGCGAACCTCTGCAACGGTTCTGTTCTTATTATCAGTTGCAACCTCTGCAAGAACTGCTATACCCCCTGGTCCGTAACCTTCATAAGTCAGTTCGGAATAACTTTGTCCCTCGAGTTCACCAGTAGCTTTTTTAACTGCCCGCTCAATATTATCGGAAGGCATATTTGCAGCTTTGGCATTATCAATTGCCAGCCTTAAACGTGGATTGCCTGCAGGGTCGCCTCCTCCTTGTCTTGCAGCAATTGTAATTTCTTTGATCAGCTTGGTAAATATTTTACCTCTTTTAGCATCGATTACTGCTTTCTTTCTTTTTGTTGTAGCCCATTTGGAATGACCAGACATTTTGTTAAGCTCCCGGAATTAATTTTCTTTTACTTTTAAATCTTTCATTTTAAACTGCGGAAATGATCTTCCGTCTCTTACTGTTTTATCTATGGTATAAACAATATTAAGGTGATGATGATTATTTTTTACCAGGTCAAAATATTCTCCCAGGTTAAAACCAATCGCATCAAAAATTCTTTCTGAACCATTCTGCTTTAAGGTTGTCAGGAGGTGATTGCTGCCTACAATTCTTGGTGTACCGGCAATTTCAACATCTTCTGAAAGAAAAACAGGGCGCATATTGCCAGGTCCGAAAGGTGCAAACTGATCAATAAGCCTTAAAAATTTAGGAGTTATTTCGGAAAATTTAAGCTGAGAATCAATATTTATTTCGGGAAGCAGGTCTTCAGAAGAGATTGATTGTTTGACGACCAGATTAAATTTCTTTTTAAACTCGTCAAGTTTTTCAATTTCCAGGGCTAAACCCGCTGCAGCTTTGTGCCCGCCGAAATGTATCAGAAGGTCCTGGCATTTCTCAAGTGCTTCGTAAATATTAAAATTAGCAATGCTTCTGGCAGAGCCTTTTGCAACCCCATCAATAGTTGTCAGCATAATTGTAGGGCGGTAATATTTCTCAACCAGGCGTGAAGCAACAATACCGATCACTCCTGCGTGCCAGTTCTCCTGATGCAAAATAATAGGAATATCAACGTCTAAATCTAAAGAATTTTCTATGATGTTTAATGCTTCGCCAAGTGTGTCTTCATCAATTTTGCGGCGCTCATAATTTTCTGATTCCAATATGTTTGCCAGTTCAACAGCCTGCTTTTTTTCTTTTGTGATAAATAACTCAACAGCACGTTCTGCATCACCAAGTCTGCCGGCAGCATTTATCCTTGGTGCGATAGTAAACACTATTTGTCCTGAGTTTAAACTTCCTGCATCAAGGCTGCTGGATTCAATCAGAGCCTCGACCCCGGGCCGCGGATTATTATTGATCAATTCCAGACCTTCTCTTACGAGCACCCTGTTTTCATCTATGAGCGGGACAATATCCGCAGCCCCTGCAAGAGCTACAAGGTCGAGATATTGAAAAGGCAGTTCTCTTTTACCTATTCTTTCTGAAACTCCCTGAGCAAGTTTAAAAGCTACACCAGCTCCTGAAAGATATTTAAAAGGATAGCTGCAATTCGGCTTTAAGGGATCAAGGACAGCCAGTGCTTCGGGTATTTGTTCTTTAGGCTGGTGGTGATCACAAATTATGAGATTCAGCCCGAGTTCGTTTGCATATTTGGTTTCTTCTATGGCAGTGATGCCGCAGTCAACAGAAATAAGCAATGAAATATTTTTGGATTTCACATATTCTATTCCTGATCGTGATATACCATAGCCTTCAGTTAATCTTTTGGGAATATAATATTCTACATTTGCACCAAGTTCTTTGAGGAACATGTAAAGCAGTGCAGTTGAACAAGTGCCGTCAACATCATAATCGCCATAAATGCAGATAGCCTCATTTTCAGTCAGTGCCTGGATAAGACGTGTGGTTGCATTTTCCATTCCATCCATTAAAAACGGATCGTAAAGAGTATCTATCGTAGGGCGGAAAAAATTTTTAGATTGTGAAAAATTTTTTATATCTCTGAGGATCAGTAATCTCGCAAGGACTTCAGGAATGTTAAGTGAATCAGCTAAAAATTTTACTGAATAATCGTCAGTAATTTTTTTTATCTTCCAAAGCTTTTGCAGCATAAAATTATCCACCGATAATTATAAGAACAAAACAAACAGCCCGAGCCTGTAAGCCGAATTTTGTAACCCGACAAATCGGGCAGCAATTATTTGTCTTGTCCCGATGTTACCATCGGGATCCAGCGGTCTACCCGAAGACCCTGTTAAACCTTTCGGCAAACACAAAGCGAACAACTTTGATCCGGTGGCTGCCGGAAAGATCTTCTTATTTGACCTTGCTTCGAGTGGGGTTTGCCTTGTCCCGATTTTAACATCGGGATCCCTTTCGGGACCGGTGATGTTACCATCACCGCGGTAGGCTCTTACCCTGCCATTTCACCTTTATCCGGCGTCTGCCGGAAAGTTTATTTTCTGTGGCACTTTCCCGTGCTATAAGATTTCTCCTATTGCAGCCGGGCGTTACCCGGCACTCTGTTCTATGAAGTTCGGACTTTCCTCCCACCGACTGAGTCGGAGAGCAATTGCCCGGATCGGGCTGTCTATTTATTCTTTAAAATATAAATTTAATAGTCAAATATAATAATTTACTATGCGTAAAGCACTACGAGAAACATCTTTCCACGCAGTCTTTTGAGTAGCTGGTTCGCTTATATTATGCTTAGTATCTCAAGGACTTTATGCTAAAAGAAGTGATTCCAGACTATTTTAGTCTGCTGTTACCGATTCAGAAATCTCTGTTGAAACTAATATCCTTCCACAATATTCACAAAAGAAAAGTTTATTATTTCTTCTTATCTCCAGTTGCCTCTGCGGAGGAACAATATTATGGCAGCCTGAACAAGCTGATCTTTTAATGGTAGCCACAGCCATACCCTTTTTAGCTTTTCTGATCCTCATATAAACCGAATGATCAGCTTTTTTTGTCTGAGACTCTATTTCTTTCCTTTTCTCTCTTAATTTAGCTTCCTCTTTTTCATTTGCTTTAATTATAACTTTCAGATCAGCATGTTTTACTTTCAGTTCCTCATTTAATTCTTCAAGCTGCGGTTTAACCGACTCAATTTCATCAGCCAGCTTTTTACTAAGGTCTGCAAAGGCATCATTTTCTACCTCAAGTTTGCTAATCAACTCTTCTGTATGATCAATTTCTTTTGTAAGCGCATCATACTCTTTGTTGTTTCTTACCTGGTAAAGCTGAGCTTTAAATTTTTTCTGATTCTCTTTCAGCTTCTCAATTTCATCCTCGTTTTCTTTTCGCCTTTTCAAAGAATCTTTACGTTCTTCTTCTTTCTTTGTAATGTCATTTTTTATTGAGCTGATTTTTTCTTCAAGAGCCTCAACAGCATTCGGAAGATCTCCTCTTAGTTCTTCAAGCTCATCAAGCTGATCATCAATGCTCTGCAGCTCGTACAGAGTTTTTAACCTCTCAAGCAATTTCACATCTCCTTATTTTTTTTATTATAAAATAATATCGGGTTAGTTGACCCATTGTATTTAAAAACTTTTATATTCGTTTTTTTACCGATGAAATCCTTTAGCCTTTTCTCAACTTCATTTAAAGAATGAATTTCAGTTTCATAGTGCCCGGCATCGATCAGTAAAATCTTTCCCGACGCATCCTGAAAAGTGTGGTATTTTACATCGGCAGTAATAAAAGCATCTGCATTTTCTTTAATGGCTGAATTCAACATATCGGAGCCGCTGCCGCCGCACACGGCTACTTTTTTAATTTTTACATTTCTCCCCTTGGTAAATCTGAAATTTTCCGCATTCAACCTGTCAGCTACATAAGCCAGAAAATTCCTTACATTCATAGAGGTTTCCAATTCACCTATTGCACCGGCACCTGTATTTACATCGGAATTGACAAGAGGATAAATGTCATAAGCTGGTTCTTCATAAGGATGGGCTTTCAACATAGCAGAGATAACATTTTTCAAATTCCAGGAACTGACTAAAACTTCAAGCTTAATTTCTTCTACTTTTTCATCTCTCTGTTTTTTGCCTAAAGCGGGTTTTGATTTTACTGACCCAAAGAATGTTCCCTCTCCCTTCGTTCTGAAGCTGCAATGAGAATACTCACCTATTTCTCCGCCTCCTGAATTAAAAATTGCATCAGTAACAGCTTGAAGATATTTCTCAGGTACAAATACAGAGAGTTTGAACTGGTTTGAAGAAAGGCTGGTAAGAAATTTTATGTTTTGAAGCTTTAATTTTTTTGCAAGTTCAAAGCTTACGCCGTCTTTGGCAAAATCAAGGTTAGTGTGAGCGGAATAAAGTGTAATGTTATTTTTAATCAGTTTTTCGACCACCATCGAATTCTTGTCTCTGCCAATATCAATTCTTCTCAACTTATGAAACAGCAAAGGGTGATGACTAATTATTAAATTGCATTTCTTTTTTATAGCTTGTTCAATAACATTCATATCCACATCTAAACAAATAATTATATTTTTCAAATCCCTGCTGTCTGACCCGACCTGCAACCCAACGTTATCATTCTGCCAGGCGATCTCTTCCGGCGCCCATTTCTCTAAATATTCAAAAATTTCGCTGCACTTCATATTAAAAAAAAATGCACTTCAGAGTAGAAGTGCATTTTTTAATTCCGGCTCCCAAAATTTACCGCCAAATAGCGGTTTATATAATCAAGGTATTTTAACTTTCTGTTCTCTTTTATCATAATTCAGGGACTTGCAATATACTTTTTTCCGTTTTAACTTGCAAGAAATTATTAAAATCTGTCATGTTGAACATTTCTACTCTTAAATAGGTTCCGCCCAGTTTCCGTCCTCTTTTATTATGTCAATCAGTAAATCAACAGCAGATTCTGCAGTTACATTTCTTTTAACAACTTCCTTGCCTTTATAAAGTGTTATTTTTCCGACCCCCGACCCGACATACCCATAATCTGCATCTGCCATTTCGCCTGGACCATTAACAATACAACCCATAATTGCTATTTTCACACCCTTCAAATGCTCTGTTCTCTTCCTGATTTTTTCAGTCGTTTCCTGAAGATCAAAAAGAGTTCTTCCACAGGATGGACAAGCGATATATTCTGTTTTTGAAATCCTTACACGAGCAGCCTGTAAAATTCCGAATAATATTTTATTGACTGTTCTTTCTTTCGATTCGTATTCCTGGATTAAAGTTTTAACGTTTTCTTTTTTTGCATTTACGCCCTGTCTCTTTTCTTCAGAAATATTTTTTACCTCTGCCCATACTCCATCGCCGAATCCATCCAGTAGCAACGATCCAAAATCTGTGGATGAATAGAGACGCAGCTCATCCACCTTTAGGTTGTCATAACTTCTTTTGATAATAACGGGGTTCTCAACTTTATTTATCAGCAAATCAAAAAAGACTCTCCTCTGTTCGGCTGCGCCGTGAAGATTATTTGTCTCTAAAACCAGGACAACAGTTTTATCGTGTTTTATTTTTTCTAAGATTTCCTGGTTGAAATTTTCAATATCGCCCGTAACAAAATTAAGCTCCCTTGCTTTTAAACTTGAATCAAGATACTGCGATGTATTCATTAACGGAAAAACTTTTGACTTGTCCGCCATCTTTATCCAAAAACCGAAATCGTAAAGCGCTTTGAGCCCATTAGGAATATCAAAAGGGATATCTTTGCTGCCAAGATAAATAACATCAGCAGCCAAATCGTTCATACTCCATTTGTCTGTTTCAGCATTATAAAAATAACCGATATCATTCAGGTCTTTCTGAGCAGTAATTTTTCTTCGACTGTAATCAGCAATAACTCTCGGAACATTAGTCCCGCCGAATCCAAGCAGCTCGAACGAATGTCTTCTTTCATAGCTGAACGGGTCCTTTGGTGCCTGATCGATTGGTTTTATCTGCTGGTGACCGGCTCTGTTCCTATATCTTTGCACTAAAGAAATTGCAACAGGCGCTTCATATTCCGGATCTTCGGTTAAAGACACTCTGACAGTATCGCCAAGCCCATCTTCAAGAAGAGTCCCGATGCCAAGTGCAGATTTAATTCTTCCGTCTTCCCCGCCGCCTGCTTCGGTTACTCCAAGATGAAGGGGGTAGTTCATTCCTTCTTCTTCCATCTTATGGATCAGCAGCCGATAAGCCTGAACCATTACCTGCGTATTGCTTGCCTTCATTGAAAGAATAATTTCCTGGTAATCAAGGTCTTCACAAATTCTGACAAACTCCAAAGCTGATTCTACCATTCCCAGGGGAGAATCCCCGTACCGGCTCATAATTCTGTCAGAGAGTGAGCCATGGTTTGTACCGATTCTCATCGCTGTGCCGTATTCTTTACAAATTTTTACGAGAGGAGTAAATTTTTCTCTTATCCTTTCAATCTCTGCTTCATAATCAGAATCAGTATACTCTATAGTTTGAAATTTTTTGCGGTCAGCATAGTTACCGGGGTTTACTCTTACTTTTTCTACAATGCGTGCGGCAAGCTCAGCAGCATTTGGTGTGAAATGAATATCTGCAATTAATGGAACTGTATATCCTCTCAGTCTCAATTCTCTTTTAATATTTTCAAGGTTCTGTGCTTC
>JAKAGZ010000064.1 GCA_021815365.1 Bacteroidota bacterium
CAAGCCAGTGAGCGAAAAAAATTATGTGCTTCTCAACAGCCTTGAATTAATTTTTAAGGCTGTTTTTGTTTTAAATCGATTACCTTTTAGTTATGATATAAGTTTATGAAAAATAGGTCCCTATTTGCCCGATAAAATTCTGATTCAATTCGTGGTTTTTGGTTATCTTTAAATACTGATAAGAATATTTTGTGTGATCTGTGTCATTAAAAATCTCTGCTGATGAAGAATAAAATAGAATACATTTTTTTCATAGGATTCAGTTACCTGACAAAAATATTAGGTCTGAAATTATCAAGAAAATTTGCAGCAGTTGTTGCGTCGTTCTTTTATTTTGTTATTCCTATCAGGAAAAAAGTGGTTTTTGAAAATCTTGCATTAGCTTTCCCCGGATATTCAACTAAAGAAATTAAAAAGATAGCATTCGGTTCCTATAAAAGTTTGGCGATCACGCTAATGGAGACTCTTTATATCCCTTATATGAAGAAAGAAGAAATGGCGGGGGTTCTTAAATGTATTAACCTTGACCTGCTTACGAAAAAACAAAATGAGAAAAAAGGAATAATACTTTTATCTGCGCATTATGGTAACTGGGAATTTTTTGTCTCTTCAATTGCTCTTCAAATAAATACTGCGGTGTATCTTCTGGTAAAGCCGCAGAGGAATACTTATGTAACAGAATTTTTAAATAGAGCAAGAACCAGGTGGAAGAATAAATTAATTCCTCTGGGAACAGCCGTCAGGCAGGTGTTTAAGGTTTTAAAGGAGAACAAGATAGTTGCAATAGCTGGTGATCAGCGTGGAAATCCAGAAGGGACAAGAATAGAATTCTTCGGAAGGATGTCATCTGTTTACTCAGGTCCGGCAGTATTTGCTTTGAGGTCAGGAGCAGCTATAGTTTATTCGATATGTGTACGGCAGCCAGATTATTCTTATCGTGTAGAATTAACTGAAATGCCTGTTGATGATCTGCCTGAAGACGAAAATAAGAAAGTTGAAGAGATATGCAGAAGATATACAAAATTTCTTGAACAGGTCATACGTAAAAATCCCGAACAATGGCTTTGGATGCATAAACGCTGGAAGTATTGAACTATGGAAAAAATTTTAATTATACAAACAGCATTTATCGGTGATGCAGTTTTAACTCTGCCGATGATTCAGAAGCTAAAAGAGATTTTCTATGGTTCTGAACTGCACGTCTTATGTATTCCTGACACACAGGAAATTTTTGCAAATTCTCCATCTGTAGACAGGACCTTGGTAATGGATAAAAAAGGAAAAGACAGAAATTTCCTCTCACTGCTAAAGTTTATTTCAAAAATAACGTCAGAAAAATATACAAGAATTTATTCACCCCATCGGTCATTCAGAAGTTCAATATTAGTTCGTTTTTCAGGAGTTGAGCACACTTATGGATTCAGTAACAGCAGTTTCAAAAGCGCATACCGATATCTGATACGATATGAGTCTAAAATACACGAAGTTCAGAGGAATTTTGATTTGATCGGATTTTTATATAATGCGGAGAATTGGAAAATTCTGCCGGAAATAAAATTAACACAAACTTTACCAATACCTTTAGAGAAAATTTTTGTAAATTATAATACCGGTTCAAAATTTTCTGTAATAGCTCCGGGAAGCATCTGGAACACAAAAAAATATCCTTTGGAATATTTTTCTGAAGTGATAAAATATTTTCTTAAAAAAGATTTTTACGTTCTGCTTCTCGGCGGAAAAAACGACAGAAGTTTATGTGAACAAATAGCTTCAGGATTTGATGAAAAGGTAGTTCCTGCTGCTGGTAAATTTTCATTAGTCGAGTCCATTGAAATTTTAAGAAAATCTGAAATGCTTGTTTCGAATGACAGCGCACCAACACATTTGGGTGTGTGTGCTGATATTCCTGTTCTTACGCTTTACTGCTCTACGGTTCCGGATTTCGGCTTTTATCCCTACAACTCAAAAAGCCGTTATCTGAGTTACAACGATTTGCCCTGCAAGCCGTGCGGCATACACGGCTATAAAAAATGTCCGGTTAAAACATTTGCCTGCGGCTATAATTTGAAACCGGCTATTGTAATTTCTAAGATTGAGGAGATGCTAAATGATTGAAACAAAAAAATGTTCGATAATAAATATTGATGAGGATTTTAACAAAGCAATTCAGCTTGCAAAAAAACTTTACCTTGAAGGCTCTGTCTTTATCTATCCAACTGATACAATATACGGCTTTGGCGCAAACCCTTTTAACGAGTCAGCAGTAGAAAAAATCAATCATCTTAAGGGAAGAGAGGAAGGTAAAAAATATATTTTGCTTGTGAATAACATTGAAACTTTGTTAAAATATGTTGAGATAAAATCTGAAAAGCATCTTGATTTCCTTCTTTCAATCTGGCCGAACCCCGTCTCAGTTGTATTGACTTTAAAGCCTGATACCAGGAAGATACTCGGTATTCAGAGTGCTGCTTTCAGAATGCCTAATAACAGATTTTGTTTGAAGCTGCTGGACGAACTGCGAATGCCGCTTATTTCTACCAGTGTAAATCGTTCAGGCAGAACACCGCTGGTTGAGCCAAGTGAAATTAAAGATGAGTTTTCATCTTTTACTGATGCAATTTTTTATACGAATAAAAAATTATATACTGAAGCATCAACTCTTATAGACCTGAATGATTCAAAACCTGTTTTATTGAGAGAGGGGAAATTTAAATTTGAAGATATTTTAAAAAATTTTAACTAAATATTTGCCGTGTACAAGAAATTTAAACTTGACCTAGATAGATTAAAAAATATTAAAAGCTTTTCGATTCTTATTGTTCCTGATCATTCAGGTATTAAAGCAAAATCGCATAAGTTTTCTTTTCAAAAAATAGCAGCAATGGTTGTAGCTTACAGCATTGTGGTTTTTTTTATCAGCTATTTTATCTTAGCTTTCACTCCTGTTGGCAGCCTGTTGAATGTAGGCAGTTCGCTGAGTAAAGAGGATATTGCCCAGGTAAAAACTCTCAATCAAAGAATGATATTCCTGGCAAAGGAATTGGAAAAGATGAAATCAACAAATGAAAAATTGAGGTATGCTATTTTCCTCGGTGATTCTGCTATGGTTGATTCGTTAACAAAAAGAGACTCACTTAAACAGGATTCGGAGCCTCTGACAAGAACAAAAAATAAAGCAGGCGGAGATATTCTCTCGGTTTTTAAACAGTTGTTTTTTAGAAATGACAGCCTGGAAACAAAAGGTGTTCTTTTCAACAGGCCGGTAAATGGATTTATAAGCCGTGACTTTGAGCCGGATAAAGGGCATTTTGGAATTGATTTTGTAGTTAAAACAGGAACACCGGTTTATGCCGCAAGCAGCGGTTATGTTGTTTTTGCTGATTATACAGTAAGAGACGGATATATGATTATAATTAATTCACCCGGTAACTACGTTACTGTTTATAAACATTGTTCAGCTTTACTGAAAAAGCCCCGCGATATTGTAAATGAAGGAGAGCCAATTGCATTAAGCGGAAATACCGGTGAGATAACAACCGGACCGCACCTTCATTTTGAAGTATGGAAAAATGGTCAGCCAATAAACCCTAAAACATTATTAATCAATTATTAACTATGGAGAACACCGTGAAAATAAAAAATGAAACTCCGGGCAAAGATGAGGTAACAATAATAAGTACAGGGGTAAAAATTGAGGGAATCGTAAACAGTGACGGTAATGTACGAATTGATGGCATAATCCAAGGCGATGTAAATGCCCGCGGAAATATTACTGTTGGAGATAACGGTGAAATTAAAGGTAAGGTCAATGCTGATACAGTAGTTGTTGGAGGGAAAATTACCGGCACGGTTAATTCTAAGGAAAAACTCGTGCTGGAAGCGAACGCTGTGCTGGTCGGTGATATTATAACTAAAATTTTAGTAATCGCTCCGGGAGCTAAATTTGACGGAAGCAGTAAAATGTCTTCTCCCTCTGGCTCTGAAAGTAAATTAACTGGTGGAAGTGCTTCACCAAATTACAGTGATAAAAAGAATATTTAAACAAAACAATTCAGAAAATTCAGATAGGTACAGAGACCTGGGGAACTACCTGGGTTTGGGGATTCAGCTTGCTGTGACTGTTGGGGTGATGGTTTTCATTGGAATCTGGCTCGATGAAAAATTCGGCACAAATCCGTGGCTGACTGTTCTTTGTTCACTTCTCGGTATATTTGCTGCGCTTTACTCTTTCATAAAAACAGTTCTCAAATCAACTAAATGAATTTTTATAAGAACAGTATAAGTTACGGAATTATCTTAGTATTAGTTTTCTTTGCTGTTCTTACCTTTCTCTGGACAAAGGGTGAGCTAAATTCAAGCCTGTATTTTCCTATTCTTTACGGCGGGATAATTACAACAGTTAACTTTTTTCTGGGGGTTTTGTCAATAAAGTTGGGAATTAATAAGTCAGCAAAAAGCTTTCTGATCTTCTTCCTGGGAGGAATAGTTTTAAGGCTGTTTCTATTGCTCATTTCAGTATTTATATGTCTGAAATTCTTGGAATTAAAAGGGAATAGTTTTATATTTTCAGTCTTCATTTTTTATTTTTTTTATCTGATAATTGAAATTTTTTATGTTATTTATAAGAATAAATAACTTCAGTTTACCTTATGGCTTTGAACAATTTACCCGATACTTTAGGCGTTGCAGTTGATACTTTAAAAACCGCAAAGGGGGAAGGCAGCGGATGGATTCTGCACCACGTTCTGGACTCAAATTACATTGAGTTTGATCCATTCGGGAAAATATATCTTCCGCATCTGCAATTGTTGGGGATGGATATTTCCATTACAAAAAATGTCGTGTTTATGTGGCTGATCGCAATACTTTTAATATTATTGCTCAGCCTGGTTTCAGGCAAATACAAAAGATCACTAATTCCTAAAGGCATAGTAAATTTTTTTGAAATAATAGTTCTCTTTGTACGCGATGAAATTGTAAAGCCGACGATCGGAACGGGCTATGAAAAGTTTCTTCCTTACCTGCTGACTTTGTTCTTCTTTATATTAGCAGCAAATTTAATAGGGCTTGTTCCTTATTCAACTACAGTTACAGGTAATATAGCGGTTACCGCAGCACTCGCCTCAATTTCATTTATTGCAATTCAATTGGGTGGAATAAAAAAGCACGGATTCTTTGGTTACTTTAAAGGATTGATACCACCAGGTATGCCAGTTTTAATTTTGCCGTTGATTGTTATTGTTGAAATCTTAGGACTTTTTACAAAACCTTTTGCACTCTGCATTCGTCTTTTTGCAAACATGATAGCAGGGCATGTTGTGATTTTTTCTTTAATAGGTTTGATCTTCATTCTGAAAACAATTTTTGTAGCACCTGTATCAGTTGGGTTTGCACTATTTATTTATCTGCTTGAATTATTAGTTGCTTTAATTCAGGCTTATATCTTTACGATGTTAACAGCGCTGTATATTGGAATGGCTGTTCATCAGGAACATTAAAATCAATAAACATTAAATAAAATATTACGGAGAAATAATATGGATTTATCTTGGTTAGGTGCCGGCATAGGCGCAGGTATAGCAGTAATTGGCGCAGGTATTGGTATTGGTAAACTTGCGGGATCAGCATTAGAAGCGATGGGGAGACAGCCCGAAGCTGCCGCTCCTATCAGAACAGCGATGATCATTGCTGCTGCTTTGATTGAAGGAGTTACATTCTTTGCACTTGTAATTTGTATCCTTTTGGCAGTTAAATCTTAAAATTTTTTAGCCGGCAGATTTTTTATCTGCCTAATTATAATTGGAAGTTAATTTATGCTGACAGCATTAAGCTTATTTACAATAGCATTATTTTCGGAAGAAGGCGGCGGCAGCCTGGTAGATGTTAGCCCTGGTCTGATCTTCTGGACAGTAATTACTTTTATCATACTGCTGGTCGTTCTCAAAAAAGTAGCATGGAAACCCATCCTTGCTGCGCTCGAACAGCGTGAAGCCGCAATTAAAGATGCTCTTGAAAAAGCCGATAAGGCTCAGGCAGAGGCAAAAAAAGTTCTGGAAGAAAACCAGGCTAATCTTCTGAAAGCTGAAGAAGAATCAAAGAAGATCATTAACCAGAGCCGCGAGTACGCTGAAAAATTAAAAGAGCAGATGCTGAATGAAAGCAAAGATCAGGCAAAAAAAATACTCGACAATGCTGCTGCCGAGATTGACCGGAAGAAAGAAGCTGCCTTTGATGAGCTGAAAACCCAGGTTGCAGAAATTGCTATCAAGGCTGCTGAAAAAATTATGAATGAAAACCTGGATAGTGAAGCACAGAGAAAAATTGCAAATAAATTCATAGGGGAAATCACCAAGAATTAACAATGAATGAGTCAAAAGTTTCGAACAGGTATGCAAACTCTCTGTTAAGCTCGGCTTCAGAGGAGGGTAAGCTTGACAGTATTGCTAAAGATATGGAATTGATCTATTCGACAATTAAAGCAAATTCCAGCCTTGGCAAAGCCCTTTCAAGTCCGATCGTCAGGTCTCAGATAAAAGTTTCGATACTTGAAGAAATTTTTAAAAAGAAAGTAAGCAAAGAAACGATGGATTTCCTGAAATTCGTTGTTGAAAAAAACAGGGAAGATTTGTTAGAGAATATAGCTAAAAAGTTTCTTGATCTCCGTGATCAAAAGCTTGGCGTGGTCAATGTTGATGTAAGATCAGCAGTTGAGCTGAGTGAAACGCAGAAAAAAAAGCTCCGTGAAAATTTTGAAAAGCTTCTGAACAAAAAAGTCAGATTTAGTTTTGTAATTGACGAGAGTGTTATAGGAGGATTTATTGCAAAGGCAGGCGACACAGTTTATGATGCATCGTTAAGTCATCAACTGGAAATTTTAAAGAAGCAATTCCTGAAAGGCGGAGCTTCATTAAATTAAATAAGAATTTAAAAGGATAAAATTATGGCGGAAGTAAGACCGGATGAAATATCCGCGATATTAAGAAAACAATTATCAGGCTTTGAAAGCGAAACTGATATTTATGACGTTGGCACCGTGCTGCAGGTCGGTGATGGAATTGCGCGGGTCTATGGCTTATCAAAAGTAATGATGAGTGAATTGGTTGAATTTCCAAATGATGTTTTTGGTATGGTGCTCAACCTTGATGAAGACAGCGTTGGATGCGTTCTCTTCGGCGAATCAACTAAAATAAAAGAGGGCGACACAGTTAAGAGAACAAAAAGAGTAGCATCAATGCCCGTTGGCGAATCAATGCTCGGCAGGGTTATCACACCTCTCGGTGTTCCTGTTGACGGGAAGGGTGCTATCAGCTCAGAAAAGTTTTTACCGATTGAAAGAAAAGCTCTTGGAGTAATTCAAAGGCAGCCTGTTAAAGAACCATTGCAAACAGGTATTACTGCAATAGACGCAATGATACCGATTGGGCGCGGGCAGAGAGAGTTGATCATCGGTGACAGGCAGACAGGAAAAACAGCAGTTGCTGTTGATACAATTATAAATCAAAAATATACACACACTGAAGAAGCTAAAGAATTAGGTATCAAGCCAGTATATTGCATTTATGTTGCAGTCGGACAAAAAAGTTCTACTGTTGCACAAGTTGTTGCCAAGCTGCAGGAACATGATGCAATGGAGTACACAACCGTAATTGCTGCGACGGCAAATGAACCGACACCGCTTCAGTTCATTGCACCTTATGCCGGCGCAACGCTTGGTGAATTTTTCAGAGATAATGGTAAACATGCCCTCGTTGTGTATGATGACCTTTCAAAGCAGGCTGTTGCGTACCGCGAGCTTTCTTTACTGCTTAGAAGACCACCGGGCCGCGAAGCTTATCCCGGCGATGTTTTTTATCTTCACTCAAGATTATTGGAGAGAGCTTCGAAGCTCAGCGAGGAAATGGGCGGCGGAAGTTTAACTGCCTTGCCTATAATTGAAACTCAGCAGGGAGACGTTTCGGCTTATATTCCTACAAATGTAATTTCGATTACAGACGGACAGATTTATCTTGAATCAAACCTGTTCAATGCTGGAGTAAGACCTGCTATCAACGTTGGTATATCAGTATCCCGTGTAGGCGGAAACGCACAGATAAAAGCTATGAAAAAAGTTGCCGGCAGTCTTAAGCTTGATCTTGCACAGTACAGAGA
Source organism: Bacteroidota bacterium (assembly GCA_021815365.1). Lineage (GTDB taxonomy): Bacteria > Bacteroidota > Ignavibacteria > Ignavibacteriales > Ignavibacteriaceae > JAKAGZ01. The sequence continues at coordinate 8,149 of JAKAGZ010000064.1, forward strand.
ACTCGAAGCATTTGCCAAGTTCGGTTCTGATCTTGACAAAGCTACTCAGAAGACGCTTGCAAAAGGTGCGAGACTTGTCGAATTATTAAAGCAGGGACAGTATGCTCCTGTTCCGGTTGAAAGACAGGTTGTGAGTATTTATCTCGGTACAAATGGTTATCTCGATAACATTGCGGTGCACGATGTAAAAAGATTTGAAAAAGAAATTTTAGAATTTATTGAAGTCAAGAATAATAAAATATTCGAGGCTATTAAAAAAGAAAAGCAGCTCTCTGATTCAGTAATAGCAGACATCAAAAAAGCTGCGGATGAATTTCTGGCTGTTTTCAAATAGAAATATAATCGGCATACATGGCAACATTACGTGATATAAAAACAAGAATCAAAGGTGTGCAAAATACACAGCAGATAACCAATGCTATGAAAATGGTTGCTGCTGCTAAACTGAGGCGCGCACAGGAGAATGTTGTTAATGCACGTCCTTATGCAAACCAGATTTCTGTTTTGCTTTCTCATCTGTCTGCTGAAAATGATATTACTCAGAATCCATTTACTGCTGAAAGGCAGGTTAAAAGTGCAGCAGTTGTTATTGTTTCGGCTGACAGGGGACTTTGCGGCGCTTTCAACACAAACCTGATCAAAGAAACTGTCAGGTATATAACTGAAGAGCTAAATTCAAAAGATATCAAAGCACAGCTTTTCTGTATAGGTAAAAAAGGATACGATTACTTTAATAAGAGAAATTATACCATTGTGGGAAAACAAACAGGGATATTTTCTGCGCTTGGTTATAATTCGGCAGCGGGTATATCGCAGGAACTGATCAGGGGGTATACTGACGGTAACTTTGATAAAGTTATAATTATTTATAATGAATTTAAGTCGGTTATAAACCAAAGGATTGTTGTTGAACAGTTTTTGCCGATACCGATTAAAAAAGAATCGGAGGGGGATAAAAAAATAAAATCAGATTATATATTAGAGCCGGACCTGGGATATATTTTTAATTATCTGCCGTCAAAACATTTAAAGGCTCAGATCTGGAGGATACTTCTTGAATCAAACGCTGCTGAGCTTGGGGCAAGAATGACAGCAATGGATAATGCAACAACTAATGCCAAAGAACTGATCCGTACGCTAAGGATAAAATACAACAAAGAAAGACAGGCTGCTATAACTAAAGAAATCCTTGAAATAGTTTCCGGCGCAAATGCTCTTAAGGCAGAGTGATTGTTTAATTGCAATTTATTAGTAAAGATAAGGTTTAATGTTAGAAGAATTATCTCTTAAACTTGAATCAGCTTTAAAAAAAATAAGTGGTCAGGGAAAATTAACAGAAAAAAATATCTCTGATTCTTTAAGAGAGATTCGGCGTGTTCTTTTAGATGCTGATGTAAATTATAAAGTAGCAAAAGAGTTTATTGAAAAAGTTACTTCAAAATCTCTTGGGAAAGAGGTTTTAAATTCAATAACTCCCGGGCAGTTGATAACTAAATTTGTTTATGATGAATTAGTCGGGCTTCTTGGAAGCAGCCGCAGCGAAATTAAGTTAAATGCCTCCGGGCAGACTGTAATTATGATAGTGGGGCTGCAGGGTTCTGGGAAAACAACTTTTAGCGCTAAGCTTGCAGTGCGACTGAAACAAAATAACAGAAAAGTTCTGCTGACTGCCGCTGATGTCTACCGTCCGGCTGCTATTGAACAACTGAAGACTTTGGGATTGCAGGCAGCTATTCCTGTATTTTCTATTGAAGAAAAGAATGCCAGAAAGGCTGCTGTAGACTCTTTAAAGTTTGCGAAAGAAAAGAATTATGATACGGTGATCATTGACACAGCGGGCAGACTTCACATTGATGAAGAAATGATGAACGAGGTTGCAGATATTAAATCGCTGGTCAATCCGAATGAAATTCTTTTTGTTGTTGATTCAATGTCCGGACAGGATGCAGTGAATTCTGCAAAAGCTTTTAATGAGAAAATCAATTTTGACGGCATTGTTCTTTCAAAATTAGACGGCGATGCAAGAGGCGGCGCTGCTTTATCAATCAGGGCAGTAGTTGGTAAACCGATAAAATTTATCAGCAATGGTGAAAAGCTTAATAACCTTGAAGTTTTCTACCCTGAGAGGCTGGCTTCAAGGATTCTCGGGAAAGGAGATATTGTATCGCTTGTTGAAAAAGCTCAGCAAAGTTTTGATGAGAACGAAGCTGAGAAGCTTGAAGAGAAATTACGCAGGAATAAATTTGATTTTGATGATTTTCTTAAGCAAATTAAAGCAATTAAGAAAATGGGTTCTTTATCTTCGATTTTAAATATGATCCCGGGCATTGGTGCCCAGGTTAAAAACGCACAAATTGATGATAGAGCTCTTGTTAAAGTTGAAGCAATTATAAGTTCTATGACTTACGACGAGCGCAGGAAACCTAAAATTTTGAACGGAAGCCGCCGAAGCAGAATTGCAAAAGGCAGCGGAACATCTATACAAGATGTTAACAGGCTTCTAAAACAGTTTGATGAGATGCAAAAAATGATGAGCAGACTTAATAAAAAAGGATTTGAAAGCTCATTTGGAAACCTGCCCTTTGGTAGGTAAATTTTAAATCCAATTAGAAAGTTATTTCGGAGGTTTAATACTTTGGCTGTAAAATTAAGATTAAGAAGAATTGGAAAGAAGAAGCAACCTGTGTACAAGGTGGTGGCTGCCGACTCAAGGGCTCCGCGCGATGGTAAATTTCTCGAATCAATCGGGTTGTATAATCCTTTAACGAATCCACATACACTTGATATTAAAGAAGAGCGGGCTTTATACTGGCTGAATGCCGGTGCGCAGCCGACTGATACTGTTAAAAGCTTGTTAAGACAAAAAGGAATTATTCTTAAAAGAGAATTAGCGCGTAAAGGATTATCAGAAGACAAGATAAAAACTGAATTAGAGAATTGGGAGAAGATGCAGGAAGCTAAAGCTAACTCTGCTGCTTCTAAAAAGAGAAAATCAAAAAAAGCAACATCAAAAGAGCAAGTAGTTCCGGAAGAAAAAGTTGAAAAGGAAAATATTGTTGATAGTACAGCAGAAGTAAAGGGTGCTGCTTCTGAGGGAAATGCTGCTGAGAAAGAGTAATCTTTTTTAGTTTTATTTTCTACTGTGCTTTATTTCCAATGCTGCCCTTGTCTAATATAGGAGGCTTCTTTCAATGAAAGAATTTATTGAATTTATAGCAAAACACCTGGTGGATAGTCCAGACAGTGTTGTTGTAGAAGAGAAAACTCCCGAAGAAAACAAGATGGTACTTTCTCTTAAGGTTCAACCCGATGATGTCGGAAAAGTCATTGGTAAACAGGGCAAAACTGCCCAGGCTATGCGGACTCTTCTTACTGCAATTGCTGCTAAAGAAGGGAAGAGAGCTATATTAGAAATTTTAGACTGATTGAATAAATTACTTTTAAGGTGAGCGATTTTTTTCTTATCGGTAGTATCCTTTCTCCTTACGGGAAGGATGGTGCGGTAAAGATTTCTTCTTTCTCAGATCAACCAGACAGGTTTGTTAAACTTAAAAAAGTTTATATAGATTTTTTTGGTGACAAGAAAGAATTTCTTATAGAAAAAGTTTCTGAGCATAAAGAATTTTTATCTGTTAAATTCAAAAACTTTGATAGTGCTGAAGATGCTGAAGTTCTGGCAGGTAAAAATATTTTTGTGGACGACCAGGGAATCATTAAGCTGCCGGAAGGAACTTACTTTGTGCACGATGTTATTGGAAGCAGAGTTTACAGAAACAATAAAGAATTTGGCACTCTAACAGATGTTCTTAATTATCCTGCTAATGATGTATATGTAATTGAAGATACCGAAGGCAAAGAGATATTGATTCCGGCTGTGAAAGATTTCATTAAGAGTTATGACCCGGATAAAAAAATTCTGGTTCTTACGCCGGGAGACGAATTTTATGAAAATGATGAAGATTGATATTATTTCCGCAGTTCCCGATCTCCTTTTGAGTCCGCTCAACTCCAGCATAATTAAAAGAGCACAGGATAAAAAGAAAGTATCAATAAGAGTGCATAACCTCCGGGATTATGCTTTCAACAAGCATAGACAAATTGATGATAAACCATTCGGCGGCGGACCCGGAATGGTTCTTAAACCTGAACCGTTCTTTGAATGTATTGAAAATTTACAGAAAGAAACAAAGTATGATCATATAATTTTCACTACGCCTAAAGGGAAAATTTTTGATCAGAAGTATGCAAACAAACTCTCTCTTGCTAATAATCTTTTGGTGGTAGCAGGTCACTATAAAGAAATTGACGACCGGGTGAGAGAAAAATTTGCAACCGATGAAATTTCAATCGGCAATTTTGTTCTTACGGGAGGTGAACTCCCTGCTTTAATAATTCTTGATGCCGTTGTAAGGGTAATTCCCGGAGTTCTTAACGATAGCGAATCTGCTTTGGAAGATTCTTTTCAGGACGGGGAACGCATCGAAGCACCCTGCTATACAAGACCGGCTGAATATAAAGGTATGAAAGTTCCCGACGTACTCTTATCGGGTAACGACAAAGAAATTAAAAAATGGAAAGAGGAACAGTCAAAAGTTCTGACTGAACGATGGAAAAATTTTAATAATTAACGGAGAAAACAATGACCGACATAAATAAAATATTACCCGATCAGATACGCTCTGATTTTCCTAAATTTTACCCGGGCGACCACATTCTTGTGCAGGTCAGGGTTGTTGAAGGCGATAAGGAAAGAATCCAGACTTTTGAAGGAGATGTTTTAAGCATCCGCGGGGAAGGCTCGAACAGAACATTTACAGTTAGAAAAATTTCAAGCGGCGTCGGCGTTGAAAGAATATTCCCTGTCAACTCGCCGAAAATTGCAAAAATAGAAGTACTGAAAGAAGGGAATGTCAGAAGAGCTAAATTGTATTATCTCAGGCAGCTATCCGGCAAAGCTGCACGCATACGCGGTAAGGAAGCTTAAAGATTTGAAGTTTTCTATTGAATTAAAAAAGGCATCTGTTATGCAGCGGATGCCTTTTTTGTTCAGTGAAATCATTACAGGTTATTTTTTATAATTATATGAGCATTTATTTTCCACAAAATATTTTTACTGAAGCTATTAAAAATTCTTTGCCTGATAAAATTGCAGCACAGATCAGATTTCTACCTTCATCATTAATAGCGGGGGAACTCCTGAAAAACCACGATACAATCGGCTTAATACCAACTATGGATCTGATCGCACACAAAGACCTGTTTGTTTCCAGGTCATTTGGTATTGCTTTTGAAGACTCACTGTGCAACTCTTATCTTTATTACCATACTCACGGCAGAGAGGTAAATGAGCTGAGCCTGAATGGCGATGTTTCTTCCAACGAAGTTTTAGGTGCGAAATTAATTTTAAAAGAATTGTATTCGTCTGATGTACAGATAAGCCTGTTAACCGGAAATAAAGACGAAGGGACAAAAAATATTTTGTCTGCAGGCGATATAAATTTTAAGGATGATAATTTCTTAAAAGGCATCAGCTTCGCAGAAGAAGTAATTGAAGTTCTCTCGCTTCCTTATGTGAACTTTGTTCTTGCTTCAGTTCAGAAAAGTGCGCTGGAAAGTTTTCACAGATCAATAAATGACATCCAGACAAAAGTATATAATCTTGGTGAAGAAGGGAAATTTGGAAGTGATATCTCCGAAGCAGCTAAACAGGTAATTAAAGAAAATATTTCATCGTTTATATGCAATCTTGATGAGCAGGATATAGATGGAATAGACCAGCTTATCCGCCTGCCTTATTTCCACAAAATAATCCCGGATATTATAGAAGTCCGTTACATTTAGAAAATTCTGTTATAGAAATCACAGTTCTATCAGCGAAATATTAATTATGTCATCTTCGTTAGCTTCTATTTCTTTTAGACTTTTTTCAGAGGGAGAAGAATCGAGCTTGATTGTGCAGCAGGCAGTTAATTCGCCGTCAAAGATAACATTTTCAATTTCCTGCGCATTAATTTTTTCGCTGCTTAATAACCCTAAAACTTTTGAAAGTACGCCGGGCTTGTCATAGTGTCTTACAACAAGCTGATACTTTGCGGCAGTCTTTGCACAGCGGTTTACCCAGTTCCTGACCACTCCAAGATTTTTATAATCGCTGATTATGTTTACAGTTTCTTCTGCAACTGCGTTTTGTGCCTGTTCGGTAGAAGCACCAATGTGATGAGTTACATAGACGTTCTTAAGTCTGCATAATTCGCTTGTAAAGTTTCCCTCTTTTGCTTCCGGCTCGGAGCTAAATACATCAAGCCCTGCGAAGATTTTTTCTTCTTTAATCAGGCTGAGCAGTGCTTCTTCGTCCACAACGCCAGCTCTTGCAGTGTTTATAAATATTGCACCTTTCTTCAATTTGTTCAGCAGATCTTTTGAAATGATTTTTTTTGTTTCAGCAGTTTGTGCAAGGTGAACTGAAACAATATCGGCAGAGGAAAAAAGCTCTTCAAGTGTGCTGCATCTTTTTACTCCGAGTTCTTCTGCTTTTTTGTCGGTTAATGAGCGCGACCAGCAGATAATATTCAGTCCGAATGACTGTGCTCTCCCGATCAGTTCTGTTCCTATCTGACCAGTTCCAACTACTCCGAGAGTTTTTCCGAAAAGTCCTTCAGCTTTTGAATATGTTCCTTTATTCCATTTACCGTTTCTGAAATCAATAACGTTGTCAGGGATCCTTCTGTCAATTGCGCAGATAAGACCCATAGCCAGCTCAGCGACAGCAATGCTGTTTTTACCGGGACAATTAGCAACGTAAATTCCTTTTTTGTTTGCAGCTTTTATGTTGATGTTATTTACACCTGCGCCGGCGCGGATGATCAGGCTTAGCTTGTTTGATTTTTGAATGCAGTCTTCGTGAACTTCAGTCGAGCGGACTATCAATATGTCAATATCATTGATCTTGCCGGCTAATTCTTCGGCTTTAATTTTAGGTTCATTTATAACATCGCAG
>JAKAGZ010000065.1 GCA_021815365.1 Bacteroidota bacterium
GAATTATTTGAAAATGAGGGTTCAACTACACTTCAAATAACGGATGACTGTGCCGGAAATGAAAAGAAGTATGAAGAGACAAAACGATTTTGGAACACAGTGCTGCCAAAGCTGAAAGAAATGCTTGAGACATAAACTATATTATCCTTTTTGAATTAAAATTTTAATCTAAAGAAATATTAACAAGGGAATAAGGATGGACTTATTAAATAGTTTAAAAAATAACAAGTTGTTTATTGACGGTAAATGGATTGAGCCGTTGAGCCTGTCTACCGGTCAGGCAGGTGGAAAATTATTTTCAGTTAAAAATCCGGCGGACGGAAGTGAAGTCGGATCTTATTTTGTTGGAAGCCGGAAGGATACAGCCGATGCAATAGACTCAGCAGACAGAGCGTTCAAAATCTGGAAAGAAAAACCTGCACGGGAGCGCGCAAATTATCTCCTCTCAATTGCGAAAATATTTCTGGAAAATAAGGAGGAGCTTGCAAAAATTCTGACAATGGAAAACGGTAAGCCGATTAAAGAATCGTACGGGGAAGTTGCAGGCGCAGCGGCACATTTTGAATGGTATGCAGAGGAAGGGACAAGACAGTACGGAAGGATCGTTCCGCCGACAAATCCTGGCAAACGCCATCTCGTTATCAGGCAGCCGATTGGAGTAACGGCTTGTGTAGCTCCGTGGAATTTTCCGTTAGTTCTTTGGGCAAGAAAAGCAGCGCCGGCACTTGCCGCCGGATGCACCGTTGTATCGAGAGCGGCTTCGCAAACCACACTTTGCACAATTGCAGCGATGAAGCTTATCGAGAAAGTAAATCTGCCGGCTGGTGTGCTGAATCTTGTTACCGGTCCCGCTGCAGAAGTTATGAACGAGTTTATAGAGAATGAAAAATGCAGAAAAATTTCATTCACAGGTTCAACTGAAGTTGGAAGAGAGATAATGCGGAAAGGCGCGGAAAATATAAAACATCTTTCTCTTGAACTGGGCGGACTTGCACCTGCGATTGTGTTTGATGATGCCGATACCGATGTTGCTGTAAAGGGAGTATTAGGTGCAAAGTTCAGGAATGGCGGTCAGTCTTGTATTGCGATCAACAGAATTTATGTTCAGAAAAACATTTCAGAAAAATTTACGGACAAGTTCGTTGAAGCAGTGAAGAAGATAAAAGTAGGAAACGGGCTGAAGCCGGATACTGAGCTTGGACCAATGATTGATAAAAAAGGAGTTGAAAAATTTATTCAGCATATAGAGGATTCAGTAAAAAAAGGTGGTAAGATCCAGTGCGGTGGTAAAAAAATTACAACCGGAGAATATGCAAAAGGCAATTTTGTTGAGCCAACAGTAATTTCAGAAGTAAAAGATAATATGCTTTGTATGTGTGATGAAACTTTCGGACCGCTTGCGCCAATAACAACCTTTGAGACAATTGACGAAGTAATAGAAAGAGCTAATGCAACACAATTTGGACTTTCTGCTTATCTTTATACTCAAAGCTTAAGTACAGCATTCAAAGCGGGTGAAGCACTTGAAGCCGGTACAATCGGTATTAACGATGATGTTCCATCAACTACTATTGCGCCGTTTGGCGGTATGAAACAAAGCGGATTGGGCAGAGAGTGCGGTCAGGAAGGACTGGAGGCTTTCCTGGAGACAAAGCATATGTCCATGGTGATTTAAAAATTTCAGAATTACAAGATTAGTAACTGGTATAAATATAAAATGTCAACACAAGAAAAACAGAATTATATAAAGCCTCGGGAGTTAAAATCATTTGCAAAAGTTCTATCAAAAAAATATGGTCTCAGCGATAGTGATGCAGAGATATTTATAAACAATCTTATTGATGCAAACTTAAGCGGAGTTGATACTCACGGTTTAACCAGGCTGTCAATTTATTTGAAACGGATTAAGCTCGGGCTAATAAATCCTAAGGCTGAAATGACCTTTCAGCAGACATTTCCGATAGCTGCGGTTCTGGATGCAGGAAACGGCTTGGGACAAATAGCAGGTGAAAAGGCAGTAGGGAAAGCAATAGAGATGGCAAAGGCCTACGGTCTTGGGGCAGTCGGGGTTAAAAACAGCCAGCACTTCGGTGCTCTTGGTTATTATTGCAGCAAAGCTGCTAAGAACGAAGTGATATGCCTTGCATTTACAAATGCAGAACCGGCATTGCCTCCCTGGGGAAGTTATGAAGCTTACTTCGGAACAAATCCTATTGCAATGGGGGTACCAGTTAAGAATGATGTTCCGGTAATAATAGATCTGTCAACAAGCATCGTTGCAAGAGGAAAGATAATCAGCGCAGCAAAACAAAAGACTGCTATTCCTGAAGGCTGGGCGCTTGACCCTGAAGGAAATCCTACAACTGATCCCGATAAGGCGTTAGCGGGTTCGGTGCTTACAATGGCTGGTCCGAAAGGTTATGCTCTAGCAATGATGGCAGATATTCTTTCCGGTGTTTTGAGCGGCAGCGGATTTGGAAGGAATGTTCATTCTATGTATAAAGATTTAAAGAATCCGGCAGAGGTCGGGCATTTCTTTTTGTGTATAAACATAGAAGCGTTTATGCCGAAAGAAAAGTTTTATGAGAGAATAAATAAGATGAAACAGGAAATTAAAAATTCTGCCAGGAGACAAGGAGTTGAAGAAATCCGTATTCCGGGAGAGAAAAAAGCAAACAGCAGGGCAGAAAGATTGAAGAACGGAATTCCTCTTGACAAGGATGTTCTGGATGAATTAAAAACATTAGCAGAAGAAAATAACATAGAATGGAATTTATCGTAGATGTGGTGAAAAATTATATTTGCACCACAGAGGTAAAAAATAACAATCAATAAAAATATATATAAGGAGTAGTAGAAATGTTAAAAGCGATCGTGCTCGATGCCAAAGATAATCTTGGGAATCTGGTCGGTTCAGGTAAGAAGGGGGAAGAAGTGGAATGCATGCTTGAAGGTAAAGTAATTCAAAAAGTAAAATTACTTGGTGATATTCCATTTAACCACAAGTTTGCATTGAAGCAAATAAAAAAAGGTGAGGCAGCTTTGAAATACGGCTATTCGATCGGTAAAACGACGAAAGATATAGCTGCGGGAGAATATGTTCATATTCATAATATAGAAAGTAATCGCGGAAGAGGCGATTTAAAAAAGTAAATTCAGTTTAACATATTAAAAACAAAAACGAGAAGATAAACAATGAAAAATAAATTTTATGGTTATGTCCGACCTGATGGACAAGTAGGTGTAAGAAATAATCTTTTAATGTTGTCGGCAACGCTGTATGCTAACCCGTTATGCGAACGTGCAGCAATGATGATGAACAAAACAATCCCTATCACACATCCTTTGGGAAGATGCCAGATAGCTCCTGATCTTGCAGTAACGAAGAGGACGCTTGTGGGGCATGGGAAAAATCCAAATGCCGGTGCAGTAGTAGTTGTAGATCATTTTAAGGAAATAGGATGTACTGCAGATGAAATTGCACATGAAATTTCTAAAACAGGTAAGCCGGTAGAGGTTGTAAATATCCGTAAATCCGGAGGTGTTATTACTGCTACTGCCCGTGCTATGAAGATCGGGCAGGAAATGCTGAGAAAAATTTCAGGTCAGCAGAGAGAAGAAATTCCGGTTTCAAAAATAATTTTCGGTTTGAACTGCGGAACATCGGATGTGACCTCTGGAATAGCACACAACCGTGCAGTCGGTTTTTGTTCAGACCTGATAATTGAGCAGGGCGGCAGAAGCATACTGGCTGAAACAACAGAAATGATGGGTGCTGAAGAAGTTGTAGCATCAAGATGTAAAAGTAAAGCCGTAGCTGATAAGATTTACAAAAACATTGAAAGAATGGAAAAAAGTATCCTGGCTTGCGGTGTTGACCTGAGAGGTTCACAGCCGACCGGGGACAACATTGAAGGCGGTCTCAGTACTATCGAAGAAAAATCCCTCGGTGCTATTCAAAAGATGGGGCGTAAAGCAAAAATAATTGATGTGCTTGAGTATTCAGAGGAATTAAAAAATACTGAGCCTGGAGTTTATGTGATGGACACACCTGGGCATGGTGGAGAGTCAATTACAGGTATTGCAGCAGCCGGTTCACAGATACTGGCATTTTCAACCGGCGGCGGGCATACTATAAACCATCCATTGATGATCACGATCCGGTTAACAGGTAATTCAGAATCTGCAAAATTTATGGACGATACTAATGAAGTAGATGTAAGCGATATTTTTAAAGGAACTTCGATTGAAGAAGCCGGAATGCGTTTGTACAACGAGTTAATTGATACTGCATCCGGTAAAATGACCAAGGCAGAAATAATAAAAGAATACAATGCATTTGCAATCAACAGGGTTGGACCGAGCGTCTGACCTTCAGAAAAATAATGAGCTGATATCATATAACCAGGCTGAAATATTTTTTAGAGAACAGGAACAAAAAGATTATTGGCTTGATTGGTGTATAGAAAATGAAGTATATCACTACTATACACAAGATTATATTGATATCATTGCCCGTGAATTAAAGAAAATAGATCAGAGCCTGTACAGAAATTCGTACAGGCTCGATCCTGTAAATGGATCTGCTTCTGCAAAAAGAATTATTGAAATTGGCGCAGGCAGAGGCAGGTTAAGCCATGGGCTGCAAAACAAGGGGATCAGCATTTTCTCAACAGACCCGGAAGCGGGGAATAAAGATGTCCGGCAATTATCTGCGGCAGAGGCGTTGCAAAAATACAATCCTGAAGTTGTTATAGGTGCCTGGCTGCCGGTTGATGCCGGAATTGAAGCGATGGTTTTAGATTATCCTACAGTAAAATATTTTCTTTATATCTGCCAGGTATTTAACGGTGCTGTCGGCAGCGAAAAAATCTGGCAAACAGGTAAATGGGAGATAACCTCTTTACCTGAAGCCGATAAATACAGCCTCAGCCGTTATGATTTTACGGATATTTCGGGGAAGATAGTTAAACACTCCAGAACACTTTTACTTAAAAAGACTCGTCTCAATATGCCTTAGATCACTTCCGGATTTATTACCCCTCTGAAAACACCACAGTAAATTTTCTGTGTTATGCCTTCCTTCAACTTACAAACTTCATCACTACCAATAAAGAACTGACAGAGATAATCGCCCACAATATTATTCCCTGAAGCAGGGGTTTTATTCCTACTACTTTTAAAACATTTTTTGAAAGCCCCGCACCAATTAAAAATAAAGTTACAGTCAAACCAATTTCAGCAGTTTTTACAAGTGGGTGAGAGAAATTTGCAACAGGTGCAAAGTAAGTTCTTAAAATTGATGCAAGAATGAAAAGGAAAATAAAATACGGGATAGAAATTTTTTTTGACCTTGTTTTGTCAGCTGTCTTGCCTGCAGGAAAAACAAAAGCGGTGAGTAAAGTTACGGGTACGATCCACAGTGCGCGTGCAAGTTTTACTGTAGTAGCAACCTGCAGTGCATTCTGTCCGTATTTTGCTGCTGCGCCAACCACCGAGCTTGTATCGTGGATGGCAATTCCTGCCCAGAATCCGAACTGGTTTTGTGAAAGATTGAGTAAATGCCCGATCATAGGGAATATAAAAAGAGCGATTGAGTTAAGTATAAATACAGTACCCAGCGCAATTGATATTTCCTGCTCGTTGGCATTTATAACCGGGGCAACTGCAGCTATGGCACTCCCTCCACAGATTGCCGTGCCTGAAGAGATTAGATGAGAAGTTTTTCTGTGGATGTTTAACCATTTACCAACCAGGTATCCGATGACAAGCGTTCCAAAAATTGAAATGATTGCAAAAGAAATTCCTTCTTTACCTACCTGCATTATCTTACTGAGATTCATTCCGAACCCCAGCCCGACTACAGAGACCTGGAGTAAGACTTTTGTTACTTTTGCGTTTAATCTTAAATAAGGGTGTCCAATTGTCAATGCTATTATTAAACCAGCCGCCAGAGCTACAGGAGGCGAAACAAAACCTGATAAGCAAAATAGAAGTAACAAGATAAAAATTATTTCGCTGAAGGTTATAGTTTTATTAAAAATATTAAGTGTTAAGATTTTTCTATTCTTTTCCGACATTAACTATGCTTTAACTTGTACTTAAAATGAAAATTAATATGCTAAAGCTACCCCGTGAAGTACATCGGTCAAAATTCAAATTAATTATAGCAGATTACTTTTGGTTATAGAATTGCTTGGCAAATTTTATAAACCTGGCAGATATGCCGGATGGCTTTAATCCCTGTGGAGTTATGAAGTCAAAAGTTCTTTTTATCTGAAAATTCTTTATACGAAGGATTTTCAATGACCTGCTTTCCAGCTCTTTCTTCAAAGCCCGTATCGAAATAAATCCTATACAGTCATCATTTTCGAGGTACAGCTTTATTGCTTCAGTGCTTCCTAAGTATATAATTATATTTAGTGAAGATAATTTTATTCCTTTATTTCTTAACGCATGCTCGATAACTTCAAGAGTGCCGGAGCCTCTTTCGCGCAGCACAAAAGGAAGAGCAACGAGTTTTGCAACTGATATTTCATCTGTATTGACTAATTTATTCTTTGGTCTGATAGCAGTGACAAGTTCATCAGAGATAAACCTGATATAATGAATATCCCTGTTCTTAATTTTGCCTTCAACGATGCCGAGGTCAATTTCTCCCTTCAGCAGGTTATCTGCAACCTGTTCAGTATTTCCTGTTAAGAGAGAAAGCTTTACTTCAGGAAATTTCCCGCGAAATTTTGATAGTATTGGAGGGATAACATATTGTGCTATTGTGGTGCTTGCACCTAATCTTAAAGACCCTGATGGATTTTCTTTAAAAGAATTTAAGTCATCTTCTAATTGTCTCTGGAGACTGAATAATTTGTCAGCATAATCAAGCAGCACATTTCCTTCTGCAGTTAAATAAATTCTGTTGCCTTTGCGGTTGAATAATCTTAATCCGTATTCGTTTTCTAATGCATGGATATTTTTCGTGACAGCAGGCTGGGAAATAAAAAGTTCATTTGAAGCTTTTGTAAAACTTAAATTCTTTGCAACCGAACGGAACACTTTAAGCCTGAAATTTTCCATATTATTAAGCCGTTTAATTTTTATAAGGCAATTTAACCCAAATTTTCCTAAAGGGAAATTTGCCTTTCTGCACCCAGATAAAATTGAATAGGCGTCAACTTAGTGATATGAGAAAACAATTTATAATGAAAATATTGTTCAAATAAGAATAAAAGTTAAAAGAAAAATATGTCAGGACAGAATTGAAAATGTAGAGATATGATTGACAATAAGTCTCTTCCTTCGCAAGGGAGATCTGCCTGCCGGCAGGGATTAGGGAGGGTTCAAACTACTAATTTTTATATAAGAACTTACAGCATAATAGGTCAAAATTAAGTTGACACCTATGCGACCTGTCGGGACGAAGCCTGGTGGAGGTGGCGGGAGTCGAACCCGCGTCCGAAGTTAAGATCCGAAAGACTTCTACACACATAGTCTGACTTTGATTTTAGTTCAATGCTGCCTGTCAGACGAGGACCACATTAAACCTGCCTGCTTTTCCGGCATTTGCCGGATTCGCTTCATCATCGCAGACAAACGACTCAGCTATCGCACCTGAACGACGCTCATCTGAAACCCGGCGCGAGAAGAATCAGTGAACGGCTGTTTAAGTATTAATTAAGCAGCTAAGGCGTAATTATATTCGCCAGTTATTATTTTATTCCCAATTGTTTAACGTGTCTTCGGGGAACACGATGCGCAGTCTAACGTCTCTTCAACCCCGTCGAAACCAAATTCACCCCCAATGTAATTATGAATTTTGAATGTTGAATTTTGAATTAAAAATTCGAAACTAACAAAGGCTCCTTACAAAGTAAGGTTCATCAAAATCATAATTCCGAAATCACAAATCAGAAATCCGAATTCAGCAATCCGCAATCCGAATTCCGAAATGATATTCAGGTTTTCCATTTAGTATCAGGTATATTGGAAACGAAATTCTCATAACGTGCAAGAACAAAGAACAAATCCGATAACCGGTTTAAATATATTAAAATATTTTCACCGGTGTTAACTGTTTTATTAAGTTCTACCACCGCTCTTTCAGCTCTTCTGCAAACTGTCCGGCATACATGCAATATAGCAGCAGCTTTCGAACCGCCGGGGAGGATAAAATTTTTCAGCTCTTCAAGTTTTTCTTCAAAATTATCAATTGACAATTCAGCTTCAAGGTAAAATTCACTGGTCACCCTTGGAATAACGTGTTTTTTATTTTTTTGATTGTCAGGTGCCGCCAGGTCTGAACCAACTATAAAAAGCTGGTTCTGAATTTTTTCAAGTAGATCTTTTACTTCAGTATCTTTTACCTCTGTAATCGCCAGCCCGATAAAAGAGTTCAATTCGTCAACAGTGCCGTATGCTTCGATGCGCGGCGAGCTTTTTGAAACTCTTTCGCCTCCGAAAAGTCCCGTTTCACCTGAATCACCGGTTTTGGTATAAATTTTCATTTTTTAAAGGGTAGATTTTCTACTATTACTTTAGCTGTTTTTCCATTTCCATTTTTTGCAGAGAGAACAGTTCCCTCATCAAGATATGCTTTTCTTACTAGTGCCAGCCCGATCTTACCACCGATTCTTTTTGAATAAATTGTTGAAGTAATCTGCCCGGCTTCTTTACCGTCATTATCGAACAAATTCAGATTTCCATCGTCAATATCTTCAAGGAACCTTACGCTGGCAAGTTTCTTCTGAACTTTATCATAAGTATCCAGCCTTGCAATAACTTCCTGCCCGATGTAACAGCCTTTTTTAAAATCAACGATGTCCAGCAAATTTATTTCGTGAGGATTAAAATTGCTGTTCAACTCATTAGGTGCAGCAGGTATCCCTTGTTCAATCCTGTATGTTTCGTAAGCTTCACTTCCGATAAAGTTAAAGTCGAATGGTCCTTTATACTCCTGGAAAAATTTTACAAGAGTTAAGCCGTTGGTTACATCAGCCATTACCCAGAATTTTGGTCTGCTGTTTTGATCTTTTAGCTTTAACAAAAAGAAAACAACTCCATCGGAATTTATAATTTTAAACTGGTTATAATCTATTTCGTTTAGAACCTTTCCTGCAATTAAAGCTGTAAAAGAAACAGCCTGCGGACCAAGCAATTCGAAAAGCACATATTTATTTTTAACATCGTTCAGATTTACGTCGTCCATAATCACATATCTTTCGATCCAGCTTTTCACCTTTAATTTATTAGCGGGGCTTGAAACTAAAATTTTATAATCATCAAAATTCATAAGAGTAGCAGCATCAATTATTCTGCCCTTTTCAGTTGTAAAGATTGTCTGCACAGCCCGTTCCTTCGGGAGTTCTTTCGTAGAGTTTGTTGTAACCCGGTGCAAAAAATCCAAAACATCATTTCCCCTCAGCTCAAGGATTCCAGAGTTGGAAATATCTCTTACGCCCACCCCTTTATAAAGGGAATTTAATTCTTCTTCAGATGATTTAAACTCTGTAAAAACGAGATTGCCATTGTTACCATTAGCACGGCCATCAATTCTTACAGCTTTATAACCTAATGATTCAAAATATTCTGCCAGTGGTGAAGTTTTTGAACCAGTCTCTATCATTTATTTCCCTCGTAATTTTTCGTTAAAATTCTTTTTCAGTTTAATTATAAAAATATTGGGGAGGTAATCTGCCGAAGAAAAAATTCAGCACAGTTATTTTTCAAGTTACCCAATAAAAAGATATGCAAAGATAGGGAAAAATATTAACCCAAAAAATTCATTAGAAATGTCCCGTTTATTCAGTTGACGAAGGCAATCCCGACAAAAAAAGTCGGAGCTGGGTTAACCCCGACAAGCCTTATTAATGATTAAATGGATATGATAATAAATTTTCATCTTGAATAAATTATTTAGCTAATGTTAGTTACGGCTTGTCGGCCCGAAGGGCAAACCCGCCTGCCGGACGGGCAGGTTTTCCCTATAGGAAAATTTGGGTCAATAAGGACGAGTCTGATTTTTGTTCCTTGTATTAACGTAAACACTGTCTTTTTGATCCCACACGAAAGCCACCGAGTCCGCAACAAATACTCTTTTACCGGTATCGTAGTAGACAAATTCATAATAGTCAGGGTACTTATCGTTGTTAACATTAGCCATGGTTCTTTTGAAGTTAATCCCTTCGTATGTCATTAAAAGATGCGGAGGAACTGTTAAGCCGTTTATAAGAAAATAATTATAATCAATATGCCCGATACCGCGTGCGTAATGAAAATCAATTTTGATATAGGGTGTCCCCCTGTAATTCCATTTATCCAGGTACATTCTGTTAAGTCCGCCGTGAGAAGGGATAGGCGCTTCCCACACAACAGACAAATGACTGCCTTCGCATTGGAATAAAGTTAAATAGAAAAATGCCGTGCCGAGTTTTGTGCTATCAAGATCTATAAAGCTTTGGTCATAGCCAACAATATTTTTAGGTTCGATCAGCCTTTCACCGGGCTTCGAGCGCGCAACAATTCCAAATATATATTGTTTACCTCCTTCGTTATAATAAATAACAGCAGCCTTTGGAATATTATATGTTAAAGTCTTATCAAAACTTACAAGATATGTCCCGGCAGGATAATTATTCAGAACATACTCCATAACTGCGATTGTATCACACGGTGATTGTGAGCCTGACTGGCTCTTTTTTACATCCAGGTTATACCTTTGAATATCTTCATCTTTTCTTGTTGAAGTTGCTGCTTCTTCATCGGGTGTAGTGGTTGGCTGCACGGGATTTTCATAACAGGATTTTATCCAGATTATTGCAGCTACAATTATTGCTATAAGAAAAATAAAAGTAAAAAATTTTCTCATCGTCTTTCCGCTGTATTATTGTTACTTAAACTTACAGCTAAAACTACAAAAAATCACTTTGTATTTCCCAATAATTTCTAGCCCGAGATATTTGAAATCATAAAAAACTCATCCTCTAATCCTTCTCTTAAAAAGAGAAGGATTTATTGTCAATTAAAACTGTTCCTTTTGATTCTTGTCTTATATATTTATTAATGTTAGAATTTCTCTTGTATTGCACTTAACTTTAAGAGCCCGAATATTCCTGCATAAAATAAGCAGAACTGATAATACCTAATTGAAAATGTTTCAGGTTAAAATGCTCGTTAGGTGAATGCAGGTTCTCCGTATTCAGCCCAAGCCCCATTAAAACTACAGGGGCTTTTAATTTTTTCGTGAAAACTGTAACGATAGGAACTGAGCCGCCTTCACGCATATAAACAATTTTCTTTCCAAAGGCTTTTTCCATTGCTTTAGTTGCTGCTACTGTTGCAGAGCCTTTAAGAGGAGTCAGAACAGGATAAGCGCCGTGAAGGTTTTTAACTGCAATCTTTACGGACTTAGGAGCTAACGACTTAACATAATTCTCAAAAAGCTTTGCAATTTTTTTAGGGTTCTGTTCAGGAACTAATCGCATACTGATCTTTGCTGTGGCTTTGGATGGCAGTACTGTTTTTGCACCGGCACCTGTAAAACCGCCGAAAATTCCATTGCAGTCTAATGTTGGACGAGCCCATATTCTTTCAAGAGTCGAAAATCCTTTCTCTCCTTTCAGTTCAACAACGCCAACACTGTCCGCAAATTTCTTCTCTGAAAATTTTAACGCCTTAAAATCTTCGCGTTCCTTTTTAGAAAGCTTCAGAACATCATCATAAAAGTGCGGTATAGTGATCTTACCGTTTTTATCCTGTAATTTTGAAATTATGCCAGCCAGAATATTTATCGGGTTTGCAACACCGCCGCCGAATGTGCCTGAATGCAAGTCCCTGTTCGGTCCAATTACTTCTACTTCCATATAACATAACCCGCGTAATCCATAAGTAAGAGTAGGAATGCCCGGTCCATAAAGCGCTGTATCAGAAATAAGAACTGAATCACATTTCAGAAGATCTGTATTATTATTTATAAACTTCTCCAGGCTTTCGCTGCCAATCTCTTCTTCACCTTCGATTAAAAATTTTACATTCAGAGGGAGTGAGCCAAAAGTTTTAAAATATGCTTCAACGCTTTTAACATGCATGAACATCTGCCCTTTATCATCTGTCGCCCCTCTCGCATAAATTTTGCCATCCTTTACAACAGGATCGAAAGGAGGGTTATCCCACAGCTCTATCGGATCAACAGGCTGAACATCGTAATGACCATAAATTAAAACTGTCGGCTTACCCGGCGCACCAAGCCATTCGCCGTAAACAATCGGGTGACCTTCTGTCTGAAAAACTTCCACCCTGCTTATCCCCGCCTGTTTTAATTTTTCAGAAACGAAATCAGCAGCCTTGTTAATGTCATCTTTGTTTTCAGGTAAAGTGCTTATGCTTGGAATTCTTAAAAATTCTTTTAGCTCTTCGATATAATTATTCTCATTTTCTTTTATATAATTGATTAGATTTTGCAATGAAATTTCTCCTTTAATGTTTGGTTATAGAGAATGCCGGAACAAATTACGAAGTATTTAGAACCGCTTAATTGAGACGATCAAATATAAGAAATATGCTGAGAACTTTCATAGAACGAAATTATTAAAGTGAATCTTTAATACACACTTTATTATATTGACAGCGTGATTTTACACAGATATATATTAAAGAATCATCTTGTCCCTTTCTTTTTTTCTGTGGTGACTCTCACAGGGATATTTGTTCTGCAGTTCCTGATGAAGTTTGCAGACAGGCTTGTAGGAAAGGGTTTGAGCATTTGGGTAATCATACAGCTTATTATGTATAACCTTGCCTGGATGGTTGTTTTGGTCATCCCTATGGCTACACTTGTGGCAACGCTGATGGCTTTCGGAAATATGTCACAGAACAATGAGATCACAATACTGAAATCTTCGGGGGTAAGCATTTACAAAATGATGGCTGCGCCTTTGATTGCAAGTGTGGTTGTTGGTTATTTCCTTCTGCTGTTCAATAACGATGTTCTTCCAGATGCGAACCACCGCGCAAAAGTATTGATGCAGGATATTTCAAGACAAAAGCCAACGCTCTCACTTGTGCCGGGAGTATTCTCGCAGGAAGTTTCAAACTATGCGATTCTCGCAAGAGGAATAAATAAAAACAACAACGAGCTTACAGATGTTACCCTGTATGACTATACAGACCCCACTAAAGTAGATGTTGTAACTGCCGAAAAAGGAAAAATATTTTTCTCACCCGATCAAACCAAACTGATAATGGATTTGTGGAACGGAGAAATTCACGAATCTGATAATTCACAGACTAACCTCTACAGGAAGCTGATCTTCAAAAAGCACAGGATAGCAATGAACGCCGACCAGTTCACATTTCAGCAGTCTGCACCCGGGCAGCCCAGGGGCGACAGGGAACTGAGCACAAACGCTATGCTTGCTATCATTGACAGCCTGGATCAAATACAGAAAAATTATACAAAAGAACTTTCGGCTGAAACAAAAAAATATTTCTTCGGGGATTCGTCATTCAACTTTAATTACAACACACCCCCGCAAAAAACAAAAGATGCTGTGTATCTTTCAGCGATTGAAAAATTAAAAACAACAAGGAATATTATTAACTCGAATGTTCAGCGGGTAGAATTTATGCAGGATCAGATAAACAGTTACTGGGTGGAAGTCTATAAAAAATATGCACTGCCTTTTGCGTGCATAATTTTTGTCCTGATAGGCGCACCGCTCGGTGTGATGGTCCGGAAGGGAGGATTTGGCGTGGCTGCAAGCATAAGTCTCTTCTTCTTTCTTCTCTATTGGGCTTGCCTGATCGGCGGAGAAAAATTAGGCAACAGGGATATGCTTTCGCCGTTTCTCGGAATGTGGGCTGCAAATATTATTATCGGTATAGCGGGAATAGTTTTAACGATTAAAACAGTTAGAGAAACTGTAACTCTGAATTTTTCTTTCCTTAAAAAATTAGTTCCGAAACAATGGCGAAGCGAAGAAGAAGTAATTGATTATGAAAATTCTTGATAAATACCTGGTAAAGCAATTCCTTCAAACTATACTCTTCGGAGTAATTGCTTTCTCTTTATTGTTCGTCATTATAGACGTAATGGAAAACCTTGATGACTTCATAGATCAAAGCGTGCCGTATCATGTAATTCTTCATTACTATGTTGTATTCCTTCCCGATATGATAAAAATGATGACGCCTGTAGCGGTGCTGTTCGGCGCATTATTCACAGTAGGCAAAGCTTCAAATTTGAGCGAGCTGACTGCGATCAAAGCAAGCGGAATAAGTATGTACAGGTTTATGGCGCCTTTTTTTGTTACTACTTTAATTATCAGCATCGTTTCAATTTACTTTGCCGGCTACATTGTCCCGATGGCAAACCAAACAAAAATTAATATCGAAATGAATTATCTGAAAAGAGGTTTTACATACGGCGGGACAAACTTATTTTTCCAGGATTCGAAAACCAGGATAGTGAACATCTCCTATTTCGATGAATCAAAAGATCAGGCTAACAGGGTAAGCATACAGAATTTTGATGATCATAATATCACAAAAATGACTTCGCGCATTGATGCTGTAAGAATGGTATTCGATTCAACGAAAAACGTCTGGACAGCTTATAATGGTATTCAAAGAACTTTTGACTCAACGGGTCAAACTGTTAATTACTTCGACAAAAAAGAAATTAAAAATTTAAATTTCACTCCGATTGAACTGACAAAAAAGCAGCAGAAACCAGAGGAGATGAATCTTGCTGAACTGAGCAGCTTAATTGATACGCAAAAAAAAGCCGGCAACGATGCAACAAGTACATTGATTGAATATTACTCGAGATTCTCTTTCCCGATGGCAAGCATAATCGTAGTTCTTTTCGGACTGACGATCTCGGCAAACAAGAGAAGAGGAACTCTTGCTGCACAAATTGGATTCAACATTCTCGCAACCTTTATTTATCTTGTATTTATGAAAGTGAGCCAGGCATTTGGAAAGAACGGCGCACTTGATCCGCTCTTGACTGCATGGTTTGCCAATTTATTATTTTTAGCTGCGGCTCTTATAAATCTGCCGAGAGTAAGGCAATGACTTTGGAATTTTGAACCTT
>JAKAGZ010000011.1 GCA_021815365.1 Bacteroidota bacterium
ATTGGATGAATTTCTTTCAAAATTGCTTTTTATAAAACTGCCCGCAGCTTTGAATAAACTTAATAAAGAAAGTGTTTATAACTTTATGATGAAGGATAAGAAAAACAAGGATGGAAAAATCAGGTTTATACTTCTTAAAGATATAGGGGAAGTAGCAGCGGATGTTGAATCTGGAAAGAAAGAAATATTTGCAGCTATTAATAGTGCTGTAATGTTTTTGAAAAACAGACATTCAGTCCTAAAAAATTTATGAGCAGGACTTTTCTATTGATATTGGTTTTTCCTGCTCTGCTTCTTGCACAACCAATGGAAGAGGTGCGCGCAGTTTGGCTTACCACAGCATTTGGACTTGACTGGCCGAAGTCTTTTTATAAAGAAAATCAGAAAAATGAAATTGTTAAAATTCTTGATGCACTGAGCGGTGCAAATTTTAATACAATTATGCTTCAAATCAGGGCAAGAGGAGATTTGATATATCCTTCGGATAAAGAGCCGTGGGCAAAATCGCTTACGAACAAGCTGGGGAAAGACCCTGGATATGATCCGTTAAAATTTATTATCAACGAAGCGCATAAGCGCGGCATCGAAGTTCATGCTTGGTGGAATGTATTTAAGGTATTTGGAAGAGGTTTGCCGTCTGCATCTAAGCCGGAACATGTGGTCTTAAAGTATCCCTCCTTTTGTAAAAAATACTCTAATGAATGGTGGATAGACCCTGGTATTCCTCAGGCAAGAGATTATTTATTAACCGTTATTATGGAGATGGTGCGGAAGTATAACATAGATGGTATTAATCTTGATTATGTACGTTATCCCGGTAAAGATTTTAGCGATGAAGATACTTACAGAAAATTTGGTGGTAACAAATACAAGCCAGATTGGAGAAGAGATAATATTACTCAGTTTGTCGAAGCATTATATGATTCGATACAAAATGTGAATCCTGTTATAAAACTTGGATGTGCACCTGTAGGCATTTATAAAAACACTGAAAATTTTTCAGGATGGGAAGCTTACAATGATACTTTTCAGGACCCGGTAAAATGGATAAGGGATAAAAAGCTTGACTATATTTCGCCTTTAACATATTGGAAAATCAATTTGCCCCCTTATTATAATCTTGTCGTCAAAAACTGGAAGAGAATTGCAGGCAACCGGCATATTTATCCTTCGGTTGCAATTTTTAAGCTTAGCAAGTCTGAAGGTGATTGGTCAGCCAATGAAATATTATCAGAGGTTGACGTGCTGAGAAAGTCTCGAACAGAAGGAACTGTTTTTTTCAGAACAGGAAACTTACTTGATAACCAAAAAAATATTTTAGAGTTAATCAGAAATAATAAATTCCAATATCCTGCAAACATTCCTTCTATGCCATGGAAGGATAATATTAAACCACTGCCTCTGACAGGACTGACATCTCAAAGGTAACCTCGGTTAATTTGCAAAGAAGATTGAATATAATAACAATGCTTTAAAAATTTTAATCTTAAAAAGTTTTTTAATTTTTCTGAGAGGTGAAACTGTCGGGTTTTGAGGGCTTAAAACCCGACAGTCTTGTGTGCCAAATTATGAGGGATGTTATGCTTAAAACTATTTTCTGAGTCTAAGAACACAACTATTGTGCCGATAAACTTTCTTCCATTTTTTGCTAAATTAAAAGAAAATAGAAATCTTAAAATGATATTATCGGTAAAAATTACCTATCGTGGTACATTATTACGTGTAATTAAAGTTCGCTAAACTAATCTAACAATTGCTGATTTTTTTGAGAGGTGAAACTGTCGGGTTTTGAGGGCTAAACCCGACAGTCTTTTTTTGTGTGCCAAATTTTGAGGGATGTTATGCTTAAAACTATTTTCAGTTACTTAAATACAATTTAGATGCCAGTCTATTATTGCTTAAAACAATCAATTTTGAAGGTTGAGTACAGTCTCACCCTAAGAATAATTGAAATTTTTACACGAATGATACAATTGGGAGGTTAAACTTACAATTGTTTATAGCAGCAGATAAATTATTCAGCTTTATTTAAAAGTATCTTGAAAGTTGTACCTTCACCTGGTGTGGAATTTTTTACAAATATTTTTCCACCATGGTAGTCTTCAATTATTCTTCTTGATAAACTTAATCCCAATCCCCAGCCCCTGCGTTTAGTGCTGTAGCCTGGCCTGAAAATATCTTTTCTTCTTTTCATATCTATTCCTTTGCCGTTATCAGAAATTTCAATCTCTATAAATTTTTTAGCCTCTTTAATATTGATCTCGATTTTTCCTTTTTTATTTTCGATTGCATCAAGAGCGTTTTTTATAAGATTTTCAATTACCCATTCAAATAATTCTGAATTTATTTCTGCACAAGCATGCTCATCGCCTGAAATTTTAAGCTCAACATTTTTACCGGTTTGAGGAAGACGCCGCTCAAAATATCCAATCAGGCTGCAAATTTCTGAATAAACAATTTTCCTTTTCATCTCGGGAGTAGCGCCAATTTTAGAGAACCTGTATGTTATCTTTCTAAGCTTCTCAACGTCATTATCAATTTCGTCCGCAATATCAAGAACTTTGTCTTTATCTTTATAATTAATTTTAAGCATTTCAAGCCAGCCCATTAAACTTGAAATCGGTGTACCGAACTGATGTGCTGTCTCTTTTGCCATTCCAACCCAGATGCTGCTTTGTTCACTGCTTTTAATATTGCTGAATCCTACATATCCTAGTATAATGAACAAAGCTGCAATTATTATTTGCAGATATGGATAGAATTTAAGCTGGTTAATCAGCTCGGAATCACCGTAATGGATTTTAGTTAGAACAATGGTGTCGTTATAAGTTACAATAATAGGAAGGTGGACTTTATCCATCTCTTCAACTTTTTCTGCAAAAAATTTTTTTAGTTCTTCCCGTGAAAGTTTACTGTCGTATTTAATATTCTTTATATCATCTTTGCTTTTAACTTCGTTATTAGCATCGGTTAAGATTAGAGGGAAGTCTATCGGTTTAATTATATTATCAAAAAGAAATGTAATATCTGCGTCTTGTGAAGTGGTATTTGCAACGTACTCGATTCCTTTCGCATATAGTTGTACGATCTGCCTTTCCTTTTCCTGGAGTTTTGATATTAAATTTTGTGTATAATAAAGTGTGCCGCCAGCTATCAGCAGGGCAATAATCAGGAGAGTGATTTTAAATTTTAATGAAGTTGGTCCGGTGGACATCTTCA
Source organism: Bacteroidota bacterium (assembly GCA_021815365.1). Lineage (GTDB taxonomy): Bacteria > Bacteroidota > Ignavibacteria > Ignavibacteriales > Ignavibacteriaceae > JAKAGZ01. The sequence continues at coordinate 3,220 of JAKAGZ010000011.1, forward strand.
TCAGTACAATTCCTCAAGAAGTTTTTATTTACCTTACAGAAGATACATAAAAAGTTTGTTGTCTTTTAGGTCCCACCGAAATAATACTGATATTAATTCCTGATTTTTCAGTAATAAAATTCAGGTAGTTTTTTGTTTTTTCAGGCAGATCATCGTAGCTGAGGCATCCTGAAATATCTGATTTCCAGCCGGGCAGCGATTCATAAACAGGTATAACAGCAGATAGCCTGTCAACGTCTGTGGGATAAGATTTTAAGAGTTTACCATTCAGTTTGTAGCCGGTACATATTTTTATTTCATCAAAACCGCTGAGTACATCAAGTTTTGTGATAGCCACCGAGTCAATTCCATTCACCATAGCAGAATATTTTACAAGCGGTGCATCAAACCAGCCGCATCTTCTTGGTCTTCCGGTCGTAGCACCATATTCTGCACCGATCTTTCGTAAATTTTCGCCTTCATCATTTAACAGTTCGGTAGGGAAGGGACCGTTTCCGACTCTTGTTGTATAGGCTTTGACAATTCCTATAACATTGTTGATTTTGGTTGGAGGTATTCCTGTTCCCGTGCAGGCACCACCTGCTGTCGGGCTTGAGGAAGTAACGAACGGGTATGTGCCGTGGTCTACATCAAGCAAAGCTCCCTGTGCGCCTTCGAGAAGAATGGATTTCCCTTTTGAGATAGCTTCATTCAGGAAAGCCGGAACATCTTTTATGTATTTATCAATTGCTTTATCGAATGCAAGGTATTGCTCTATAATTTCTTCTACATCCAGTCCTTTGCTGTCATATATTTTTTCGAGTAATTTATTTTTCTCTTTCAGGTTTTCCCTGATCTTCTCTTCGAGCACTTTTTTGTTTAGCAGGTCAACTATCTTTATTCCTTTGCGTGCAAACTTGTCTATATAGCAGGGGCCTATTCCTCTTCCTGTAGTGCCGATTTTATTATTGCCCTGTTCGCTGATTGAATCGAGCAGCTTGTGATATGGCATTATCAGGTGTGCATTATGACTTATGAAAAGTCTTCCGTCAACTTTAATGTTATTTTTTTTTAGAAGAGCAATTTCATCAAGCAGTGCGGTCGGATCTATTACCACACCGTTCCCTATAACACAGATGACTTTATCTCTTAAAATTCCCGACGGTATAAGGTGTAAAATATATTGTTTGTCACCGATCGCGACTGTATGCCCGGCGTTCGCCCCGCCCTGGTATCTTGTTACGATGTCATATTTTTCGCTGAGGATATCAACTATTTTCCCTTTGCCTTCATCACCCCATTGGCTTCCAACAAGAACTGTAACACTCATTTGTACCTTTTAATTTTTTTTGCTGAACAAAATAAAAACTCCGAATCAAAAAAAATCCGGAGTTTAAATAGCATAGAATTTTCCAGCGGGTTATTTTGAAAAACTCTTTAACGCCTCATCTACTGTATCATAAGATTCAAAAATGGTAATAAGCTTGGTAATAACAAGCAAGCTCTCAATTTTTTCAGTAGTGCCTGCAAGTTTAAGAACACCGTCTGATTTTTTCACAGTAGTTAAACCACTGATAAGCATTCCAAGCCCCGAACTGTTCATAAATTTTACTTCAGATAAATCCAGTACAATCTTTTTCTTTCCTTCATCGATAAGTTTGTGCAATAAGTCATTAAAATCCTTTGTATCATCGCCGCCCATCACATTGCCCTTCAGCTCAATTATAACCGCTTCGTATTTTTCAATAGTTTTTATTTTCATGAAAACTCCTTTTTTTTATGTTCAATTTAAGTAGAAGGCAATACTCATGCAACAGCCGGCTGACTATGTGGCTTAGCTGAATGTTGACGATTAACCGTCATCAACTGCTATAATTATTTTACGGAACAAAGTTATAAGATTTACGTCTAAAGCGATGAGATTCAGAAATAAAGAAAGCGTATTGCAATATCCAAACTGTCAAGATCTGAATGATGATTATTCACTTATAAAAAGTTTTATAGATGGTGATGAATCAACTTTTACTATCCTTGTCGAAAGGCATAAGAGAAGGTGAAAAATATCATTTATATAACTACCGGAAGCGCGAACTTTGTTGATGATCTTGCTCAGGAGGTTTTTATCACCGTCTATAAAAACCTGGCACATTTTCGTTTTGAGTGCCGGTTCACAACCTGGCTTTACAGAAGAATTAAGAAAGGAAATTCAAAAACTTAAAGAAGAATTAAAGAACTACCGGAAAGAGTGGAAGCTTAGGAAATATTATCAGTCCCACGATACTATTTAATATTTAACAGTGTGGGATTACTTAAACCAGCTATTTCGCTGCCATCCCTGATATCTTCCGTTTATACAACTCTCCTTTACAAATTTTAGGAGCGGATTTAAGTTTAGCCAAAAATATCTAGAAAGTGTTATTTTAGAACGGAATGATTCTGATAGATATGCTAAAATAAAGAACAGGTATTTAACATTTTATGGTTCTGAATCCATTACGATTTTTCAACAAGTTCAAATTACAAACCTTTTTAGGTATTACCGGAGTTTTGTTTTTATACAAGATTTTTTTCACCGGCTCTGATTCGGCATTGCTCAAATCAACTGGTGATGTTCTTGTTCTTTTAACAATAGCTTCTCTGGTAGTTTATTTTAGTGAATATCTGGGGAAAAGAACTATTAACCCGCTTTCACTTGTAATGAATGTTGGGATACTGAATGTTATTCTTTTTTGCCTGATTACCTTTTCAGGTTCTATATTTAACATGTTCTTTGACAATGCGGCTGAGGGAGTTAATTCTGCTGATCCGATATTTTCAGCGGCTGTGTTCGTTTATTCATTTTTGATCCTTTCTGTCCTTTCATACATTTTCCTCGTATTTAAAGAACTTTATTTTCTTAAGCAGAAAAGGAACGTCAGCATTTACTTTAACACAATGATTGTTTTTATTGTACTTGCTTCACTGACTTATTTTCTGAGAAACAACCCGGAGTTATCATTCATCAAAAACACTTTTTTGATAGTGAGTATTCTGCTTATAGTGATTAACTCTGTGAAAATTTCCTGGATCGCTTTCCTTGTAAAAAAAGAAAAAATTTCGCTGCTGATACTTTCTGTTGTAATTTCAATTCTGTTCATAGTTAACCTTGCAAATAACTCCGGCTCAGGGCTGCACGAAAAAATTCTGATGAACTTTTCTCCGGCGCTCAGTCAGTTTGCAAATATAATTATGATTTATGGTGCTATTTATTTCAGCATACTTTTCTTTACAACATTTTTTCATCTCCCGACTGCAGAAGCATTTGACAGAAAAGCACAGGAAGTTTCATCGCTTCAGTATTTCAGCAAGCTGATCACGCAGGTTCTCGATTTTAATGAACTAGCCGAAACAGTAACAGAGATTGCTGCAAAAGTCTGCAACTCGCAGGCTTCTTGGATTGTGCTTATGGAAAACAATGAATTGAATACTGTCGCTAATAAAAATATCAGCTACATAGATGCAGAACGTATCGGCAAGTTTGTTCTCGGTCAGATAAAAGAAGATGAAAAATTTGGAACATTGATTGTAAATCTGGGAAAATCAGACGGGCTTGACAAACTTAGTGAACGATATTCCAGCATTGCCGCAGCGCCTCTTAAAGCGCATAATAAACTCAGAGGATACTTATTATCAGCAAAAAAGGGTGACCTTATTTTTGATGATGAAGATAAAAATGCACTCGATACTTTTTCAGATTATGCATCGGTTGCGATTGAAAACTCAAGGCTGCTCGAAGAATCAATTGAAAAAGAAAGACTGGAAAAAGAGCTTGATGTTGCAAGGGAAATACAAAAGAAAATATTACCTTCAAAAAATCCGGTTTTTGAAAAGCTTGGTATTTCTTCGGTGTTTATCCCTGCGTTTGAAGTCGGGGGAGATTATTATGATTTTTTCGGTATCTCAGAAAATAAACTCGGATTTATAATTGCCGATGTTTCCGGTAAAGGCATTTCAGCCGCTTTTGTGATGGCAGAAATAAAAGGGATTTTTGAGTCTCTGACTAAAACGGCAGAAAGCCCAAAGGAAATTTTAATAAGTGCTAACCAGATCCTGAAAAAAACACTCGACAGGAAAACTTTTGTTAGTGCGATCTTTGGTTTGATTGATCTGGATAAAGAAACGCTTAAAATTTCCCGTGCCGGGCATTGCCCGATGCTGCTGCTGAGAAACGGGAGTATTAAAAATATAAGACCAGGAGGAATAGGGCTTGGTTTAACTTTCGGACGGCGTTTTAACGAGTCACTTGAGGAAGTTGAAATAAAACTTAAAGAGAATGATTCGATTGTGCTTTATACAGATGGAGTAACCGAAGCAAAGAATACTAGAATGGAAGACTTTGGGGATAAATTGTTTGAAAAAACTTTGCTTAAGTCACTTGAACATTCCCCTGATATTATCACAAAAAATATTATCGGGGAAATAAGTGAGTTTACAAAAAAAAATTCGCAGCATGATGACATTACTCTTGTCATATTGAAATGGAAACAAAAAATTTAATTTTAAAGGAGAGAAACGAATGGCAGAATTTAATACCTGGATTAATGAACGAAGCGGAGTAAGCGTAGTCCATTTAAAAGGTTTCCTTGATGCTCATACTGCATCAACCCTTGAAAACACATTCTCAGATATTATAGGGAAAAACAATTTTAAAATTGTTGCAAACTTCAAAGATCTTACATACATCAGTAGTGCCGGGCTGGGTGTGTTCATGGCTTTTATCGAAAAGGTAAGGGAAAACGGAGGTGACATTAAGCTTGCTTCAATGTCTGATAAAGTTTTTAATATTTTCGATCTTCTGGGGTTCCCTTTGCTTTATGAAATATTTAAGACTGAAGACGAGGCTGTAAAAAAATTTGAAGAGATAAAATAAATTGAAAACCTACAGTAAACATATTAAGAAAAAACTGGTGATAAAAAGCAGAACTGAAAACCTTTCTTCTATAAGAAATTTCATTTCTGAAAATGCTTTCAATGCCGGTTTGAATAACCAGGATACAGACGATATAATTCTTGCTGTGGATGAAGCTTGTACAAATATTATCAGGCATGCTTATAAATCTGTACCCGATGGCGAAATTATGATTGAAATAGATTACAGCACAAAGAAATTTACAGTTAGATTAATTGATTACGGAAATTCCTTTGATCCGCAGTCTGTGCCAAAACCTGATCTTCAGAAATATTTCAGACAAAAAAAAGTTGGTGGACTGGGGTTATATTTAATGAAAACTTTGATGGATGATGTTCAGTATATTTCTGTTCCCGGTAAATACAACCAGGTTATGCTTTCAAAAAACTTAAAAAATACCGCACATTGAATGATCACAGATTCTGAGAGCCTGAAAATAAAAAGAAATTTAACTGCACTGGTAGAATTCAGCAGGATAATTAACTCCAGCCTCGATATGGATTTTATTCTGAATAATATTCTTCTTACCTGTATGGGAAAATTTCTTGCCACAAAAGGCGTTGTTGCATTAAAACAAAACGGCGAGGTAAGGATAAGAGTATCTAAAGGTCTGCCAGACGAAATAATCAAGAGCTGCCCGGTCCTAAATATCGGAAACGATTTGGCAGGGAATGATTCATTAAAACTTTTTGCAGAAAATGCTAACCTTCAGGCTTTCGAAAAGATCAACTCTTCGGATGAATGCCTCGGCGTAATGTTCCTCGGTGAGAAACTTAATAAAACCCCCTATACAGAAGACGACCGGGAATTTTTAAAAACAATCCTGAATATTTCTGCTACCGCAGTGCAAAACTCTCTCGTGGTAGATGAACTGAAAAAAGTCAACCGTGAACTGGACTCCAGAATTAATCGCCTCAATTCTCTTTTTGAATTAAGCAAAGAGTTTGGTTTGTTTTCAGAATCTACAAAGGTTGCACGGCTGCTGGTTTATTCTGTGATAGGACAATTCCTTGTTTCAAAATTTGCAGTAGTTTCTTTCGATCACGAAATAATCAGGATCCTCGAATCTAAATATCAGACTGACGAGCTTGTCTCTTTTATCAGGAAATATAATTTATCTAAAATTGAATCTCCGCTTACGAAAGTGCAAATAAAAAAATATTACTCTGATTTCGAAACTTTTGGGATTGAATTGATAGTGCCTATGCAGCTTCAGGGTCAGACAAAAGGACTGATACTTTTAGGGAAAAGGATAAATAATATTGATTATTCCGAAGCTGATATCGAATTTATTTATTCAGTTGGCAGCCTCGCTATTATCTCTCTCGAAAATAAAAGATTGTTTAAAGAAGAACTGGAAAAACAAAAGATGGAAGAGGAACTTGAACTCGCAAAAGAAATCCAGAGAAATCTTTTACCGCAGGCTTTACCAAGGTTAAAAAATTTTGAAATTGCAGCAGCCAATGTTTCTTCTAAGCAAGTAGGTGGTGACTACTATGATATTATAACGCTCAACGAAAAAAGTTTTGTTACTGCAATTGCGGATGTGTCAGGCAAGGGTGTTCCTGCTGCGCTCCTGATGGCAAATATCCAAGCCTTTTTAAAAACCATTTGCCGTAAAGAAATTAAAATTGAAGAAGCAACAGCCTTAATAAATGACCTCTTGTGTGAGAATATAACTGACGGTAAATTTATTACATTCTTTTGGGGAGTGATTAATGACGAAGACCGGAATATTCACTATGTTAATGCCGGACATAATCCGCCGCTTCTGATACGCAATGGGAAAATACAAAAATTAGAAAAAGGCGGAATGATCCTCGGGGTTATGAAAACGACAACGCCTTATTCATCAGAAAAAATTCAGCTTTTACCGGGTGATGTTTTGCTTATGTTCACAGATGGAATTACTGAAGCTATGGATAAAAATCATAATGAGTTTTCTGATGAAAGACTGGAACAATTAGCTGTGCAGCTTTATACAAATTCGGCGCAGGAAATTTTATGTGCAATCCAGAATGAAATTCAAAATTTTACGCAAGGTGCAGTTCAATCAGATGATATTACGATGATAGTTCTGAAAGTGTTATGAGGGCAAAGACTGTTTTGATGATTTAAAATTCTTGTGACCCTTGTTAGTAAGAATTGCAATGCGAAATAAATTAATAATTCAGACACCATTCACAAAACAATGAAAAAGATTAAGGAATTTTTTATAAAGTCAAAGCCAAAGCTGCTTATAGCTGTATCTCTGGTGCTGATATTTTTAGCAGTCCTTAATATATATTTTGCTGTCCTTGTGAGGGTAACTTCAAACGACGAATGTTTATGGGTTCCAATGGATCCTGCTGCAGACAGCACAGCGATATACTTTGATCTTGTAAAATACGGAGGAGTAGCCTGGAATGCAGGCATAAGGAATGGTGATCGGCTGCTGAAGATTAACGAAAATAATCTTAAAACCACTGCACAGGCACAGAGGATCCTGAACGCTGTAAAATCAGGCGACTCTGCAAAATATGTTATTAAGAAGAAGGATGGGAAAATTCTGGAGACGAAAGTTTATGTTAAAAAGCTGATTCAGTTTCCCGTACTTGCATTGGGTATTTTAGGTCTGATATGGACGGGGCTTGGCTTTATAGTATTAGTTGCTAAACAGGGAGCTGTTCAAAAAACATTTTATTTAACAGGTGCTGCTTCTGTTTTATCTATAGTTTACTTGCTCATACCTCAGCCGGCAGATACAGGTGGCTTTTTGATTAAAATATTACCCCCTGTTCTTGGGATGTTGTGGGCTGTGGGGAGTTGCTTCTTTCCATTTATGATCATGTATTTCTTTTGGATTTTTCCAAAGCCGTTTGGCTTTGTCCGAAAAAAATGGTTTAAGAAATTATTTTTTGGAATACCATCTTTACTATTAATTTCACTGGCAGCGTTTATTTTTATCTTTTTCACAAAGCTCAGAAATCCCAACTTTGTTTTTAATGTAATTTCAACCTGGCTTAATATTTCCCTTGGTGTAGGATTTATTGTAGGGTGGATATCTTTAATAATAAATTACAGAAGATTAAAAGCAAAGAGCGAGAAGAAACCGATCTCGGTTATTCTTGTAGCTTATACATTAACTCTTTTGGCAATATTTTATACTGTTCAGATTGCTCCTGCTATTACTGACTCGATCTTTAACTCGCCTGCATTTTATACACCGATCATATTAATAATTCTGCTTCCGATTTCATTTGCACATTCAATTTTCAAATATCAGTTGATGGACGTCAGTGTAGTTGTGAAGAACACCATTATTTATGGTGCCGCCACACTCACTTTAGCCGCATTATATTTTTTATTGATTTATGTGATTGGTCAAAGCATAAGCCAGGCTATCGGAACTGAATACCAGACAATAATTGCCGGTATATTTTTTATAAGTTTTGCTTTGGTCTTTCAATCTACTAAGGACAAATTCCAGGATTTTCTGACTGCAAAATTCTATCCCGAACAATTCGCTTACCAGAAGGTTTTGATGAAATTCAGCAGCGAAGTTGCAAGTATGGTTGGTCTTGATAATATTCTCGATTCAACCAGGGACACACTTGTTGATGCTTTGATGATAAACCGCTTCGGGATAATGATCAGTGAACCGGATAAAAAAACCTTTGCTCTTGTCAGAAGTGTTGGTATTGAAAACGAAAAGCTTGTGCTGAGAAGTACCGGGCTTCAGAAATTACTGAATGAGAAATACCTTGCAGGGAAAAAAAATGTAATTGACTGTGAAGAGTTCAACGAAATCTTCCCGGGTTCCGGCGAACTTTTAATTGCCGAAAATATCTATACTATCATTCCGATGGTGATTAAATCGGAAATTATAGGACTTCTGCTTTTTGGGCTAAAGCACTCCGGAGCGCAGTTCGCGGGCAAAGACCTTGAACTGCTATCGGCAGCAGCAAACCAAACGGCGATATCTATCGAGAATGCCCGCTTGTATCAGCTTGAAGCTCAGAAATTGAAAATAGAACGGGACCTTGAACTTGCTAAAAGAATTCAGCAGGGCTTGCTGCCAGGATGTATTCCTAATATAAATGGACTTGATATATGCGGTGAAATGATTTCTGCAATGCAGGTAGGCGGAGATTATTTTGATCTGATCAGTGTGTCTGATAAAAAACTTTTTGTAGTTGTTGGTGATGTTTCCGGCAAAGGTCTTTCCGCTTCGCTTTATATGGCAAAACTTCAGACTATGATGCAGCTTTATTGTGTTGATAATAAATCACCGAAAGAAATTCTTGTACAGATAAATAAAAAACTTTACCAGGAAATGGAAAAAAGCTGGTTCGTTACTCTTACACTTGCACAATTCGATATTGAAAAGAAACAGGTTACATTTTGCCGTGCGGGTCACGTTCCTGTGCTTGTAGCTTTGAATGATAAAGTTGATCTTTACAAAACGACAGGATTAGGGCTTGGTCTTGAAAAAGGTTACATCTTTGAAAAAACATTGATAGAAGAAAAAATAGATTTAATACCCGGACAGGTTTACGCTTTCTTTTCAGATGGAATTACTGAAGCAATGAATGAAAACAACGAAATCTTTGGTGAAGAAAAACTATCTGAAATCTTAAAAGAAAAGACTCACACTCCTTCCACCCAAATAATGGATAATATCTGGAATGCGGTAAAAGCCTTCCGCGGTAAAGCAGAACAGAATGATGATATGACTGCTGTATTAGTCAGGGTCAGACTCTAATAAATGCTCTACTTCATCAATGATCGAATTGAGTTTCGTTTTATGATCCTTGCTTAATAAAACAGGATCAATGTTCAGGGTTTTGGAGCCTTTCTCCAAATCATTCCCGGAGGATTTTTTATTCTCCTGCATTTCCCTGTCGCTTATTGCAGCGAAGTCAGTATGTTCCATATATTCCCTCACTAGTTTTTAAAAAATTCAGGATATATAAATCTTACTTCTGCCCGAAGAAATAAAATTTGATATTAAGGTAGTAAATTTCTGTTCAATTAATCTATATCAAAATTAAGATTTAACAATAAATTAATATTGGACTGATGACAAGATTACTTTTTACACAGTCTCAATTCCTTCGGAGGAAGGATGCTGAAATTGTACAACCTTGAAGGTTTTATGAAGTAACCTTAAAGGTTTTGCTGAGGTGACTTAATAACCCTAAATATCTCGTGAGTGTAATATCTAGTCGCAGAATTGTTGTACTTCAGTAAGTTTAGACTTATTTTCATAATAATATTTCTAAAATTCGTGCAGATTATATGTTCGAGTATGTTGGTGCATTACATATGCACTCTAAATTTTCAGACGGTTCAGGTGAAGTGAATGAGATTGCACAAGCAGCATCTGAAGTGGGGCTGGATTATATTATTCTTACAGATCACAATACTCTTCGTGCATTAAAAGAAGGGTATGAAGGCTGGTATGGCAACACTCTGCTTTTAGTAGGCTGCGAAATAAATGATAAGGAAAATAAAAACCACTACCTGGCATTTGGGATAAATGATACTTTTTCTACGAGACTTTCTGCGAAAGAGTATGTTAAATTGGTAAAAAACAATGGGGGTATAGGGTTTCTTGCTCACCCACACGAAAAAAGAATTCACATGAAAGAGCATCCGCCCTATCCATGGGTTGACTGGGATATCGAGGATTTTAACGGCATAGAAATATGGAATCATATGTCGGAGTGGATGGAAAATCTTACTGAAGAAAATAAATACCAGGCTTTTATGCATCCTCTCAGAACTATAGTTGCACCACCCGAAGTAACTTTGAAAATCTGGGATGAACTGAATCAAAAAAGAAGAGTAGTCGGAATTGGCGGTGTAGATGCTCACGCCCATAAATATAATTTGTTAGGCTTTCTCGAAGTCGAAATTTTTCCATACAAAGTTTTGTTCAAATCAATTCATACACATATATTAACACCCGAAGAAATTAAAAAGGGGAAAAGTAATGAAGAGATTGAAACAGTTAAGAAAATAATTTACAATTCATTAAATTCAGGTAGTTGTTTTGTAGCGAATGATTATCACGGAGATTCCAGAGGCTTCAGATTTCATGCTGAAATTTCAGGCAGGCCTGCCTTCCGGACAGGCAGGTTCTATCAAATGGGTGATACTATTTCAGGTGAAGACAAAATCAGGCTCAGGGTGATATTACCTGTAGAAAAAGCTTTAATCAGCCTGATACATAACGGCAAAAAAGCTGATGAAGTAGAAACAAACGAAGCAAATTTTATTGTAGGGCAAAAAGGAGCTTATCGTGTTGAGGTGAGGCTGAATAACAAAGCTTGGATTTACAGCAATCATATAAGAATAGTTTAATTTATAATTACCAGCGCCCGTAGTTCAACTGGATAGAACGTTGGATTCCGGTTCCAAAGGCTGAGGGTTCGATTCCTTCCGGGCGCACTTTTCTTTTAACAGACAGACAATTCCGGTAAAATTTTAATGGAAGATTGAATATTTTTATTTTAAATTTAACCACCTAATAATTCAGAGTTTTAATAATTTCAATTAAATGAGAAAAAATGCTTACAAAAAAGAAAAAATTGTCGAAAAAGGAAATTAAACAGGATAAACTTGTTGAAACATATTATAAAGCATACAGCTTTATTGATAAGAACAGACAGAGACTAATGCTCTACGGAGGAATATTTATTGTTCTTGTCGTTGCAATAATATTTTTTATCAATAACAGAAAACAAAAAAACGAGACGGCTGGTATTGAACTTGCCCGGGTAATGGACTTGTACGATTCTGGCAATTATGTCGAAGCAATTCAAGGGCAGCCGGGAACCCCTATTATCGGTCTGAAAAGAATTGTCGAGGAGTACGGAAGCACTCCAAATGGGGAAACGGCTAAAATCTATCTTGCAGATGCTTATAATTTATTAGGTAAATCAGAGGATGCCTATAAGTATTACAAAGATTACGACGGCAGTATAAGCTTGTATAAGGCTTCTGCTTTAGCAGGTCAGGCGTCATATTTTGAGACCAAAAAAGAATATGAAAAAGCGGCAGACTTATATAAAAAGGCAGCCCACGTTTCAGAACAGGATGTATTAGATGCTGGTTATTTGGTTAGTGCCGGCATAAATTATATGAAAGCCGGTAAAAATAAAGAAGCAAAAGAAGTATTTGAAACTGTGCAGAAGAACTATAAAACTTCATCTGCGGCAAGGGAAGTTGAAAAGTATATAGTCCAATTGGATTAGCGATAGGGAAATATCCATAGATTTTAAAATCAAAATCGTGTAAAAATGACACGATTTTGATATTTTTTAATCAATTTTTGCTGAATATTAACTAAAATTTATCAATTTTCTTCAATTTCAATTCTTGACTTTCAGGGCTGATTATTCTATTTTTTTCTCTTCATTTATTAATAATAATATTGAGAGTTATGGCAGACACTTCAGATTTCAGGAACGGGCTAATAATCAAATTCAGAAATGACCTTTATACAATAGTTGAATTTCAACACGTAAAGCCGGGCAAAGGCGGTGCTTTTGTCAGAAGCACACTGAAGAGCCTTAAAACGGGTAAGGTTATAGATAATACTTTCAGATCAGGGGAAAGTGTAGAGGTAGTTAGGGTAGAAAGAAGAAAATATCAATATCTTTACAGGGAAAGCGATTTTCTCGTCTGTATGGATAATGAAACTTTTGAACAGTTAAATGTTCCTATAGAATTTTTTGGTGATGGTGTTCAATTCTTAAAGGAAAGCACTGAGGTTGAGATATTGTTCAACGGAAGCGAGATTATCAGTGTTGATATTCCCATATTCGTTCAGTTAGAAGTTGTTGAAACTGAACCTGGATTTAAAGGCGATACAGCAACAGGTGCAAATAAACCAGCTAAACTTGAAACCGGGGCTTCGATCAGCGTTCCGCTTTTTATAAATGCCGGTGATGTTCTGAAAGTAGATACCCGGACGGCATCCTATGTGGAAAGAGTAAAATCTTAAAATAAAAGGATTTTAATATGGACTTAAATCTTGTTAAAAAGCTTGTAAAGATTGCGACTTCCAGTGACATTTCAGGATTGGAAATTGAGGAGAATGGATTCAGGGTTAAGATAGATAAGCAAGCCAAAACCACCCAGGTTATCTCACATCCACAATATACTGAGGTGGCTTCTCACCACGATATTTCTGCTAAGCCGGTAGCAGAAGATAAAAAGCCTGAATTAGAAAAAGCTGATAATCACCACGAGATAAAATCACCAATAGTCGGAACATTTTACAGAGCGCCCGCTCCTGATGCCGATCCGTATGTCCAGGTTGGAGATACAGTTTCTGTAGGTACTGTCTTATGTATCGTTGAGGCTATGAAACTAATGAATGAGATAGAATCGGACGTGAGTGGTAAGATAATTAAAATTTTAGCTGAAAATGGTAAACCTGTTGAATATAATCAGCCGCTGTTTCTCATTGAAGCCAGCTAAACTTACATACCGGATTTTTCCCAATAGCATTCATCCAGGTAAGAGGATATTTTGTTTAATAAAATACTGATCGCAAACAGAGGCGAAATCGCTTTAAGGGTAATACGTACCTGCAAAGAGCTTGGTGTTAAAACAGTTGCAGTTTATTCTGAAGCAGATAAAGATGCGCTGCATGTTACTTTTGCCGATGAAGCCGTTTGCATAGGACCTGCCCCAAGCAAAGAAAGCTATTTAAAAATTCCTTCGATAATTTCAGCAGCTCACATTACCGGTTCAGACGCTATTCATCCCGGTTACGGTTTCCTTGCCGAGAATGCTAATTTTTCTGAAATCTGTGCAGAATCTAATATTAAATTTATTGGTCCCTCGCCCAAGATGATAAGTGCAATGGGTGATAAATCATTTGCGAAAGACACCATGAAAAAGAACGGCGTGCCTGTTATCCCTGGCAGTGATGGTGTGGTTAGAGAATTAAATGAAGGGAAAAAAATTGCTGCAGAAGTCGGATACCCGGTTATTATAAAAGCATCAGCAGGAGGCGGAGGAAAGGGAATGCGGGTGGTTTGGGAAGAAAAGGATTTTGATAAATCTTTTCAAACTGCAAGTTCCGAGGCTGAGTCGGCTTTTGGTGATTCTGCCGTTTACATAGAAAAATTTATTGAAAATCCGAGACACGTTGAAATACAAATAATGGGTGATCAGCACGGCAATGCTTATCATTACGGCGAAAGAGATTGCTCTGTTCAAAGACGCCATCAAAAGCTTATTGAAGAATCACCCTCACCTGCGATTGATCAGAAATTAAGGGAGAAAATGGGTGACACAGCAATACTCGGTGCCAAATCTGTTAATTATGAAGGCGCAGGCACAATCGAATTTCTTTTAGATAAAAACAAAAATTTTTATTTCATGGAAATGAATACAAGGATACAGGTTGAGCATCCTGTTACCGAGTTTGTTTATTCAGTTGATCTGATAAGGCAGCAAATTCTTGTTGCTGCGGGAGAAAAAATTGAAACACTTACTAAAAGACCCGCTGGTCACAGCATAGAATTCAGGATTAATGCGGAAGACCCGGAAGTCGGATTTCGACCTTCACCCGGCAAAATTGAATCTCTTCATTTCCCCGGCGGCTTTGGGGTAAGGGTTGATTCACATATTTACCAGGGTTATTCAATTCCGCCATATTATGATTCGCTGATTGCCAAGCTGATTGTTTGGGGAGAGAACAGGCAGCACGCTCTTGCAAGAGCCAAACGAGCTTTGGAAGAATTTACAGTTGAAGGAATTAAAACAACCATTCCTTTCCATTTAAAAGTTCTTGAAGATGAACGATTCTTAAGTGGAAATTTTGATACAGGCTTTCTGGAAAACTTCAGATTTTAGTTATAAGTTAGTACGTAAATTAATTAATCATTTCAGGATTCATTCCGAATCCTTCCTAAAACAATATTGAGGTACAGATGAACTTCCCGTCAAATTTAAAATATACAAAAGATCATGAATGGATTTCGGTAGATGGTAACATCGGAACAATTGGCATAACAGAATATGCACAGGGAGAATTAGGAGATGTGGTTTTTGTGGACATAGACCCTAACCTGAAAGAAGTTAAATACAGCGAATCTTTTGGCACAATCGAAGCAGTAAAAACCGTAAGTGAATTATTTGGACCATGCTCAGGTAAAGTCATCGAAATAAACAAAGACCTTGGCGATAACCCGGAACTGGTAAATTCTGACCCTTACGGAAAAGGCTGGATGATAAAAATTAATATCAGCAATAAGTCAGAGCTTGATAATTTGCTCGACAGCGAAGCATATAAGAAATTGATAGGACAGTAGGGGGATGTGAAATATGGGAGATGGAATATGGTATATGGAAAATGGAATTTTAAGGATGGGGAATGGGTAAAAATGCCTGATTAAATGCAGCACGAAGAAACGATATTAATAATTGATTTTGGTTCACAGTTTACTCAACTTATCACAAGGCGTGTCAGGGAAGCCAGCGTTTATTCCGAAATTCACCCGCACACAATTACGCTTGATGAAATAAAAAAAATAAATCCCGCAGCGCTTATTCTTTCAGGGGGACCTATGAGTGTTTATGATGCCGGTGCGCCTGCGCTTGACAAATCAATTCTTGAGTTGAATAAGCCTGTTCTTGGAATTTGTTATGGCATGCAGCTTCTCTGCAAAATTTTTAACGGTACCGTTGAACCTGCCAAAGACAGAGAATATGGCAAATCAATCCTGCAAATTTCAGATAAAAAAAATAAACTCTTTAAAGATGTAAAAGAGACTTCAACAGTATGGATGAGTCACGGAGATTATTTAACAAAAATTCCTGAAGGCTTTACTATAACTGCTTCCTCAGATTCTTCGCCTATTTGCTCAATAGCAGACAAACAGAGAAATATTTACGGTGTTCAGTTCCATCCTGAAGTAATGCACACCGAAGAAGGCAAAAAAATAATTAATAATTTTCTTTTCGAGGTTTGTAAGTGTTCGGGGAACTGGACTTCACATAATTTTGTAGAACAATCGGTAAAATCAATAAAAGAGAAGGCAGGGAATTCAAATGTTATTTGCGCCTTGAGCGGCGGCGTTGATTCAACTGTCGCTGCAGTGCTGGTAAAAAAAGCAATTGGAAATCAGTTGATCTGCATCCATATTGACACGGGGTTGATGCGGAAAAATGAAAGCGCAATGATAAAGAAAATCTTCAATGAAAATTTAAGCCTGAATTTAGTGTATATAGATTCTTCGGAAAGATTCCTGAAAAATCTTGAAGGAGTAAGCGACCCGGAGAAAAAAAGAAAAATTATAGGCAATACTTTTATTGAGGTCTTTGAGGAAGAATCAAAAAAATATAAAGATGTTGAATACCTTGTGCAAGGCACGTTGTATCCCGATGTGATCGAATCGGTTTCGGTAAAAGGTGCATCGGCAACAATTAAAACGCATCACAATGTTGGCGGTTTGCCTGAGAAAATGAAACTTAAACTGATTGAACCATTCAGGGAATTATTTAAGGATGAGGTAAGAAATGTTGGAAGGGAGCTGAATATTCCTGAATTCTTTTTAATGCGTCATCCGTTCCCGGGACCCGGATTAGCAGTGCGAATATTAGGTGACATAACAAAAACTAAGCTTGATCTTTTGCGTGAAGCTGACGATATTTTTATTACTGAACTTCAGAAAGCAGGGCTGTATGATAAAATATGGCAGGCATTTTGTGTACTGCTGCCGGTTCAGACAGTAGGAGTGATGGGTGATTTTCGAACCTATGAAAATGTTCTTGCTCTGAGAGCAGTAACCTCGAGCGACGGAATGACGGCTGATTGGTTCAGGTTTGATCAGGATTTTCTTTCAGATGTTTCAAATAAGATAATTAATAAAGTTAGAGGGATTAACAGGGTTGTTTACGATATAAGTTCTAAACCCCCCTCGACGATTGAATGGGAATGAAAAAAGAAGTTAAAGAGCATATCGCTCATAAAATGAAAATTGCAAAGGACTTTGAGTCTGAAGGAAAGACTTTACACGCACTACAAGTCTATAAAAAGCTTATTGATATTTATCCAACATATACAAAAGCTTATGTTAATTTAGCAGACCTTTATGAGCGTCTTGGAAAGTTTAATCACGCAGTCGGGCTTCTGAAAAGTTTTTTAAGCATAGATCCCTATAATTATGAAATCAGGATGCAGCTTGGTCAATATCTTATGAAAAAGGGGAAATGGGACGAAGCCAGCGATGTTCTTGACTTTCTCTCTGCAAAAGGCGATCCGAAAGCTTCTTTTTTCCTCGGCTTTATAAATTATAAACAGGAAAACTTTGAAATCGCCAAAATGAATTTCCTGAATTTTATAAGATGTGAAAAGGAGCCTGAGATCTTAATGGAGGCTTTTTTCTATCTTGCAAAAATTGAAATTGAACTTTCTGATTTTGAAAGTGCACTTGCATTCGCAAAAAAAGCAAAAGTATTATATGACAATTTTTGGGAACTTAACCTCATTACAGCTATTTCATATTTTCACCTTGGGATGTATACCCATGCAGCAACTCATATTGAAAAGGCTAAAAAATTAAATCCTAAAGAAGCCTCTTTGAGAGAATGGGCAGGAAAAATTTATTTAAAGACACACGAATTTTTAAAGGCAGAAGAGAATTTTTTAAAGTATATTGAGTTGAAAGAGCCAGCCTCTTCTGAATTATACGCCGATCTGGGAGAAGCCTGTCTTAATGCAAAGAAAGCGGAGGCTGCACTCGCTTACTATGAAATTGCATTAAGGTTAGATCCAGGGAATCAATCAGCACAAGCTGGTAAGAAAAATGCAGTATTAGCTGTTGAAAATAATAAGACGAATAATGATGAATAGATTAAAAATCATTTTTGCACTGCTTCTTTTATTTTTTTGCTGTTCAGTTAAAGCACAGACCGGCAACGAAAAAGAAATTGACCGGCAGTTTAAGCTTGCCCTTAATTTTTATGAGACAAAAAATTATAAAGATGCCTTAGAGCTTTTTAATCGTTTGATTAAAAATTACCCTTTGAATTCAAAAACAACAGCAGCTTTTCTGTTCAAAGGCAAAACTCTTCTTCAGTTAAAAAAATATGATGAAGCTGTTGCTGCATTAAACCAGTTCCTGAATATTTATATGGGTAGTAAATATACTGATGAAGCGAGGATGGTAATTACTAAGTGTTATTTAGAGGAAGGTAAATATGCAGACGCTTTTCAGGAATTAAATATGATCGTTGCTTCGGATAATTCTGCATATACCAGGCAGGCGGAATCATTAGCTGAACAGTTAGGACAAAATTATTTAACGCCAGAACAGCTGAGAAGTTTTTATGAGAATTCTGATTCTGAAAAGTTAAAGCCTTTTCTGCTTCTGCTGCTTGGGAAGGTATATCTGAATCTTGGCAATTCTGCAGAGGGTTTGAAAGTTCTTTCAGAGGTGCAGAATATTTATCCCGATACTAAGGAAAGCAGCGAGGCAAAAGAATTTTACAACGCATTCAGGAATAAAAATTTTACTTCAGCATCCGCTCTGATCGGGGTTATGCTTCCTCTCTTTGCAAATAATACTGCAGACAAAAAGACTCCTGCGGAAGAAATTCTTGAGGGAATTAAGTTTGCAGCTTCACAATTCAACAAAAACCATAAAGAAAAAATTGGTTTAATTATCCGGGATACTAAAAGAGATAAGGATAAAATAAAAGAAATTGCAAATGAGTTTGAAGGAATGCCATCATTAAAAACTGTGATCGGACCGGCTTTTAGTGATGAGGTTCTGGCGGCTGCCGATGCTTTTAACGGCAGCAATATAAAAATTATTTCTCCAACTGCTACCGATAATGATCTTGCTCAATTCAACAATAATATTTATCAGGCTAATCCTTCATTTGCAATAAGGGGAAAAACAATGGCAGATTATGTCTTTTACGTTGAGAACAAGAAGAAGATGGGTGTGATAAATTCCGGCACTGGTTATTCCACAAAACTTGCTGAGGCATTTATTAATGAATTTGAAAAGCTGGGTGGAATGGTTTTAAGTCATCAGGTATATCCATCGAACAGTGTTGAGATCACAAAACAAATTTCAAAGATGCTGCCTTTCGCTAATTCTCTGGAGGGTTTGTATGCACCAATATCCGATAGCAAAGAGGCGACTGTAATTCTATCTAGCCTGGTTTTGGACAGCCTTTATATTCCTCTTTTTGGAAATCAGGATTGGTTTTTAGCAAAGGGAATGGAAACCTCTACTACCCTCAGCAATAATCTGCTAATGACCTCAGATTATTTTATAGATTTCAGCGATCCAAAATTTATGGAACTTAGTAAGAAATTTTTTCGTGAAACTAACCACGATTTGAACAGGAATGTTCTTTATGGATATGATACGGCTGAATATCTTTTACAAATTTTATATCAGAGTAAAAACGATCCTGAAAAGATAAAGCAATTGATGGATTCAGGGAAAGCTGTTGATGGCATTCACAACAATATATTATTTGATGAAAATCACGTAAATAAATCCTTAAATATAATCCGGTATAACAATGGTGTTTACCGTTTAATTCAAAGATATAACTCGGTTAATTAATTATGGGGAGGAATTATTTTAAAAGTTAAAGATTTACCCCTTGATGACAGACCAAGGGAAAAACTAACGTTGAGAGGGGTGCAAAGTTTAACCGATGCAGAATTGCTTGCTATTCTGCTTCGTACAGGTACAAAAGGTAAATCTGTTATTCTGTTAGCCCAGGAGATGATAAAAAACAGCAGAACGCTCGCAGCTCTTGCATCAAGCTCGCTGTCGGATTTAACAAAAAATTCCGGGATAGGCAGGGATAAAGCAGCAACGCTTCTTGCAGCTTTTGAACTGAGCCGAAGAATTCAGTCTCAATCGAAATGGTTTTCTGAAAAGAAGATGACTTCGCCGAAAGAAATTGCTGATATTTTTATACCATTGCTGAAAGACGAACTGAAAGAAAAATTTCTTGTTGTATGTTTAAATTCTGCTAACAAGATCATTAAGTTTGAAGTAATATCGGTCGGGAATTTAAATTCAAGTGTTGTTCATCCGAGAGAAGTTTTTAAGGTTGCAATTGAGAATAATTCGGCAAGTATAATACTGGTTCATAATCATCCGAGCGGAAATACCGAGCCAAGTAACGAGGATATATCAATAACAAAAAAAATCGTTGAAAGCGGCAAAATGCTCAGTATACCTGTTTTTGATCATATTATTGTTGCAGGTAATGATTTTACCAGTTTTGTTGAAAGAAGATTAATTTAAACTTATTTTGTTTGTAGCTTTTTTAATGACAAAAAAATCATATTTTTGTTTATTACATCTGGTGTCTTTAATTATTAAGTTGGAACAAAAAATAGTCTGAGGCCGGAAATAATTTTGATACAGTAACTTAGTGATTGATAATTCACTGTAAATGTAATATATTCAACAATCATAAATAAAATAGTCGGAGGTTCTAAATGAAAGTAATTAAAGTGGTTAGAAATACTGCAATAATTGCTGTGTTTGCAGGTGCCGCAGCTATTCTGAATGGCTGTGGTGGTGTTAGTGACGCGCAAATGGCGGAGCTGAATAATCTGAAAAGTGAAGTGTCTTCTCTACAGGCTCAGTCTAATTCTTTGAAAGAACAAAGAGCTGATCTTCAAAAAGAGATAGCTGCTAAAAATGCAAAACTTGAGGATTGCAAGAAGCAGAAAGAAGAAACAAAAGCTAATCTTGACAAAATGGCTCATTAATCTTTTAAAGAATAATTTTAACAAATGAAATCGGAGAATAAAATGAAATTCAAATATTTAATCAGCGTACTGACAATACTGCTTTTCTTCTCTGTCAATATGGTTGCACAGCAAAAAGAAGAAAAGATGGATGAGGATCAATGGAAGAAAGAAATGACTGACCTCAGAGCACAAAAAGAAAGTCTCACAACCGAAGTTAATTCATTACAAACTGAAGTTAATAATTTAAAAGCAACACAAGTTCAGTCTTATGATGACTGTATGAATGAACTTTATGCAATGGTTGGCGCAACTAAATCTGATGTTGCTAACTTCCGTAATGCTGTAAGTGAGTTAGAAGGAAAAATAAACAGCCAGGAAGGTCCAAAAGCAGACAGGCAAAAAGATCTTGATGCACTAAAAATGAATAAAATAAGTGCGCTGCCTGAATTTTATGACAGAGTTCATGGCAGCATGCAGAGAGCTCTCGATGCATGGATCGAAGCACCAAAAGAAGTTGACTATACTGTTGTTAAAGGCGACTGCCTCTGGAATATTGCTAAGAAGAAAGAATTCTACGGGAACGGTTTTGCCTGGCCGAATATTTATAAAGCTAACAGGGATAAAATTAAAAATCCGGATCTGATCTATCCGAAACAGGTTTTCAAGATTCCGAATCTTACGGATGAAGAAAAGGCTAAGTATGATAAGATCAGAAGAAATTATAAACCAGCTCCGGTAAAATAAATTCCGGTAAAGTTTTTTTATCTTGAAGAGAGTAAACCCTTATCATAATTTTATGGTAAGGGTTTTTTTATTAAGAGCAGAAGGAAAGATATGACGGCAATAGAAAAGCGAATAATACTTGAAAATACTGATATGCTTTCGCTTTTAGGAATGAATGATAATAATCTGAAGCTGATTGAAGACAGATTTAACGCTACTGTAATAGTAAGAGGTGAAAATGTTATCATAAAAGGGGTGCCAGAAGAGATAAACTCTATCGAAAAAATCTTTAAGGAAATGGTATATGTGCTTAATACCAATGGAGAGCTTAAGACTTCTGATGTAGAAACGATTCTCGACCTTACTGTTGAAGGCAAAGAAGTTGTTAACGAAAAAGAAATTGATTCTGTAATTCTGTATACAAAGAATGATTCGATAAGGGCAAAAACTCCCGGTCAGTTGAATTACTTACAAATAGCAAATAAAAATGATATCTGCTTTGCTATTGGTCCCGCAGGAACAGGAAAAACCTACCTTGCAGTTGCACTTGCCGTATCTTCTTTGAAAAAAGGTATTGTAAATAAAATTGTTCTTGCCCGTCCCGCAGTAGAAGCCGGCGAGAGCCTCGGTTTTTTGCCCGGTGATTTCAGGGAAAAAATTGATCCATACCTTCGGCCGCTTTATGATGCTCTGGATGATATGATGCCCAGTGATAAACTAAAAGGATATATCGAAAAAAGAATAGTAGAAATTGTTCCTCTTGCTTATATGAGGGGGCGAACGTTGAATAACGCTTTTGTAATTCTTGATGAGGCACAGAACGCAACAGATATCCAGATGAAAATGTTTTTAACAAGACTTGGTGCAAATTCTAAGGCGATTATAACAGGAGATATAACTCAGATTGATCTGCCCGGCAAAAGTGTGAGCGGGCTTGTTCAGGCGAAAGAAATTTTAAGTAGTATTGATGGTGTTGGCTTTGTTTATTTTGATAAGTCAGATGTGGTGAGGCATAAGCTTGTTAAAGATATAATTGATGCTTACGAAAAATTCCATAATAACGACAAGCCGTAGATTAAACCCTGCTTTTACTTTCTTCCCAATACCTGTCCATTTCCTTTAAATTTGATTCATTAATTTTTCGCCCGCTTTCAGTTATTTTCTTTTCTATATAATTAAACCTGCTGGTAAATTTTTCATTTGTTTTCCGAAGAGCATTTTCCGGGTTCACATTCAGAAATCTTGCATAATTCACAAGCGCAAAGAAAACATCTCCTATTTCATTTTCCAACTCTTCATGCGATTCCTCTTTTTCTGAACGATGCATTTCCTCGATTTCTTCAATAACCTTTTTCCAGACATCTTCTTTCTTTTCCCAATCAAATCCTACTTTTGCTGCCTTTTCCTGCAGGCGGTGTGCCCGCTGCAAAGATGGAAGGTTACGCGGGACACCATCAAGTACAGACCCTCTGCCTTCTTCTAATTTTATAACTTCCCAGTTTTTTTTAACTTCTTCCGATCCGTTAACTACTGTCTCTCCGAAAACGTGCGGATGTCTTCTTATTAGTTTTTCTTTAATTGAATCAATAACATTTTCAAGGGTAAATTTCTGCAGTTCTTCAGCCATAACCGAATGGAAGACAATATGCAGAAGCAGGTCGCCTAATTCTTTTTTCAGTTCATCATAATCTTTATTGTCAATTGCTTCAACCACTTCATAAGCTTCTTCAATTGTAGCAGCTTTGATAGAATCATTTGTCTGCTCTTTATCCCAGGGACACTCAGCTCTTAATTGTCTTACAATATCAACCAGCTCTTTGAATTTATTTTCAATCATTAATTATATTCCTTAGTTTTGAACGTTAATATTTAATCGTTCTAAAAATAAGAAAAAGCGGAGACTAAAATGGTCGAAGAAAAAATTAAAGAGTTAGGTTTCGAGCTTCCTGAAGCACCTAAACCATTAGCTGCTTATGTTCCGGCGCTTGCTGCAAATGATTTTGTATTCACAGCCGGACAGCTCCCTTCTGTTAAAGGTGAGTTAAAATATAAAGGTAAAGTTGGTCGGGATCTCACGGAAGAGGAAGGCAAAAAAGCTGCTGAAATTTGTGCACTAAATTGTCTCGGTGCTGTAAAAGGAGTTATCGGAAGTCTTGACAAAATTGATCGCATTATTAAACTAACTGTCTTTGTTAACAGTGCCGAGGGTTTTACTTCTCAGCCTAAAGTAGCAAACGGCGCATCGGAATTAATCGGAAAAATATTTGGAGATAATGGCAGGCATGCTCGCAGCGCTGTTGGCGTTAACGAATTACCTCTTGATGCTCCTGTAGAAGTTGAAATGATTGTGAAATTAAAATGATCAAAAATATAATCCGAAGGGTGTAATGGAACAAAAAAAATTCGATATATATATAAAACTCCAGCGTCTAATTTTTTGATTGCACATATTCACATTGATTTTATTGAGTCTTTTATTTAATATTGTATCAAATTTATAGGTTAAAAATGAAAAAGCTGCTTATTCTGTTTGCCTCATTATTTACAATATCAGCATTCGGTCAGTTTAAAGATTCTGGATTTCCGACAACTTCTGTTTATGATGGTATTATTAATACGCAATCGAATTCATTATTTGGTTTTTTAAATTCAGATAATTTCCAGATGCATCATTCTTACCAGATGTCCCTTTCTACATTCGGAGGGCAAAGCCTTGCATTAGGTGCATATACAAACAGTATCTTTTATAAGTTCAGCGACAAACTTAATTTTCAGTTAGCAACAAGTATTGTAATGTCTCCATACAGCTCTTTAGGAAAAAATTTTCAAAACAGTATTAATGGAATTTATATTAATAATGCACAGATAAACTATAGACCCTGGAAGAATGTAGATATAAGCCTTCAGTACAGTCAGCTTCCGGGAGGATATTATTACAGCCCTTATTCGTATTACGGATTAGGTCAGCCCGGCTTTCTGTACAATTATGGATTTCAAAACTGGAACGGTCAGCAAACCACTGCTAAATAGAAAATTTAAAAGTGTAATTGTTTTATCTAAGCGAGAGTAATTGAAGGAAAAAAATAATACCTATTCCAGCCTGTCTGGAGAGAGAAAAGACCAGAAAAATGTGAACCTGAAGACCTCAACTTCCAACCTGTTTTTAAATACCGTTATTATTTTGCTGGGCGTTATTATTATTGTAATGATTTATTCCCTGGTTTCTAAATTTGATAGTAAGCAGGACGATATCATTTCTTCGGGAAGTAAAAAGGCTTCAACAATTGTCCAGGTAGAAGTATTAAATGGCTGCGGCGTCCAGGGTGTTGCGGATAAAATTACTGATTTTCTTAGGAAAAATAATTTCGATGTTGTTCAAACAGGGAACTACACGTCTTTCGATATGGATAAATCTCTGGTTATAGACCGCACCGGCAACAAGGCGAATGCCGAAAAAGTTGCAGCATCACTTGGACTTGATAAAAAAAATATTGTGCAGCAGATAAGTAACGATTATTTACTTGACTGCTCTGTAGTTATTGGTAAAGATTATTCCCAGCTTAAACCTTATAATTAAAGGAATAGTATTGAATTCAAAACAACTTGCTATAAAAGCTTCCGAACATATTTTTGCGAAAAAAGGTTACGATGTTAGTATCCTCGATCTTTCAAGGCTGACATCTTTTGCCGATTATTTTGTTATTTGTTCAGCGGATTCAGATACTCAGGTTAAAGCGATTTCTGATGAGGTTGAAAGAAAGTTAAGAGAGGGCGGTATTCATTCATGGCATCGCGAAGGTTACGATTCACTTAACTGGGTACTTTTGGATTATGTAGACGTTGTAGTTCATATTTTTAAAAAAGATTCGAGGCAGTTTTATAATCTTGAAAAATTGTGGGGAGATGCGCCAGTGATAGAAGTAACGGATCCATCAATTGAAATGGAGAAAAAGTCCTCTTCAGGCGGTGCTAAAAAAATTAGTAAATCATCCTCACGAAAAACCGTAATAAAAAAAAGCGGCACAGGCACCAAGAGATCCTCCAAAACTTCAGGTAAATAATTGTATTTTTATGATTATTTTTTCCTTATTCTATTATAAAATTGGAAGATAATCTTGAAAGAGTACCTGATTTCTATTTTTAATAAAGCAGCCGGTAAATTGCCGTACTTACAAAGCGTTTCACTTAACTTCGAGAACCCGAAAATTGAACTACACGGTGACTTGTCCTGTAATGCTGCAATACTTCTTGCTAAGCAGCTTAAAAAAAAACCAAGAGATATTGCACAGGAAATTATAAACACTCTCGAAACCGATCCAAATATAATTTCAAAAATAGAAATTGCCGGACCAGGCTTTATTAATTTCTTTTTTGAGCCTGCTTTCGTTGCTCAAATAATAAAGAGCATCTTAAAGGGACAGGAATCATTCGGCAGGTCTGATGCTTTTAAGGGGAAAAAAGCAAACGTGGAGTTTGTCTCCGCAAATCCAACCGGACCTCTGACAGTCGGACACGGAAGAAATGCTGTTTGCGGCGATACCATTGCCAATTTGTTAGAGTGGGTTGGATACAAAGTTGACAGGGAATATTATTTCAACAACGCCGGCAGGCAAATGCGTGTGCTGGGCGATTCGGTTAAACTGAGATACCTGGAATTGCTTGGTGAAAAGATCAGCTTCCCTGAAGATTATTACCAGGGAGATTATATAAAGGATATTGCGAAGAATCTTGTTAATGAATATGGAGATAAATTAAAAGATGAACAGCCGGAGGGTATTTTCAAACAGCGAGCTGAGAAAGAAATTTTTAACGATATTAAAAAAACCCTCTCAAGCCTGAATATTATTCATAACATATTTTATAACGAAAACTCTTTATACGAAGAGGGGAGAATAAAAAGACTTTTAGAAATTTATAAAGAAAAAAATCTTTCTTTTGAAAAAGATGGGGCAACCTGGCTCAAGTTAACCCAGCTTGGAAGTGAACAGGATAAAGTTATTGTAAAATCCAGCGGCGAACCTACCTACAGACTCCCTGATATAGCTTATCATATTACTAAATTTGAAAGGGGCTATGACCTGATGGTTGACTTGTTCGGGTCTGATCATAATGCTACCTATCCCGATGTTTCTGCAGGATTAAAAGCTTTGGGTTATGATTCAAATAAAATAAAAGTATTAATACATCAGTTCGTAACTATTATGGAGAACGGCGAAGCTGTTAAAATGTCAACAAGAAAAGCTAACTTCATTACGCTCGATCAACTGATTAGCGAAGTTGGGAGCGACGTTGTCCGATACTTTTTTAATATGAGAAATATTACGACGCACATGAATTTTGATCTGTCGCTTGCTAAAAAACAATCTGACGAAAACCCTGTTTTTTATCTCCAGTACGCTCACGCAAGGATTTGTTCTATTTTAAAGATGGTTGAGAAAGAGAATCTCAAGGCATCACAGGAAAATCTGGATTTGCTTACTTCAAATGAAGAGCAGCAGCTATTAAAAAAACTTCATCAGTTCAGAGATGAAGTATTTTTAAGCGCGCTTTTTTTTGAAACACACCGTATATGCACATATCTCGAGGAGCTTGCAGCCGCATTTCATAAATTCTATACATTTTGCAGAATTTTGGGAAGTGAAAAAAAACTTGCTGAAGCAAGAATAGCATTAGCAGAGGCTGCTAAAATTGTCATTAAAAACGGGCTTACTATTTTAGGAGTAAATGCCCCTGAAAGGATGTAATAAATAGTTTGAATAAAAATCAACTACCAATTAACACGAACCTGCCTGTCGGGTCTGTTGCAGAAGTGTAAAAATATTTTCTCTGCGATCTTTTGGGATCTTTGCGTCCTCGGCGGCTTAAGATTTTTTACCACAGAGTTCCCGAAGAAAGCACAGAGTTCACAAAGAATTTGAAATAATGATTTCTGCAACACTTTCTGTCGCTCGCCCCGCACCCGGCCCGGAGTCGATGCCAGGCGCTGCGCTCGCCTTGCGAAGCAGGAAGCAGGAAGACAGGCTACACCAATTATTTATTAAGATCAAAAACTATTCGCGGCTTTTTTAACCTGCAACTGCTGCGGAAGCAGCAAACACCTTTGCAGCTCCGGCTTCAAGAAGCACCTTGGCACATTCGTTTGTCGTAGCACCTGTGGTTATAACATCGTCAACGATCAGGATTTTTTTAGATTTTATTTTTTTACCGTAAGCTTTAAATGCATCTGAAAGATTTGCCTGCCTTTCTATTCTTGAAAGCATAGTTTGTGATTGTGTATACTTAATTCTTTTTACAAAGATGCTTTTAACAGGGACACTCAATTCTCTGCCAAGCCCTTTTGCTATATAATAAGACTGGTTGTAACCTCTTTCGGACAATTTTAACCTGTGCAAGGGCACTGGAATTATATAATCAATCTTCCATTCTGAAATTATATCCGATCTCACTTCAGCCAGAAGCCTGCCAAGGTATTTCCCGATCAGAAATTTCTTTTCATATTTCAGCGCGTGGATAATGCTTTGCAATTCTTTGTCCTCTTCAAAGATAAAAGCTGAAGTGAAATCACTTATGTAGCCTTTGATTTTAAAATTTCTCTCATATTCGGATTTCAGTAATTCAATTTTTGCTACTTTAATTTCCTTCATGCAGGAAGTGCACACGCAGTCTTCAGATGATAAGAGTTTTACTTTACAGCAGGGGCAAAACCTGGGTAAGAAAAAATCAAATATGTTTGTAAATAGCCTCCCCATCGTCTTTTATAACATCCCAAACCTTTTTCGTAGGAACCATTCGACACCGAACAATAAAATTGCAGCAGCCATCAGCCATTCATCGGACCACAAACTTATTTCGCTTGTTTCGATTTTTTCTTTTGCTGATCTGTCCTGTATGCGGTTAAGTACTTCAAAAAACTGATCATAATTTGCGGGAGTAAAAAATTCTCCGCCGGTCTGTGTGGAAAGTGATTTTAAAAATTCATAATTCATCCGGGGATTAACCATCTCAATGTCAATTTCGCCGATATTAAAATTGCCGGAATCAGACCCGATTTTTTTGCCGTTTTGCAGAGCAGTGCCTGTAAAAGTATAGTCCCCGGTTTTGTTTGTTTCTAATATCCCTTCGTATAAACCATTACCGAGGGCATTCATCGCAACATTAAAGTTCTCGCTCTGATTTTTAACTGCAACATTTATTTCTGCATTAGTTACAGGGTTAAAAGATTCATCATATACCTGTGCGGAGAAAACTATCTTTTCACCCTGTGAGTATATTTTTTTAGTTGTTCTTATTGTTACTTGCTTGCGTTCTTCCTTAGTGTTCAGCCATTTTACGCTGTTCAGGATAAAATTATCGAACAGGTTGAGTTCCTTAGGTACTGTTTGCAATTTCCACTTCCAGATATTCATAGCTAACACAGCGATAGACCTTTTACTGCCGAGCTTCCTGGTCAATATCAGCGGTCTGTTGACCGGCACATTGTTGATCGTAACTTTTGATAAAATTTCACTTTCAGGTTTAATATTAAATGTAATATCCGGCTGTAAAACCGGAGGAAGATTATTCCAGGCTGCAATTATATTTGAAGAATTATTTTGCAGAACAGGGCTGTCTGCCTGGTCGAAGGGAATGTCAGGCTGTACCTCATAAGTGTTTTCGGAATTGGTCCCTTTGCGATAAGCTGCCTGCTCTGATGATGTAAAAGGTAAATTATTTTCTAATAGCTTAAGCCTGGTGAAATCAGTGCTGTTGGAAAAGAGTAAGAATACCGGTTTGTTATTTTGAGCGATTGCCGACCGGATTTTACTGTATAAATTTTCCGGTGAATCTTTTGCAGGGAAGCCGATCAGGAAGATTACATCCGCGCTGTCGATCAGTTTTTCCCTGTTATTATTCTCAAGAAATCTGTCTCGTGTAACTTGTGTAATTGAATTGACAGTTAAATTTTTATCTTCAGTTAAAGTGTTCTTTATAAAAGCAAGATCAGGAGACGGCGCCCCGCCGATAAGCAGCACTTTTATCTTGCTGCTTAAAACATTTATGTAGAATATTTTTTTGTTGTTTGCAGGAGTAAATTCACCGGCAAGATTTGAAACTGATAATGTAAGTTTCTTTTCTCCGCCTGATTTCGGATTGTAGTTCAGGCTTACACTTTGTATGCCTTCAGGGCTTAGTGTAATATTTTTTTTGTCCTGAAGAGTACCATTTTCAAATAGTGCGGCGCTCACATTTTTGTTTGCAAAACCTGTGTTTGTAATAGTTGCAAGAATCGTAGTATTAGTCTGGGCATAAATAAGTTCGTTGTACAGAACATTTTTCAGTTCAACATCTTTCTTATGTGAAGAATCACCGATCCCGATTGTATAAACAGGTATGTTCAGCTTCTCTGCAGTGAAAAGAGGATCAGCACCTTCAGTAATTACGCCGTCGCTGACTATCGTTATGGTTGAAATATCTTTACCAGATTTATTAGCGTCTGAAAAAATTTTAGAAAAATTTGTGCTTCCTTCTGAAAAACTAAATTTTGAGAGGCTGTCGAATGCAACCGGCTTAATGTCCGTTCCGAAGGAAAATAATTCCGAATTACCTGACAGCTTATTGCTTTTTAGCTTGCTCAAAAAATCTTTTTCGGCTTCCTCTCTGTTCGTTCCGTCTTTTATTTGTATTGAACGGGAATTATCAACAAATATCAGGTTAACCGGTTCAATAACAATTTTCTTTGCGAAATTCACAACAGGTTCAAACAGGATAAAAATTAAAATCAGGATTGCAAGAGAACGCAGCACTATCAGGATTATTTTTTTAAACAGAGGAATATTTGGAATTGTGAATCTGTAGATGTAGAATGTGTATAATGCTAAAAGAATAAATCCAAGCACTAAAAGAAAAGGATTAGACGACAGGGTAAGGCTGATTTTGTCAAAACCAAACATTATGAGAATTCACCATTTTTCAGAGTTGATCGTTCCGGAGACGGGGTTGTCATTTCTCCCTTAAAGACGGTCGCTGCATTCCCGGAAATATAAAGTTCGTTCTTTGCACTTGAGTAAATTACGCTGACTCTTCCTCTTCTGCCCAGCACATCACCCTGCTCAAAAGTGTAATTCAGTTTTTCCCCTTCATCTTTTATAAAACCTGCGTTTATCAAAACCTGAATCAGTGGTCCATTCATCGAGCCGGTGACGGGGTCTTCGTCAATTCCGTAAAACGGTGCGAAAAATCTTGAGTGTGCGAAGTTTTCTTTTTCAACTGTTTCGAGAGTATAAACTGCAACTGCTTCAAATACTTTTTTCGAGAGTGACAACTTTAGCAGCTTTTTGAAATCAGGCTTTAACGAATGAAGCGCTTTCAATGATTTTATATTTATATACAAATAATTATTCTGTACCAGAATAAACGGGACGCTGTCATTACATTCTGATTTTTTTATTCCAAGAGCTTCTAAGATTTCTTCTTTGTCTCCTGTGAACGCTCTCATCGAGTAAACAGGTATCTCCATAAAATATTTACCATCTTTAAAACGGCATTTCAGGTTTCCTGAAAGTGTATTGAAAATTATTTCCTGTCCGTCTTTTAATAAGTTATTTTCATTTAAAAAATGAAGCGAAGCAATAGTTGCATGACCGCATATTTCGACTTCAGTTGTTGGAGTAAAC
Source organism: Bacteroidota bacterium (assembly GCA_021815365.1). Lineage (GTDB taxonomy): Bacteria > Bacteroidota > Ignavibacteria > Ignavibacteriales > Ignavibacteriaceae > JAKAGZ01. The sequence continues at coordinate 34,265 of JAKAGZ010000011.1, forward strand.
CATCTGAGATTGTAATCAGCTTTGATCTGCCCCTCTTTTTGAGAAGATAATTTTCTGATAAAAGCAGTTTCAGGCAGGTTCATCTCTTTAGCGATAAGCTGCATTTGCACGGTGGACAAACCATCGGCAAAGGCAACTCCGGCAGGATTCCCCTGGAATGGTTTATCGGTAAATGCATCTACCTGGAATATATTAATCTTTTTTTCCATTTAACAAATGTTCGATGTTCCATTTTTTCATTTTGTTGTAAGTTTCATAATCAGTAAGATCGAAATGAATCGGCGTAACAGAAACATAATTTCTTTTGATTGCTGCTTCGTCCAATTCGATTTCTTTATCCATCTCCAAAAGATTTCCCGTCAGCCAATAGTAATCTTTACCGTAAGGGTCCTGTCTTCTTTCGTAGATATCATCCCATTTTGATTTGCCCTGTTTTGTTAAAAGTATTCCTGCTATTTTGTTTTCGGGAACATCAGGGACATTTACATTAAGCAGCGTACCGAGCGGAATATCTTTGCCGGTAATTTCTTTTGCTAAAAGCTTTGCAACCTTTCCTGCAAAATTAAAGTCTGTCACGGCGTGGTTCGTTACGGAAATCGCAATTGATGGAATATCCATTATTGCAGCTTCACGTGCGGCTGAAACAGTTCCGGAATAAATAATATTAATTGCAGTGTTGGAGCCATGATTAATTCCTGATACAACAAGGTCGGGAGGGTCCTTCATTAAATTTCTGATTCCTATTTTTACACAGTCAGCGGGGGTGCCGTCAACAGCATGACCGAAGAAACTCCCGTTCTTAAAATGCTTTGTAACACGCAGCGGGTAGTGCATTGTAATTGCGTGACCGACAGCGCTCTGTTCTTTTAAGGGGGCGACTACTGTTACTTCGCCGATTTCTTTTAATGATTCTGCAAGCGTATAAATTCCCGGTGAGTCAATTCCATCATCATTGCAAACTAAGATTCTCAAATTCTGTCCTTTATTTTTATCAATGCTGAAGGATAATATAATATAGTTTCAATATTAATGGAAGCATCTGAGATTCTTACTGAATATCAGATGGTTGAACATCTTGTTGTCCATTTGTTTTGTGAATGGGTTGAGGCTGTGATGTGCAGCTGGTTTACACCCTTATTTTTGCTGCGCAAAGAGCGAAGCAACTAAAAGACGGCAAAAATATGGAGCAACCATAATTGCTCTGTACATAAAGAGGTAACGCCGTGGTTCGTGCCGTTATGTGCAGTAACTTTTGCTACTTGAAAACCTTTTTGAAAATTTGAGGAAGTAATGCATCAATATCCCCAGAGAAATCTTTGAATGGGACATCAAGATTTTTTAAAACCGTTGCAAACCTTTTGAAGCCATTGCTATTTCTCAATTCGACCCATTCAATTTTCAATCTCGTTAGTTGTTTCTTATTCAAGTCAGAAAGTTTATCGGCAACAAATACTTTACTATCACGAGCAATTACAGCATCCGCACTTTCGGGATTGCCTTTGCCCATTAGTTTGACTTCGCAACGGAAACGATCTTTGTCTGTGTTGCCAAGAAGATAAAAATCCACTTCTCTCATTGATTCTGGAAGTCTGGTCTGGTCGTAGTGTTTTGCAGGCACATCAAACAAGTTGCAGAGAGTCATCATCAATGGTTTTTCTACTTGCTTACCCGCAGTACTCCACAAACCCCCTCGAAGGGCAGCTCGTTTAACAGCAAGTGTGTTGATGACAATAAGACTTTCGTTAATGTTAAGGTCAACGCTAACCCCTCTCAGTTTGATGGTTAGAGTAATATTGATGTCCCCGTCATTTTCAATCAAGTCGTTGATGGATTGATAAAGAGTATCATAATGTTCAAGAGATGCTTCGAGAACGATTTCCTTTGTTGCACTATTATACATATTGGAAATCGTTTTCTTATTGAGACCGGAGTTTATTGCAATATCGTCTGAGGAGAGGGCAGGATCGAGAAGTTCCTTCTTGTACCAATCAATTGTAACATTTTGATTTTTGAGTTTAGCATCTACGATACGCTTGAAGAAGTTGATAACATATTGAAGAAACTCAGCATCAATGAGTGTAACAATTTCGATTCGGTAATCTTGTCCTTTAACAAGTTTGGTAATAATTCGCTGCGTAACAGTATCGGTTAAGGTCATATTTTATTCAGTTCTTTGAATTCATTTAGAGAAAGGAAACGAGATTCGGTGTTTGCAAATAATGATTTTGAACCAAGATTCTTTTTAATGATTTGGAAATACTTTTCATCTTTTTCAGTGAGGAAGAAATATCGCTCAAGTGCTTTGGCGGCAACACCCATTGTACCGCTGCCTGCAAAAGGATCAAACACTACATCCCCCTTAAACGAATAGAATTTGATCACTCTATTACAGAGTTCAACAGGAAAGACTGCTGAATGAGATTTGTCAAATGTCGGGTCAATTCGCCAAACATTTGAAGTTTCATAATTGCCAAGAACTTTGCTTTCTTTCACGATTTTCCATTCGTATTCCCTGATATTCCAATCAAGGAGTTTGTCTGTTTTCTTTCGATATACCATCAAATATTCAGTAACAGGGTTTGGTTTGTAAGCAAGTGGCTTACGATGTTGAAGAAATCCAGCATTGCGATTTTTTACGCTTGCTTCTGGTTTGAGCCAAACAATGTCATCAATGAATTCCCATCCCATCTCAACTAAAAATGGATGAATATCAAATGGAATCGGGTAACGTTTACTCGAATGTTGACGGCTTACACGTGGGATGATAATTGGCGACGTGTTGAGAATGAAGAATCGCCCCTCTTTGGTAACTCTGTGAACTTTTTCAAATACATCGGCAAGAAACTGGAGATATGCTTTGTAACTTGGATAAATTGAGTAATCTCTAGCATTGTAGTACGGTGGCGAAGTAAATGTAAGGTGAATTGAGTCTTCGGGAATAACTTGGAGAATCTCTCGCACATCCCCATTTACCACTACATTTTTCAAATAATCATACGATTCAGTGTGAGAAAGATGGGAGTTATTCGTTTGCTTTGGAAAGTATTCTTTCTGGATTACCTGCTGAATGAACTCGTTTGGATGGTGAACAAGTTGCTTTAGGTGAGTATCAACAGTTTCATTACCTCTGAAAACTAAAAGTCCTCTAATTGCTTGGGCTATAATTTTAGGGTCAGGGTCAGTTAGCAAACTAATAAGTACGGGAATATTTTTTACATTACGCATCCGTCCCAATGATGAAACAGCTTCACGTCTTACCATTGAATCTTTATCTTCCCGTGCTACCTTCGAAAGTGGGTCAATATATTTTACATTTTTAAGTTTACCAAGGTTCTTCACAACCCAAAATCGAACATTGCTATTGTTGTAATTAATGTACGGGAGAAGAACATTGCCATCAAAGTTAGAAGGTAAAAATCCGAGATTCTCTAAAAAATAACTTAGATTGCTTGTGCTTTTCAGTCCCTCAATTATTTTAGCAATATTCCCGTTGCCGTTTGTTTTAACTTCGTTTATATAGTCTTTGGTAAGCATTGCTGACTTTAATAATTTCAAATTAAATTCAACCCAATTTAACACATCAAAAACCGAGAATCAAAGAGACAAAAGTTATTGCGTCTAACGTCCATCGCAAAAAAGTTCTCCCGATTGCTGTGTAAAAATGTACAAAGCTTTAATGCTTGAATCAATCGGGTTGAAGTGAGTTCCATCATATACAATAATGAGCATCTTTTTTTCGGTTGTTAGCCGAGGTAGATTTGTCATCAATTGCGTTCCTTAAGAAATTCCAATCTTAACACGTAATTATTTTTTCTACTTGTGTTCAATATACCCAGTAGGGTGAATAGACACAATAACTTATCCCAATTTTTCGCATTGACGTCAACTTAATTTTATTTTCATAACATTTTTTCTTCATCTTAAGTTAGCGTCTGTGCAGCTCGTCTGGGCATTGCTAATAATTTTTTTGGGTTAAAATAAAAATCACTAACTTATCATTATGCAAAAACCTTTTTCTGTTTATGGTGTAAAAATTTTTTGTTACCCGAAGCCTTGACTAATGAAGTTTATTCAACCAGAAATCTTTAAAAAATATTCCGAAATAATTTTCGGATTTAGCACAAAAATTGGTCTGAACCGGGGTGCGCCTTTTTATTTCAATATGTCATTTTCAACAGGTGACGATGAAAAAATCGTGGCAGAGAACAGGAAGGCTTTTTTTAATGCGCTTGGCTTATCGGGAGATAAAATTGCTGTGCAAAAACAAATTCACAGTGATATTGTGAAATATGTTACTTGTGGCGGAATGAACGGCGAGAGCGATGCGATGATTACCAACAGAAGTAACCTCGGACTTGCAATAAGCACTGCCGACTGCACACCAGTTTTTATTTATGACCCTGAGAATGAGGTTATTGCTGCTGTTCATTCTGGCTGGAGGGGAACAGTGAAGAAAATACTTTTAAAAACCCTTCAGAGGCTTGTTGATGATTTCGATTCTAACCCAGGAAAACTTATAACGTACATTGGGCCATCTATCAGCCGGAAAAATTATGAAGTCGGGAACGAAGTTGCTGACCTTTTTGATGAAAAGTATAAAACAAAGAAAGCTGATAAATATTTGCTGGATGTCAGCGGCGCAAATTATGATATGTTGATCAATTTCGGGCTGCAAAAAAATAATATTGAAACATCTTCTCTCTGTACTTACGAAGAAAAAGAACTGCTCCATTCATACAGAAGGGACGGCATAAAGTCTGGAAGGTCTATGGGAATAATAGCTTTAAGAGATTAAGATGCAGAACAACACAATAAAAATAATATCTGTTTATGCTATCGCCTGTTTGATCTGGGGCTCAACCTGGATGGCAATAAGGATCGGGCTTGATTCATTAACGCCGTTTATTTCAGCCGGCTTGCGTTTTTTATTTGCTTCGTTCTTCATTTTGTTTTTTATGAAGATCAGGAAAATGAAAATTCAGAAAGATAAGATCTCTGTGAAGCTTTACCTTGCAATGGGATTTTTTTCTTTTGTGATTCCCTATGGACTTGTTTACTGGGGTGAACAGTACATTCCTTCCGGGCTTGCATCAGTACTGTTTGCTATAAATCCTTTTTTTGTTGCCCTGTTTTCCTACTATCTGCTTTCGCAGGAAAAAATTACTATCTATAAAATTGCCGGCATGATAACAGGATTTACCGGCATTGTAATAATTTTTTCGGAAGATATTTTTAATACGACTGCTTTCTACGTTTGGGGAATGGCAGCAATTATTTTAAGCGCTCTCATACAGGGTTGGATACAGGTCACAATAAAAAAACACGGGCAGCACCTTAATCCTTTTTCGATGAATTTTTACCCGATGTTACTCGCCGGCATCAGTTTACTTCTGATCGGATTTCTTACCGAAGATATTAAAAAAATTACTATTGATGAAAAAGCAGTCGTATCGGTTTTGTATCTCGCTTTTTTCGGAAGCATGATAGTTTTTACCTGCTGGTACTGGCTTTTGAAAAGGGTGAACGTTATTGTTTTATCGCTGATAGCTTTTATTACCCCTGTAATTGCTTTAATTTTGGGTATTGTTTTTCTGAATGAGGCCCTGACAATAAAACATTTGACAGGCAGTCTTTTCGTGCTGGCGGGACTTTTAATCGCCACACTTGGGAATGTAAAATCAAACTTGAAAATTAATCTCATACAGAAAAGGCAAAAATAATTTTTAATCAGCAAGGAAATTAAAATGCAGAACATAATCAGGATCAGGAACGCAACATTTTATGGTTACCACGGCGTACTTTCGGAAGAACAGAGCGTCGGCGGAAAGTTTGAAGCAGATGTTGATATCTACACTGACTTTTCAGAAGCGGCAAAGAAAGACAGCCTGAAACAGACGATTGATTATCAAAAGGTTTATGAGTTCATGTACAAACTTGCTCTTGAAAAAAAATATTATCTGATCGAAGCACTGGCTACTACTATTGCTGATGAATTACTGAAAAATTTTTCACATATTGAAAAAGTTGCTGTACGGGTAAGGAAACATAATCCCCCGATGGGCGGAGTTGTGGATTCCGTTGAAGTTGAAGTGCTGAAGAATCGTGATGAATTATAAATCTTTGAGGAAGCGAGATACAAACCACAGCATACATATCGCTTGGTTCCAATAAAGGAGATAGGCTGCAATATTTAAAAAACGCCGCACGGGAAATCAATAATGATCCTGGCTGCAGGATCATTAAAGCATCTTCAGTTTATGAAACAAGGCCTCTTGGAACTATAGAACAGGAAAATTTCTTAAACGCCGTTCTGAAAATCGAAACAAAATATCTGCTGCACGATCTGTTCGGTTTTCTTAAAGGGCTGGAAAAAAAAATCGGCAGGCAGCATACTTATAAATGGGGACCACGGGAAATTGATCTTGATATACTTTTTTATGATAATGTAGTGTTCTCGGATGAAAAATTAACTGTCCCGCACGCCGAAATTCAGTTCAGGGATTTTGTGCTGACACCATTGATCGAAATTGAACCGGCGCTTTTTCATCCTGTTTTAAAGCAAAAAATTTCTGATATTTGTATTGACGAATCAAAAAAGAATATAATCAGAATAATAAACCAGGAAATTCTTTAACAAATCCAGGCTGAGAATTGGACGAAAACAACCAGGTGAGATTTATAGCAATTGAAGGTGTGATCGGTGCAGGCAAAACTTCTCTTGCTAAAAAAATAAAAGAAAAATTAAATGCCGAGCTTATACTCGAACAATTTGAAGCTAATCCTTTCCTGGAAAAATTTTACAACGACAGAAAAAGATTTGCCTTTCAGACTCAGATGTTCTTTCTCATAAACCGCTATAAGCAGCAGCAGGAACTTAACCAGGAAAATTTATTTACTGAATATCTCGTCAGTGATTACCTGTTTGAAAAAGACAGGATCTTTGCATATCTGAATCTTGATGCGGAAGAGCTGAATCTTTATGAAAGTATATTCCCGCTGCTTTCGCGCAGCCTGAGGAAACCTGACCTTGTTATCTACCTGCAGTCGGGCGTTGAAAGATTAATGTATAATATAAAAAGAAGAAGCAGAAAAATAGAAAGGAATCTGACAAGAAGTTATATTGAGGAATTAAGTGAGGCATACAATCATTTCTTCTTCAGGTATTCTACAACGCCTTTGTTGATTGTGAATTCAACGGATATTGATTTTGTAAACAGTGAAAAAGATTTTGAAGAACTTTATAAACAGATTTTCAGAAAAGACAGGGGATTGACAGAATACTTTAAACCTGAATCGAAAAGGATAGGATGAAAATGTTAAGATTTATTTTTTATGTAATAATTTTTTATTTCGTAATTAAAGCGCTCAACGCATTTTCCAGGTGGCTTGCTGCTTCGGCTCACAAAAGTCAGTCTTCACAAAATAATCCGAAAAATTATTCTGGTTTCTCAAAATACGATAACGTGGAAGAGGCTGAGTTTACAGAAATAAAGACAGATTCACAAAAAGAAAAGTCTGATAAAAGCTGAATGAGTGTTGAAAAATTTTTATCAAGAAGCATAAGTGGAATATTAAAAAGACTATTATCAGTTGAAGAAAACAAGAGCTTCGATCTTGTACCAGAGGGATCAATTCAGAGAACCCCAAAAAATTTTATAATTATCCGTCAGCATAACCAGCTTGGCGATCTTCTTGCCGGCGTTTCTCTTTTCAGAGCTATAAAAGAAACTTACCCGCAATCAAATATTACTTTGATCGTCAGCCCGGCAAATTATTCCGGCATTATAAAAAATAAATTCGTTGACTCAATATTCGTCTTTGATAAAAAAAAAATTTATAACCCTCTCTATTTCGCCCGCTTCATTAAACTGCTGAGGAAAAGATACGATGTTGCAATTGTTCCGGTAGTTGTCTCAATTTCGTTTACCAGTAATTTGCTTGCAAGAATTGCAAATGCAAAGGTGAGAATAGGAGCAGAAAAACTGAATGGGAAGACGAACGATAGTTCATATTTTTTTGACCGCAGAGTTGTACTTGACTGGAGGAAACATCCCGATTCAAATGTTTCGGAAAGAAGCCTTGACATTGTAAGACCCTTTGGAATAAACACAAATAATTTTAAGTCTGAAATTTCTTTCGATGCACACGATGAAAAAGCTGCTGAAGAATTTTTAATATCATTAGGCTGCAATAATGAAGCTCTTATCGGCTTGCACGTCGGTGCCGGTAAAGCCCAAAATATGTGGTCACTCAATAAATATGCGGAACTGATAAAGAGACTGAACGAAAAATATAAAGCGAAGTTTTATCTTACCGGAAGCAGAACAGACAAAGAGGTAATTGCTTTCATAACTAAGCGGCTGAATTTCAGTGTCGGTTCTTTTCTTAACAGGCAAATTCCTGAAGTTGCTGCACTGATCTCAAAATCTGATCTGTTTATCTCAAATGACACGGGCATAATGCATGTAGCCGGTGCTACTAACACTCCTCAAATCTCAATCTTTGGACCGACTAATCCCTTTAACTGGGCGCCGATAGGTGAGAACAAATATTTTATTAGAAAGTCTGAATTAATAGATGATGTTGAAGTAGAAGATGTTTTTAAAATGTGCCAGTTGATTTTATCAGCCCGCACGGCTGATGATTCTAAGAAACAGGCAGGCTTGTCTACCAGACAATCAACTTAATATATAGAGAAAGAATAAAATTGTGGAAAATTATTTAGAAATCTGTTCAAAAATAAAAAATCTTATAAATCCTCTACGAGGATTTGGTGCTTGAAATGGGAATATTTACTACAATAATATGACCCTGCCTACTGCAGGCAGGCTCTACGAGGTCAGTAGAAAAAACTTCGTAGAAGTTTAATTATTGTAGTAGAATAAATATACGACCCACAAGCCCACATCCTCGTAGAGGATGAATTATGAGGATTTCTAAATTGTGTTAATCTTAAATAATTACAACTGTTAGCTGTACATTATAAAAAGATTAAGTTGACGCCTATGACCGGACAGGCAGGCATATCAAAAAAATAAAAATAAATAAATGGCTTACAAATATTTAGCAGCAATAGATATGGGGACAAATTCATTCCGCCTGATCGTTGCACGGGTCAATGAAAACGGGACGTTCAGGATCATTGATAAAGAAAAAGAATTAATACGTTTAGCTTCTCACGAAGGCAAAGGCTTGAGTATTATTACAGAGCAGGAAATGAAAACTGCGATAAAGGCATTAAAGAAATTTAAAGCGCTCGCAGATTTTTACCACGCTTCACTTCGTACAGTGGCAACAAGTGCTGTACGGGAAGCTAAAAATAAATATGAGTTTATTGCGAAAGTCAAAAAGGAAACTGGCATTGATGTCCAGGTTATAGAGGGTCATCACGAAGCACGTTTAATTTTTTTAGGTATGCAGTATGCTATTCCTTTAAAAGACAAAAAAGCAATTTGTTTCGACATCGGCGGGGGAAGCACAGAATTTATTTCTGCTGAAAATTGTAAAATACTTTTTGCTGAGAGTGTCAGGATTGGAGCTGTGAGATTGACCAAGAGATTTTTCTCTGACTTTGTCGTTAATGAGTACTCATTGAAAAAATGCGAAGAATATGTTGAAGAGCATATACTTGGAAATCTGAACATAAATCCTCATAGAAAATTTGACATAGCTGTGGGGTCATCAGGCACTATCCTTGCGACTGCAAGCTTTATATATTTTATGAAAAACAAAAAGCTGAAGAAAGAACTTAACGGTATGAAGTTTTACAGAGAAGACCTGATGGAAATATCAGATTATATTTTGTCACGGAAAACTCTTGAAGAGCGGCTGAAAATTAAAGGTCTGGAAAAAAAGAGAGCTGATATTATTCCTGCCGGGCTTGTGATACTAAGAAAAATATTTGAACTCTTTAAGCTTGAAAGCATGACGGTTTCAGCAAATGCGTTGAGAACAGGAATAATAATTGAGTCAATGAATAGGCTGAAATAGGTTAAACAAAGCTATTGCGTCTATCCACACTCCTGGCTATGTTAGACGCAGCGATAAATAATAAAAAGGAGGGGCAGATATGAAAACTATGTTCCGATTTCTTGTAATGGCGTTCCTTGTGTACACTGATATGAATCCTTTGCAGGCTCAGTGGGTGTACACTAACGGACCCACTGGTGGTTGGGTCACTTGCTTTGCCATCAGCGGCACAAATCTCTTTGCCGGCACTACCGGCGCTAATAGTGGGGTCTTTCTTTCGACCAACAACGGCACAAGCTGGACGGCAATTAATACAGGCTTAACAAACACTTATGTACGGTCTCTTGCCGTCATCGGCACGAATCTCTTTGCCGGCACTTTTGGCGGTGTCTTTCTTTCGACTAACAACGGCACAAGCTGGAATGCGGTCAATACCGGCTTGACGAACAATTATGTCTTGTCTCTTGCTGTCAGCGACACAAATCTTTTTGCAGGCACTAATGGCGGCGGTGTCTTTCTTTCGACTAACAACGGCACAAGCTGGAGTGTGGTCAATACCGGCTTGACGAACACTGATGTCCGGTCTTTTGCTGTCATCGGCACGAATCTCTTTGCCGGCACTTTTGGCGGCGGTGTCTTTCTTTCGACTAACAACGGCACAAGCTGGAGTGTGGTCAATACCGGCTTGACGAACAGTTCTGTCTGGTCTCTTGTCGTCAGCGGCACAAATCTCTTTGCAGGCACTTATGGCGGCGGTGTCTTTCTTTCAACCAACAACGGTGCAAGTTGGAGTGCTGTCAATACAGGCTTGACAAGCACTTCTGTCCGGTCTTTTGCTGTCAGCGGCACAAATCTCTTTGCAGGCACTTATGGCGACGGTGTATTTCTTTCGACTAACAACGGCACAAGCTGGAGTGTGGTCAATACAGGCTTAACTAACACTGATGTCCGGTCTCTTGCCATCAGCGGTACGAATATTTTTGCCGGCACTTATTATGGCGGTGTCTATCTTTCGACGAACAACGGCACAAGCTGGAGTTCGGTCAATGGGGGTTTGACAGACCCTTATGTCCGGTCTCTTGCCATCAGAGGCATGAATATTTTTGCCGGCACTAATGGCGGCGGTGTCTTTCTTTCGACGAACAACGCTACAAGCTGGAATGAGGTCAATACCGGTTTGACGAACAATTATATCTTATCTCTTGCGGTCAGCGGCACGAATCTCTTTGCCGGTACTTATGCCGGCAGTGTCTTTCTTTCAACGAATAACGGCACAAGTTGGAGTGCTACAGGCTTGACAAACACTTCTGCCTATGCTCTTGCCGTCAGCGGCACGAATCTCTTTGCTGGCACTTGGAGCGGGGTACTTCTTTCGACCAACAACGGCACAAGCTGGAGTGCAGCCAACACCGGCTTGCCGAACAACACTTATGTTTACGCTCTTGCGGTCAGCGGCACTAATCTCTTTGCCGGCACTTGGGGCGGAGGTGTCTTTCTTTCTACCAACAACGGTGCAAGCTGGAGTACGGTCAATACAGGTTTGACAAACAATTATGTCTGGTCTCTTGCGGTCAGCGGCACTAATCTCTTTGCCGGCACTTGGGGCGGAGGTGTCTTTCTTTCTACCAACAACGGTGCAAACTGGAATGCTACAGGCTTGACGAACGCTTCTGTCCGGTCTTTTGCGGTCAGCGGCACGAATCTCTTTGCTGGCACTTATGGCGGTGTCTTTCTTTCTACCAACAGCGGTACAAGCTGGAGTGCGGTCAATACAGGTTTGACGAACACTAATGTCTATGCTCTTGCGGTCAGCGGCACAAATCTCTTTGCCGGCACTAGGGACGGTGGGGTCTGGAGAAGACCGCTGTCGGATATGATCACAGCAGTAGAAATGTCCTCAACTGATTTGCCAACGCATTTCAGTCTTCAGCAGAACTATCCCAACCCGTTTAATCCAGGTACAATAATTAATTACGATGTACCAAAAGCTTCCTTCGTGACATTAAAAGTATATGACGTACTTGGCAGGGAAGTAAAAACTCTGGTTAATGAGGAGAAGCCTGCTGGAAGGTACAGCGTAAGTTTTAACGGTTCAAATCTTGCAAGCGGGATTTATATTTATCAGTTAAGGTCGGGAAGTTTTATTGCAAATAAAAAATTAGTCCTCCTTCGCTAATCCGGCAACTGCCGGACGGAGGACAGGTGCTGATGACTGGACCTTGAAAGAGAGCGCGGGATAATTATAAAATCCCACGCTATACAGATGAAGTATTCAGCTAAAGACGGGAAAGATATACTTTGAATTTAATTGACACACCCGGGCACGTGGATTTTTCTCCCAGACTCCTAACCATAAATAGTCTGCTTTCCTCTGTTCTGCAATTTGCAGGGCAGTGTTATGTGCCGACTATCGTTAATCTGTACGTCCGATCCACTGGTTGGATGCCCGCAGCAACTGTGAATTCCCGTTTCCAACAGTGACTCTTACAATAACGTCTACATAAATACGCGGTCCCCACTTTGGACCATTGCGAGCGTACTTCACAATACGGTTTGGTCTTAATTCATCTGAAGGAGGAGTTTCATTAGTGAACCATGATTTCCAGACTTGATTACTATAGACAATCCAAACTGCGTCAGCCGAAATCGAACCCGGCAGTTGAGTTGTATCAGTTGCTGTAACATAGCAAATGGCAATCAGCGGCTTGCCGTCGGGCGGGCTGATAGGTTGAAAATCCCGCCACATATAAGTTGTAAGATAGAGTTGCCTTCCATTCACAGTAATTGTGTCGGGCGATGCCAATAATTGATCGGCTGGAATGTCTGGAGGAGCGGACACAGGGTTCTGCGAGCACCCGATCAAGGAAATTGCAAATACAAGTGATGTGAATATTTTCATAGAAACCTCCTTAACTTTTTAAGGCGTTAATCCTAACGTTTGCTTTGTTACTGTTGTTATACTCCGTCGGTTGTGTGTCATTGTTCATCAGGCTCTCGTTGCTTTTCAAATATTGCGCGAACCGCTGGCAGATTGCTCTTATTAACAAGGACAAGAACGGTATCGCTTTCCTGCAAAACAGTTCCACCGCTTGGGACGATGAAGTTCTCATTGCGACTGATGAGTACAATCAGACTGTCTTGAGGCAAATCCAACTCGATGATTGATTTCCCTGCGAGAGCGGAACTATAGGGAATAATCAAGTCGATCAGTTCTGTGTCGACGCCTTCCAACGGAGCGAACTCGATCGGGTATCGTCGCTTCTGCTCAAACGGGGCGTCGAGTCGAAGAAGTCGAGCAATAACTGGAATTGACCAGCCCTGCAGTAATGCTGAGGTAAGAACGATGAAGAAGACGACATTGAATATCAATTCAGCATCGGGCAGACCAGCTAGTAGAGGGAACGTTGCTAAAATGATAGGAACAGCACCTCGCAATCCAACCCAAGAGACAAATGTTTTCTCCTTCCAACTGAGTTTGGCAAAAGTCAGAGAGAGGAACACGCTTAGAGGACGTGCAACAAACATCAAAAAAACAGATGTGAGCAGCCCTATCCCGATGACAGGTGCTATGTGTGACGGAAAAACAAGCAGACCCAGTGTAAGAAACATGGCTATCTGGCTCAGCCAGGCCAATCCGTCAAAGAAGCGCAGAAGACTCCGCTTCTGAACAAAGTCATCATTGCCCGCAACCAAGCCTGCTATATATACGGCAAGAAATCCACTCCCTCCTATCGATGCAGTAGCACCATAGATCAGGGCTGCAAACGCCAGGACGAAAACTGAATATATTCCCTCGTATGAGAGTCTGAGTCGATTGATCAGAAAGACCAGAGCTCTGCCGAACCCCAAACCTAGAACTGCCCCGACCGTCATCTGCACAACAAAGAGCAGTACAACTGAGCCAAATGTTGTCTGTGGAATTGTCAGCAGTTGAATGAGTCCAATGGTGAGGAAAACAGCCATTGGATCATTACTACCCGACTCGAGCTCTAAGAGAGGCTTGAGCTTGCCGCGTAAACTAACATTCTTCGAGCGAAGAACCGAAAAGACTGCAGCAGCGTCTGTAGATGAAACGACTGCACCGAGCAAGAGTCCATTGAGTAACGAGGTGCTCAACGCCGCAGAGACGAAAAGACCGACGGCAAGTGCTGTGACAAAAACGCCCAGCGTGGCGAGACTAGTTGCCTGCCAAAAGACTGGTTTGACCTCACTCCATTTTGTATCGAGACCGCCTGCGAAAAGTATAAAGACAAGAGCAACAATGCCGACGGACTGCGCCAAACGGGCATCGTCAAAGTAAATGCCGCCTGGACCCTCAGACCCTGCAAGCATTCCGATCCCGAGGAACAATAATAGTGTGGGCACACCCAAATTGTCAGAGACCTTCGCAAGGGCGATACTGACAAGGATGAGAACCGATCCGATAAGAAGAACATATTCAATAGACATTATACAAATTTAGTCATATCGATTTCCTGCCGCAACCAACTATTGTCAAACCGCACGATTTTGTCTCTCATAACAAATACTGGCGAATGAACGTCTTACTATAAAGTCAGCATTTGTTCAACATCTGTTATAACTTTACCTTCAAAATATTTAATGACAGAAAGATAGTCAAGAAAAATCTGAGCAGCAGGAATTTATGTGTTTGTATCAAAGGCAATTCTAAATTAACTTTGCAGTTAAACGGACATTTAATATCTGTATTTTTATCAGGGTGTTTACTAAAATATTGAAATACTCCGGACTGAAATTATTTTTCACAGGAATAATGATTTTCCTGTGCTCTGTTTACTCACTGGCAGAAACCCGCGGTTACTACTTTTCACATAGCCCGTCGGTCTCGCTCGTTCCGCTCGTTCCGGCAGAACGGAGTTTTGGCGAAGCAGAACGGAGTTCTGACGAAGCAGACTCTACGGAGTCTGACGACCGAGGTCTGACGGATGACCAATCCCGGGATTTTTCCGACACTTTGAATTCCACAAAACAGGATTCGCTCTCGACTGACAGTTCCGCCGCTCAAAAATCCACGGGGGTTGACTCTGTAATTTATGCAAGCTCCAAAGATTCGCTTATCTTTTTTGTTGATCAGAAAAAGATGAACCTCTACGGCAGCAGCGAAATAAAGTACAAAGATACAGACCTGAAAAGCGAAAATATCAAAGTTGATTTTAACACAAACTCAGTCGAAGCAACCGGAGTTTATCATCAGCGAGGAAATAAAACCGATACAACAAAAGAAGTTCCAAATACTAAATTAATCGGTACGCCTGTTTTGAAAGAGGGGACTGAAACCTATACCGGTACAAGAATAAATTATAATTTTAAAACCACTCAAGGGTACATTACATCGGCAGGCACTTCTTCCGAAGGTGCATATTACACCGGTGAAAAAATTAAAAAGGTAGATCAGAAAACTTATTTTATTGAAGATGGAATTTATACAACCTGCGACCACACTCCGCCGGATTATTATTTTTATTCGCCGAAGATGAAAGTCATACAGAACAACCAGATTATTGCGCGATGGATATGGCTATATTTTGGCGGTGTGCCTTTCCCGGTGCCGCTTCCTTTTGCAGTGTTTCCGCTTCAGACAGGAAGGAGATCGGGAATAATTGCGCCCGTGTTTGGGTACGATGGGCGCTACGGAAATTATCTCTCTCACTTCGGATATTTCTGGGCAATAAATGATTATATGGACTGGAACGTGACCGGTGATTATTACACACGCGGCAGCATTGCACTTGCAAGCAGATTCCGTTACGTTAAAAGATATGATTACAGCGGCGATGTTGAAGCAGGCTATAAGCTTTTTAAGTTAGGTCAGTCTACTGATCCGGGTGCTTCAGAATCAAGAGAGTGGAGGCTGTCGTGGTCGCATCATCAGAATATTACACCGACTCTTCGCTTTGATGCAAATCTCCAGTTCCTTTCAAGTAATTATTTCCAGAGAACCAGCATTGACCTTAGTCAGGTTTTGCAGAACACAATTATTTCGAGTGCTTCTTTATTTAAAAGCTGGGACGAATCGGGAAACAGTATGTCAATTAATTACTTCAGAAGGCAGGTGCTTCAAACGGGAGAGATTAATGAAACTTTGCCTAACATCACTTTTAATAAAGCGCAGACATATCCTTTTCAAAATCCCTTAAACAGCGGCGAGCAAAAATGGTACGAGCTTTTCGGATATAGTTACAGCGGGCAGTTTCAAAATCAAAGAACAAAGATAAATGGTGTACTGAATTCAAGAGCGGGTGTCCTTCATACAATTACCGGCGGTCTCTCGCCAAAGTTCGGTCACTTCAGCATTTCACCGAATTTTAATTACCAGGAAAAATGGTATAATAAAAGAATTGAAGAATACTATGCGGGTCCTTCTTTTTACGGCGGCGATTCGATTGTTACAAGAGATGTCAATCAAATAAATTTTGTACGGACTTTTAATCTTGGGGTTTCAGCATCAACAAGATTTTACGGAATTTTTTCTCCGCATATTTTTGGGATTGCAGCTATCAGGCATACAGTTAATCCTGCAATATCTTATAACTACCAGCCGGATTTTTCTCAACCTTACTGGGGTTACTATGGCAGGTTTGTTGATTCAAAAGGGAATGTGGTTAAGTATGATAAATTTTCAAGAGAAGTTTATGGCGGAGTTTCTGCTGGACAGCAGCAGAGTATTTCTTTTTCATTAGGAAATATTTTCGAAATGAAAACTGAAGTTGATCCGACAGACACAACTTCTAAAGAAAAGAAGATTCAACTGCTGAACCTGAACGCTGGTCTCAGCTATAATTTTGCGGCAGACAGTCTGAAATTTTCAGATATCAATCTTAGTTACTGGACGCAGGTGGGGAAATTACTGAACATATCCGGTTCTTCAAGTTTTTCTCTATATGATTTTGATCAGAGGATCAAGAGTCCTGTGAACCGTTTTTTAATCAACGAAGGGAAGGGGCTTGTGAGGATGACAAATTTCAGTTTTTCTTTGTCAACGAGCCTTTCGGGCGAAAGGTTGTCTTCATCTGATAACAAAACTAAAACTGATTCAGCTTCACAGAAAGGCGAATTCGAACTGGTGCAGGAAAGCAACGCTTATTCAAGAGGAATTTATAATAATGCTGAAGCAGATTTTTCGATACCCTGGGATATTTCATTGAACTATAATTACAACATTTCTAAATATAATCCCATTGAATCCTTTAAATCTTCGAACCTCAGCGCTAATTTAAATTTTAATCTGACAAAGAACTGGAAGGTTTCAGTTACAGGCAGCTATGATTTTATGATGAAGGAGTTTGTTGCGCCGCAGATTAGGATCTCCCGCGACCTTCACTGCTGGATAATGAATTTTACCTGGAATCCCGTCGGCTTATATTCAGGCTATATGCTGGAGATAAAAGTTAAAGCTCCGCAATTATCTGATCTTAAAATTACGAAGAGAGATCAGTTCTTTAACGGAAGGTAAATGATTTCGGAATTCGGATTGCGGAATTCGGATATAAGACAAAAAAACTTAAAAGAGAATAGCCGCTGATATTGATTGGTGGTATTTTATATTTGTAACTCTTAACATTATAACCTTTAATTTGAAAACAAAATATCCTGAACGAATAATCTGCTTAACTGAAGAGACGACTGAATTAATTTATCTGCTTGGTGGAGGAGATAAGATTGTTGGCATTTCCGGATTTACACAGCGTCCGCCTGAAGCAAGGAAAACGAAGCCCAAAATTTCGACTTTTACAGACGCGAATTATAAAGCGATAAAAAAATTAGAACCTGATTATATTTTTGCATTCTCCGATATTCAGGCAGAAATTGTAAGAGATCTTGCTAAGCTTGGTTACCAGGTTGTTCTTTTTAATCAGAGGTCGGTCGCACAAATTTTGCAGAATATTTTAATTATCGGAAGCATCATCGGAAAAAATGAAGAAGCAGAAAAATTGCTTTCTGTTTATGAGAACAGGCTCCAGGCATTTAAGGAAGAATCTTCAGGGATGGAATATCATCCGAAAGTTTATTTCGAGGAATGGTATGATCCTTTGATTTCAGGGATATGCTGGGTGAGTGAGTTAATTGAAATTGCAGGAGGTACAGAAATTTTTTCTGAGTTCAGGGATAAACAAAGCGCCAGTGACAGAATAGTTAAGCCGGAAGAAGTGATAAAAAGAAATCCTGATATAATTATTGCGTCGTGGTGTGGTAAGAAATTCAAGAAAAATAAACTCGTCGAAAGAGAAAATTGGAATGAGATTAATGCAGTGAAGAACGATAAAATTTATGAGATAGATTCCACATTGATCTTACAGCCAGGACCGGCGTCGCTGACTGAAGGATTAGATGAGTTAGTAAAAATAATCAGGGCTTGGCATTTAATGTAAATGAAACATTTGTCTCACCATCTGAGTTTGAATCAACTTTAATTTCAGCATCATGCCAGTTCATAATAGATTTGACAACAGAAAGTCCGAGTCCCACTCCGCCTGTCTTTCGGTTTCGTGAAGATTCAGCTCTGTAAAAGCGGTCAAAAATTTTATTGCTCAATTCTTTCGGGATACTTTCTCCTTTGTTGATAATGCTTATGTTGACTTTGCTGTCTCCGTTTCTTTCAGCTTTGATAAATACATCTTCGTTCTCGTTGCCGAATTTTACAGCATTATCTATAAGATTAGTTATAGCCTGCGTCATTAATATTTTATCAACATCAACACAAGTTTTTGTTCGTGAATCCAATATCAGGCTGATATTCTTTTCGCTCCCCAAAATTTTTAGCTGGTTAATCAGCGAAGTTAAAAAATCGTCAAGGTCAACTTTTTCTTTTTGAATTTTTATCAGCGAATTATCTATTTTAGATATGAAGAAGAGGTTATCTATTATTTTTGTCAGCCTGATCAGTTCTTCGTAATTACTTTTAAGTACGGCAGCATATTCTTCAGGAGTTTTGAGGGACTTAAGTGCTATTTCTGTTTCACCGCGAAGGATTGTAAGAGGGGTTTTTAATTCGTGCGCTGCTGAAATCGAGAACTGGTTCATATAGTCAACGGAAGTTTTTATTCTTTTTATCATTTCGTTCATTTTTTTTACGAGCCTTCCGTATTCGTCGGTATATTCTTCACCTTCAATTTTTTCTTCAAGTTTCTGGGCTGTTATTTCTTCAGTTTTTTTAATAATTGCGTCAATTCTTGAAAGTGCTTTTGCAGAAATCAACACACCTCCAGCCATTGCAACCAGGAAAAAAAGCGGTGCCAGCAGAATGTAGATTTTCACCAGGCTTTTTAATGTCTGTGAAATATTTTCAAGTGGATAAGCAACAATAATATTATAGTTGTTGCTATTAAGCTGTACCACTCTTATCATTTTACTTGATAAGTCTGAGTCCGCGTAATCGAAGAGATTGTACGGTCCTGTTTTCAGCGGGAATGAAAGAGTATCGTTAGATAAGTTTGAAGATTTGAAGATCAGTTTATTTTTATAAAATATTTGTATGAAATTGTTTCTCAGGTTGAAAGTAACTTCATCATAGATTACATCCCATATCAGGTCCTCCGGCGACTGGTAGACTGAATCGGGTACAAAGTTTTCAATATCAACGTGTTTCTCTTTTACTATTCTTGAAATAGCTTTAGCCTGGTTTCTTAAACCAGTGTCAAGCCTGTTCAGCAGGCTGTTGTAGAGAGAGATATAAATAATAATTCCGAACAATGTTTCGAGCAAAAGAAAAACTGTAGCATACCAGAGAGATGTTCGGAATCTTGTGGAAGATATAAAGAGTCTTAATTTTTCAAACATACTTTCGTTATTCTATCTTCTGTCATTCTGGGGTTAATCATCTTTAATGATATACCCGACGCCTCTAATAGTGTTGATTAAGGGATTTTCAGTATCGGTATCAATTTTGGAACGCAATTTATTAATATAAACATCAATGATGTTTGTTTCTGTGTCAAAGTGGTAGTCGTAAACGTGTTCTACTAGTTTAGTCCTTGAAACTACTTTATTTGTGTTTCTCAGAAGATATTCCAGAATAGCAAACTCTTTAGGGGTGAGGATTATTTCCTTTCCATCTTTAATAACTCGGTGAGAAAGAAGATCAAGAGTCATGCCTTTAACTTTTAAGGATGACATCTTTGACTTTTCATTTCTTCTTAGTAGAGCTCTTACCCTTGCAACCAGTTCTTCAAATGCAAACGGCTTGGTAAGATAATCATCGGCTCCTGCATCAAGCCCCTCGACTCTTGCTTCGATGCTGTCTTTTACTGTTAACATCAGGATTGGTGTAGCGACTTTTCTTTTTCTAAGTTCTTTAGTTAAACTTATACCATCAATATAAGGAAGCATTATATCCATAATGATCAAATCATATTCTTCAGTCTCTGCAAGTCTTAACCCTTCTTTTCCATCGCAGGCAATGTCAGCTGCGTAATATTCTTCTGCCAAACCTTTTTTTATAAAAGACGCAACTTTCCTTTCATCTTCAATTATTAATATTCTCATCATAGAAAAAATAATAAAAAAAAAGAGAGTTGAAAACTCTGTTCAATTTTCACCCATTTATAGACTCAAAGAATGTTTACAAATAATGATCTTAATATTGCGATAATACATCTCCAACATAGCTGCTTATCATTAATGAAATCTTAACCCTGAATTAAAAAAAATTAATTGAATAAGGGACAGAAGATTTGGAAGTTTGATTATACTTATTTAGATTTAGTCTTAATAATTATAATTATTTAATAAAACAATAAAAAACATCATTATTACAGTAAATTAAAGGAAAAATACGATGAGAAGATCAATTTACTTCATTTTGTTAACTGTATTATTTGCAGTGGCTTTGTCCAGTCAATCTCTTGCAGACAGGAGATATTTCGGCAGGCTTTACCTGGCAAATACATTACCCAAAGGTGCTTTTGAACTGGAGCTATGGAATACCGGCAGGATAGGAAAGTTTGATGGCTTCTACTACGGATTTCGTCCGAGGCTGGAATTTGAATATGGTGTGACAGATAGGTTGTCTGCTTCGTTATACCTGAACTTCAACCAGGTAAAATCTGAAAATAATACTATCCCTTCTCACCCGTTTGAATTTCAGTCGTCATCTATTGAATTAAGGTACCGGCTGACAAACCCAGGAGATACTTTTATTGATCCGGCTTTGTACTTTGAATATTCCTACGGCGGGGATGAGATAGAGTATGAATCAAAAATAATTCTTTCAAGAAGGTTTGAAAATTTCGTCACTGCAGTAAACGTTACTTCTGAAATCGAAAGGGAAGTGATAGATAATAAAAACAAATCAGTTTTGGAAATCACTGCCGGAGCTATGTATGACATCTCTCCTAATTTTGCAGTTGGACTGGAATTTAGAAATCATAGAATATATAAAAATGTTTATGATGCACAGAGTAACCAGGCAACGTATTTGGGCCCAACAATAAATTTTCAGGCGGAGAAATTCTTTATAACTTTTAATTTATTAAAGCAGGTAAGCGGAAGCCCGGCTGATCAAAATGGTCTTGATCTGCTAAACCATGAGAAATATGAATTCAGAACAATTTTAGGAATTGATTTAGATTGAAAAGAATAATTTTCATTTCTTTGGCGCTTGGGTTTTTTTCCGCTTGCAATACCAGTTATATTGAAGAGAATGTTCCGACAAAATTTGCCGAAGGGAAAAAACTTTATATGTCAAAATGCAGCGGTTGCCATCGTTTGCATCAGCGTAACGAGTATACAGTAACTCAATGGGACTCAATATTAGTGCCCATGCAGAAAAAGTCTAAAATTAACAATGAACAAAAAAAACAGATCAGGCTTTTTTTAACGGAGACGTATTCGGCACGTATAGAAGAAAAAAAATAGTCCTCAAAATTTTGTCTGGAAATTCAGTATCAGGCTGGTTGGTAAGGTGGGTGAGTCATTAACCCCGACTGACAGGTTCCAGCCAAGTTCGGTGCTTTGTTTTTTATTGAAGGCACTAACTAATCTGACTGCATTTATGGCGCTCACGATCCGGTTAAGGATCAGGGCGCCAGCTACAAAACGCAGACTGTTGAATGCAGATTCACTTGATGTCCACATTTCCCTGTAAGTTCTTCTTTCTTCGTTAGTGTTCCATTTCCAGTAATATTGTTTTGCATCATACATTTGCGCAAAATTTCTTTCGAGAGCTTGCTGGTCATTGTACTGGTCAATGCTTAAGTAGTCGCCGATCGTTGCGTAATAATTTGCATCTTTTCCCGAATTATTCACGCCGCCATTTGATGCAGCGTAAGCCTTGTAGTCACTCTTTCTCCAGTTGCCGTATGAATTGATTCCTGCATAAGTTCCCCAGAGAAGCACATCAGCAATTGTGAAATATTTTCCATTTGAATAAGAACCTGCATATAGTTCGCCCATCCCTGGAAGCAGCAGGGAATATATAATCGCTAACCCTGCATTTTTTTTATGGAACTCGTTTTGAAATTTTTCCGGATAATCTTTGCCTATGCTGGTTAGTTGCCTTGAATCATTCTCAAGTCTTAAAGTATTCAGCGAGGGAATATTTTGAGGATAAATCAGACTGCCGATAAGAAGAAAAAGGAATAGTAATTTTTTCATGTTTCCAATATATTATTTGAAAATTTTAAACTCAGGCAACCAATTCAATATTTTCATTTATAGGATTAACAACTCCTGAACAGCTATTATAGGAAGCTTCAGTTATCTTTATCCTTGTAAACTCATTTATTAGCTTTTCGTCAAATTTATTTGAAACCCTCACATAATTTGATGAAAATCCTTTAATAATTCCAGCCGCATTCTCAAACTCAAAGAGTACTTCAAGCTCTTTGCCTTTCATTGATTGATAGAAAAAATACTTTTTCTTTTCACTCAGGATTCTCAGCATATTATTTCTTTTTCGCCTTTCATATACATCTATTTTGTCTTTTAAGCCGATAGCTTTTGTGTTTGGTCTTTCTGAATATGTAAAAACGTGAAGGTAAGAAACCGGAAGCTCTTTCAACAGGTTGTATGTCTTTTGAAAATCTTCTTCAGTTTCTCCCGGGTAGCCAACAATAACATCTACGCCGATTCCAAGATCCTTAATGCTGCTCTTTGCTTTATGAATTAGCTCAGCATAATTCTCAACCTTATATCTTCTCTGCATTGACTTCAGAATTTTCGGGCTGCCGCTCTGAAGAGGTATGTGAAAATGATTACACATTTTTTCATTTTCTGCGGTAAGATTTATTATATCGTCACTTAAAAGATTAGGTTCGATCGAGCTGATCCTTATCCTGAATTTACCGGGAACATCAACCATCCGCAGGAGGAGTTCGTAAAGATTAATATTGTACGAGTTTCCATAATCGCCTACATTCACTCCGGTTAAGATAATTTCTTTATAGCCTGAGTTTATAAGAGTTTTAAATTCGCTAATTGCCTGTTCAGGATCGAGGCTCCTGCTTTTGCCGCGTGCAAGCGGTATTGTGCAGAATGAGCATTTATAATCGCAGCCATCCTGGATCTTAAAATATGCTCTTGTCCTGTTGTCAGCATCTGTGGAATGAGCATGTCCGAAATCATTTAACTGTTCTGTAGGTGAAACGTAAATGCAGGAGAAGTTTCTTTTTTCGAAGCTCTCAACGAGAGAGAATAATTTAAATTTCTCTTTGCTGCCAAGTACAACATCCACGCCGTTTATTCTGGAAATTTCTTCAGGGCGAAGCTGCGCATAGCAGCCTGTAACAATTATAAAAGCATCCGGGTTTTGTCTTAAAGCGCGGCGCACAAGCTGCCTGCATTCTTTTTCTGCGTTCTCTGTTACCGTGCAGGTATTAAAAACATACACATCCGTTTTTTCTTCAGAGGATGATAATGACCTGTTAAAATCAACAATATCAAATCCTCTTATCAGGAACTCGTTCCCGATAGACGACGTTTCCGAAAAATTAAGTTTGCATCCTAATGTATGTAGCGCAACTTTCTGAGGCATAAATTGTTCGTTTAAAATTTAAAGAGCGGGAAAAACTCCCGCTCTCAATATAAATAATTCAGAAATTAATTATTTGCTTTTTCCGGGGAACTCTGCTGGCTCTCATCCGGCACTTCAAAGATCGGAAATTCTGAAGTGTCAATTGTTCCCGTTTCAGCATTCCGGATTCCCTGTACAGAATCTCTTTCGAGTTTATGCTTTTCAAGATAGCTTTTTATTTCTTCCTCAGATTTTTCTTTAAGTGCAGCAATAGCGCTGAGCACAATCTTTTTATTTTCTTTGTCGAACTCAATTACTTTAAGACTGATCACATCATCAATAGGGAAGTGATTTGCCAGGTTTTTAATTTTTGTTGTAGCCAGTTGGGTCACGGGAACAAAGCCGTCAACTTTTTCAGGAAGCTCTGCTATCAGTCCCTTTTCAATGATCCTTACAATTTTCCCTTCTGTAATAGCTCCGACAGCGTAAAGTTTTCCGAAATTGTCCCACGGGTTTTCCTGAATCTGTTTATGACCGAGAGAAATTTTTCTCTGTTCAACATCTACACCAAGAACAATGACCTCAAGCTTTTCACCTTTTTTTACAACTTCACCGGGGTGCCGGATTTTCTTGGTCCAGGACAGGTCAGAAATGTGAACCAGACCATCTACACCGGGTTCAAGTTCAACAAAGACGCCGAAGTTAGTAAGGTTGCGTGCAATTCCGGTATGTTTTGATCCGACGGGATATTTTTGCATTAAACTTTCCCAAGGATCCGGTTCTAATTGCTTTATGCCAAGAGAGATTTTCTTTTCATCTTTATCAAGGCTGAGGATAATAGCTTCAACTACTTGTCCCATCGCAACAACTTGTGAAGGATGTTTAATATGCTGTGTCCAGCTCATCTCGGAATTATGTATGAGTCCTTCAATGCCTTTTTCAATTTCGATGAAAGCTCCGTAATCTGTTAAAGAAACAACACGACCGGAGACTTTATCGCCGATTTTATATTTCTTTTCAATATCTTCCCAGGGATGGGGGAGAAGTTTTTTAAGGCTAAGTGAAATTCTCTTTTTCTCTTCATCGAAATCTGTGACAACAACCTTAATTACCTGGTCGAGTTTTACGACTTCGTTGGGGTGATTTATTCTGCCCCAGCTTAGATCAGTAATGTGAACTAATCCGTCAACGCCGCCCAGATCAATGAACACTCCGAAATCAGTAATTGCTTTAACTGTGCCTTCCAGTATCTGTCCTTTTTCAAGGCTGTTGAGAATGGATTCTCTCTGACCTGAAATTTCTTCCTCAACTAGAACTTTGTGAGAGACGACAACATTCTCTGTTGGTATATTAACCTTCACAACTTTGAAATCCATTGTCTGTCCCACAAATACGTCAAAGTCTCTTATTGGTCTGACATCAATCTGTGAACCTGGAAGAAAAGCCTCCATGCCCATAAGGTCAACTACCATTCCGCCCTTTATTCTTTTAAGAATTTTTCCCTGCAATATCTCGCCGGTTTCATGAGCATTAACAACCTTATCCCATATCTTCAAGAAATCCGCTCTCTGCTTGCTGAGCACAAGATTACCATCCTGATCTTCAACACTTTCAAGAACAACCTCAATCTCTTTCCCGATTTTTATTTCTTCATTTTCATGGAATTCCTGTTTCGAGACTGAACCTTCTGACTTAAACCCGACGTCTAAAATAACCTGGTCGCCCTGGATACGTACAATCCTGGCTTTTACCATTTCACCTTCTTTCACATCTTTAAAGGATTCAGCATACAGATTGGCTAATGTTAAGAATTCTTCCTTTGAATACTCTTCGTTATTGAAATTCCTTTTTGCTTTTTCGTAATCACTGGTCGTCACAACGCGTTTATCGTGTGTATTTGTCTGTTCGGACATCCGTCCTCCTGAAAAAAATTATTTTTCTGTTCGGATAACTCAAGTCATCAGAAAGTTATTGAACAGAAAATTTAGTTTTACATTTTTTGATTAAGATGACTTAACGAAAATTAAATTTTTATTTTAATGCCTTTTCTATCTGCAGCTATTTTTACCTGTTCTAATATCAGGTTCACCTGTTCTTCGATTGAAACTTTAGAGGTATCAATCTCTATTGCGTCCGGTGCCTTTGTTAACGGGCTTACACTTCTTGTAGAATCAAGATTATCTCTGCTTTGGATATTCTTTTTAATCTCATCCAGCGAGACTGTGGTGCCTTTCTTTTCATATTCAACGGCTCTGCGCTTTGCTCTCTCATCAATCGAAGCGGTAAGAAAAATTTTTACGTCAGCATCCGGGAAGACAACTGTTGTAATATCTCTTCCTTCCATCACAATCCCCCTGTTCTGTTTTCCCATTTCTTTCTGCTTTTTTACAAGAGCTTTTCTCACGCCTTCAATCTTACTTACGTCACTTACCTTTTGATTAACCTCAATTGTTCTTAATTCATCTGTGATATCCTCTTTGCCGATTTTAACAGTAGTTTCGCCATTGATAAAATCGAGCTGAATATCAGCATTGTTAGCAATAGTGGTAAGGGCTTTTTCGTTGTCAAGCAAATTTTCTTTCAGAGCCAGAAAAGTAACAGCCCTGTACATTGCACCGCTGTCTATATAAACGTATCCGAGCCGTTGCGCCACAAGTTGAGCTGATGTACTTTTACCTGAACCAGCAGGGCCATCTATAGCAACGATTAATTTTTGGGACATAGCTTGTAAAAATAGTATTAATATTCAAATTTTCAAAAAATTGCTGACTATGAAAAGACTGCCTTTCCAGTAGTGTCCCAAAATAACTCTAAAAGCAATAAATAAGCTTGGGATATATAAAATTTCAAATTATTCTGATTATTCTGGAATGGAACCCTATCTCGCCTTTGACGTATTCTCCCCTAACGCATTGACGTCAACATAATTTTGATCTATTATGCTGTAGGTTGTTATATAAAAATTAGTAGGCAGAATGATAATGTCTAAGTTAATTTACTAATCCGAAATGAGCACTACCAATAAGCTCTTCCATTTCAAAGGGAAGGGCGCCAGACTCCTTTAGAGTCTGTCAGACTCTAACGGGGTTGTGAGGAGTTTTTTGTCTTGCTGAATTCTTTGAACCCTCTCTAATCTCTGCCTGCCCGCTTCGCAGCGCCTGGCGTCGACTCGGGCGCGAGGCGAGCAGGCAGACAGGTATGGACGAAATAAAAAAATATTTTTGACAAATTTACCCTCTTCACTGCACTGAATTGTTTATGAACTTGTCAGTTAAATAAATATATTTGACTCATAAAAACCAGGAAATAAAAATGAAATTAATTACTGCGGCTATCATTGTTTTATTATTTATATCAGGATGCTCTAAGCATCCCGATGTTATCAAAAAACCTTCCGGGCTTGAATTCGCAAATGATTCATTAGGCACCGGCAGAGCTGCTAAGAACGGTGATCTTATCAGCATTCACTTTGATGCATGGATCATTAAAGATTCAACAAATCTTTTTAGCGATTGGACAAAAGATACAACCCGCATTGCAAGCAGTATAGGTGGTTCACGGCTTTACGGCAGACCTGTTAAATTTGTTTTGGGTAAGAATGCATTTATAAACGGTATTGACGAGGGCATTGAAGGAATGAAGACCGGCGGATACAGAACAATAATTGTACCTGCAAAATTAGCTTATGGCGATAAAGGATTTGGTCCCATACCTCCGAATTCCAGTTTGAAATTTCAGGTACAGCTTTTGGAAGTGAAAGATGCTGTAGTTGTTAAGCAATGGAGTGTTGATTCGACCAAATATAAAAAGACGAAAGACGGACTTAAATATATAATAATTGATCCGGGTCAGGGTGCAAAAATTGATTCCGGTGATGTAGTGACTATGCATTATTCCGTATTCCAGCTCAACGGGAAAAAGTCTGACAGTTCAGTTGAAAGAGATGAACCTCTTATTTTCCCTTACAAACTTCAGAAATTTATTCCCGGCTTTACAGAAGGGATAGGACTTTTGAAAAAAGGAGGGAAGGCAAAATTAATTGTTCCGCCTGATCTTGCTTATGGCAGTAAAGGTAACGGCATCATTCCACCAAACTCGACATTGATTTTTGATATTCAGATTCTTGATGTGATGAAATTACCGAAGCAGTAATTTTTGTTATAAATAACTTTGTATCAGAGAAACAGCCTGCGGGTAATATCCCCAGCCGAATAAATTTAAATGATTTATTACGTGATAAAGCCTGTAAACATTTTGCCGGTACTGCCAGCCGTCTTTTAACGGAAAGCATTCATTATAAGCTGAATAAAAACTTTTATCGAAGCCGCCAAACAACTGAGTCATTGCAAGATCAGCTTCACGGTGCCCGTAATAAACAGCCGGGTCAATAAGGCAGGCGGAGCCGCTTTCATCAGTCATAAAATTTCCGCCCCAGAGATCGCCGTGAAGCAGTGAGGGCTCCTCTTCACTGCCCGATAAAATTTCTTCAATTTTATTTTCGAGTTTAATAATTCCTTCTATTAGTTCTGTTCTGGCATAACCATTCTTTTCTGCAAGATCGAACTGAAAAAGAATTCTCTTATTCCAATAAAATTCAATCCAGTTATTTTTTTCACTTCCATCAGGAATATTTTTTTGAACGGTTGAACCGATATAATTATCTTCGAAAAAGCCGAAGGATTCTGAAGTGAATTTATGAAGTCCGGCAAATCTTCTTCCGAAATCTTCAAAGAAATCTGATCGTCTTTTGCCCGGGCTTATATATTCTAAAAGTATAAATGACTCATCAGCAAGAATAACGCCTGGTACGCGCAGCGAATTGGCTTCCCTCAGTTCTCTTAACCCGTTAGCTTCTTTCAGGAACATATCGTTTGAAGAGAGAGCATTTAACTTTAAAAAATAATTTTTCCCCGTCTTTGTTTCCAGCTTCACAGCGCTGCTAATACATCCGCCTGAAATTGAATCCAGAGATTCTATTTCGGAGCCAAGTATATTTTCGATTTTATATTTCAGTTCAGTTGAGAGCATTATTTTTCAGCTTCTCAATTATTCCTTTGCAGCCGTCTTCGAGAATGTCCAGAACATTTTCAAATCCCGCCGCGCCTTCATAATATGGATCGGGGACCTCCTCAATCTTAATATTCCTGCAGAAGTCTGCCATCTTAAAAATTTTATTTGAGAACTTGTTAATGTGATCGAGAGATTTTATGTCTTCAAAATTCTGGTTATCCATTGTGATTATATAATCGAACTCAGGGAAATCTTTTGCAGCGCTGAATTTCCGCGCAATATGATCTAAAGTATAACCTCGTGCTGAAGCGTGCTTTATCATTCTTGGGTCTGCTGTTTGACCTATATGATAACCTGCAGTGCCTGCTGAATCAACAAATATTTTATCCTGAAGATTTTCGTCTGTTAAATATTTTTTCGTAATTGCTTCTGCTGCAGGTGAACGGCAGATATTTCCTAAACATACAAAGAGAATTTTTTTATCCTGCATTTGGTATTGTTCCTTTAATTTGAGTAATCGAATAATTCTATTTCGTTACAGAATGACATTGCAAATTTACAACGTATTTATAAAATATTTTTAATGACAGGTGTTTTTTTATTTTAGAAGAATCATATCTGTTCAAAATATTTTCTTATAATAAAAATTCACTTGTTGAGTTTTCTGCTAGTAAGTGATTATAGTATATAAAGTAACTCATCCCCCTTTCCCCCTTCTCTTGGCAAGAGAAGGGGGCTGGGGGGTTGAGTTTGAAGCGAAGAAAATTATTTTGAATAAATTCAATATTTGTTCTTTTATTGTTCTGGGAAAAATTTTTGGACACTACTGAGAAGAATAATCCATCAGCCGCGGCTGGAGCTAAGTTGATTCGTAATTTTATTTGATATAAATTGCTAACGCCTTGTCCGCCTAAGTTTTCTTGTTTGCAAAAGTTTTAGTTAAGACAGGAAAAGTTCAAACAGATATAAAAGAAAAAATAGAGGAGAGAGTTATGGCTTATGTGATAACCAAGCTTTGTCTCAATTGCAAAGATATAGCCTGCACTCAGGTTTGTCCTGTAGATTGCATTTATGAATATAAGGGAGATGACCCCTCTATTCCCAAAGAAATGCTGCTGATAGATCCTGATGAGTGCATTGACTGCAATGCTTGTGTCCCCGAATGTCCGTGGGAAGCAATTTTTGAGGAGAGCGAGGTGCCTGATATTTTTAAAGATGATATTGAATTAAACGCAAGAATAGTTGGCAAAGAAAGATTTGTTCCAAAAAGAAATCCTGATGATCCGATTCCCACACCTGAACAGATTGCAGCAAATAAAGAGAAGTGGGGGTATAAACCATAAAATAAAAACAACAAAACCCAATCTGCCAGTTGCGGATTGGGTTTTGTAAAAGTTACTTGAAGATTATTTCATCATCAGCATCTTCTTAACAAGAACCTGTCCCTTAAAGCTTACAGTGTAGAAATAGACTCCTGAGGTTACTTGCTGACCATTGACGTTCCTGCCATCCCATACAACAGTTTTGTTTCCAGCATTTGAATAACCATCAATCAAAGTTTTCACTTCGCGTCCCAGTATGTCATATATCCTGATTGTAACTATTCCATCTGCCGGCAGTGTGTAGTTAATAGTAGTAGATGGATTGAACGGATTGGGGTAGTTATCAGCAGAAAATTCTTTTGGCAGTTCCCCTGTCTGTGCTTCTTTTTCTGCAAGTGATTTCGCTTTTGTTATCCCCATCTGATTTTTTGCAGATCGTGCAGTAGGGCTATCCGGGAAATTCCTGATTATCAGTGCAAAGATATCATTAGCTTTCTGTTCGTCCTTCAGCAGGTATTTGTAAGCACAACCCTCTGAATATAACCATTCAACAGCCATTGAATGAGAAGGGTATGTTCTTAAAAGGTTTTCATAAGAATCAGCAGCATTCTTATAGTTTCCTGTTTTGATTTGTTTAGAGATCAATGCAGTCAGTGCGTAAGG
>JAKAGZ010000066.1 GCA_021815365.1 Bacteroidota bacterium
TCATAGTTAAAAATTATTTTTCGATTTCTAAACCTGCAAAGCGCCAGGAGTTTATATCATCTTGCAGAATAGTAATTTTAAATCCTTTTTTCTTTAAAAGATTTGCAGCTTCAGGAGCCATTACACAATATTTGCCGCGACAATAAGCAATTATCTCCTTATCTGCAGGTAAATTTTTAATTTTATTTTTTAGTTCTGATAAAGGGATTGAAACAGCTCCCGGCAGATGTCCATTTAAATATTCCCTCAGAGGGCGAACATCAATTATTGTAACATCATCGTTTTTAATTTTTGATCTTAATTCTTTTATGGAAATAGGCTGAAAAATATTTCGTTCGTTGAGAAATGATTTGATAACTTCTCTTAGTTCAGATATGCTTTGCTCGGCAAGTGACTGAATATTTTTCCAGCATTTGATTACTTCGTCATTTGCGAGATAATAAATAACACGAACGCCTTCTTTCTTGCTCAGAACGATTTTTGCATTTTTTAAAATCTGAAGATGACGGGATGTGTTGGCAAAGTTCAGTCCTGTTTCTTTGGTTAATGTATCAACATCTTTTTCTCCCTGTGAGAGCAGGTCAATAATTTCCAGTCTTTTCGGGCTTGCAAAAGCAGCAGCAACATTGGACACGTGCCCAAATGTTATATCTTTAAATTCTCTTCCGTCCATAATTTTATATTAGATTATTCAATTGTCTAATTGAATAGTAATTGTATTTTTGATTAAAATCAAGCTTATTATATAGCTTAAATTACGTTTTTCTTATCAAGGTTTCGGAAATTAAAGTATAAACACAAATCGTAAATTATTTTAAGACCGCCGGCAAAAAAGAAGGGGAGACTTATGAATAGTGGATTAGCCAAAAATATTCCACTGATCGATGGGGATAGCGATGCACCGATTGAACGTGTGATATTAGTTATGCCAGAGGCAGCCGAGCGTTCATCTTCTGAAACTAATGCTATGGTATATGCTTGCCTTACAGGTACGTCCATTTGCGAAATGCAAAACCTTAAAATCAACATTGCTGTTGCAAAAATTAAATTTGGCATCAAAGGAATTAAAATTAATAGAACATTAGAAGGTAAATGTGTAAAGACCATTGTGTTAACAAGTCCGAATCGTTTTGCTATCCGTTCAGCTAATAATGTTGATATGCCTGCAGCAAGGTTGACTGTGAAAAGTATACTTCCAAGTATGCCGGGGTTTACATTAAATTTAATAAAAAACCAGTATGCAATGATGCTTTGTATAATAAATCCCCCCGCAAAAGCATCTAACGCAAATAATGAACTTAACTTTATGACAGTCTTTTTTGAGTGGTGAAGTCCCAAAATTTGTTTAAAATGTCTGGTATTTTTAATATTCTTTACTTCGATCTGTTCAGATAAAAAAAGAAATAATATAAAAAGGGATATTCCAGTCAGACCATACACTGCTAAAATTATTTTATAAGAACTTAATAAAGAGAATCCAGCCTTTTGAAGCAGTTCAGTTGACCAGCCGGCAAACAACGCTCCCAAGGATGCTGCAAAAGATCCTGCCAGGTTATACCATGCAAATAATTTTGTTAAGTTTTTTGTTCCAGTGATCTGAGCTAAAGATGATTGTTCGATTGAAAGAAAGGGTCCCATTTCTTTTCCTGTGGGACTTATTACGCCAATAATTGCAGTTATAATCAATAAAAAATAATTATCTGTTACTACGAAAATTATTCCGGCATAAGTCATAAGAACTGCACCAAATATCAGCATTATTTTCCTGCTGTATTTATCGGCGTGTGTTGTTATCCACAAAGATATTACAGCATCGCCAATTAATGTAAGTGTAATTAGTAAGCCGATCTGATATTCATTTAAACCTAACTGTGATAAATAAAGCAGGAGTATAACAGATAAAAATCCGTATGCGAACAGCCGCAATGTGCGGGCTGCAAATAATATATATATGTCTCTCTTCGTGTAAACCATTGCTATAATATTATACTCCTTACATTAAAATATCTGCCTGTTGGAATACTTTTTAATTAGTCATTTCATTCGGTAAATAAAATTAAAGTATGTGTAAAATAATATAATTTGAAATTAGGAAATAATCATTATATATTGTAATAGTTATTACTTAATAATATTATTTATCAAACTTAGAAAGTTAAAACTGTTATTAAAGATTTACATGTGATATTGTCAGCTTGATTTGTCTTAAAGGAAAATTAAGGATCTTAATTTTTTATGAAATGGCTGTTCCTGGTGCATAGGATAAATACACTAAACTCAAAAGAAAGAGTATTAACCTGGAGACTTACTAAAAAAGCCGGTGCCGTCTTATATCGTAACTCAGTATACGTATTACCCTATTCCGAAGAATGTCTTGAAGATTTTCAGTGGCTTGCCCAGCAGATTAAGGATAATAAAGGTGAAGCGTCAATATTTCCTGTAGAATCAAATTCGCGGGAAGAAGATAATGAATTAAAAAGATTGTTCAACTCAGAAAGAAAAAAAGACTATAATAATATTGTTGAATCTTGTGATAAGTTTAAAAAGAGAATAGGAAAGTATAATTCTCTTCTTGCTATTTCTCCGACTAAGCTGAAAAAAGCAAAAAAGGATTTACAGAAGCTATCCGAAGTTTTCTCCGGTATTAAAAAAGTTGATTTCTTTTCAGCTAATGGTTACACTGAAGCTAAGAATGCCATTTCAGAAATTAAGGCTCTGTTACAAAATCTCACACCTAATTCTGAAGTAAGCAGACCGGGAAAAATAAAATATTCAATCTCTGATTATCAGAAAAAGGTTTGGGCAACAAGGAGAAACATCCATATTGACAGGTTAGCTTCTGCCTGGTTGATTAAAAGATTTATTGACCACAAAGCCCGATTTATTTTTGAAAAAGAAACTGAGATCCCGGATTATGCTGTAAAATTCGATATAATGGGAGTCGCGTTCGGACATCACTTTGATAACTGCACTTTTGAAACTCTTCTTAGTTCTTTTAATCTGAAAGATCCGGCTTTGCAGCGCATTTCTAAAATAGTTCATGATATTGATATTAAGGATAATAAATTCGAAAGCGAAGAAGCTGCAGGCATCGACTGCATTGTTCGTGCTCTTTCTGAATATATGAAAGATGATCATAAAACTCTGGAGACAGGTTTTATTTTATTTGATTCATTGTATAAATATCTGGGGAAAAGATAATTTTCAACAAAGGAGTGTGTTATGAAAAAGATAGCTTTTGTGATCATATCGGTATTTGCGGTCTCATTAATTAGTTATGGACAGCAAACGGACTGGAACGAAGTGGGAAAAATTTTTAACCGGAAAGCATCACAAACAGACGGTTATTATAAATTTGCATTTCCGAGAGCTGATTTAACAGTTAAAATAGCAAATCATAAAGTAGAGCCGGGGCTGGCATTAACTTCCTGGATTGCTTTCCTTCCGATGAACAGCAAAGCTATGGTAATGGGTGATTTGGTTCTGCTTGAAAGTGAAGTTAGTCCCGTTCTGAAATCAATAGTAAAAAATAATTTTTCTGTCACGGCAATTCATAATCATATTATTGGTGAATTACCAAAAGTAATGTATCTGCATTATTATGCAGAAGGGGAGCCGGTTGATTTAGCAAATAGATTTAAAAAAATATTATCCAGTACTGCTACTCCTCTTTCCACACCGGTTTCTGTTAAATATTCCGCGAAAATAGATTGGGACTCAGTTGAAAAAATTTTAGGGAAGGGAATTCCGAATGGTGATTTACTTAGCTATAGCTTTAAAAGAAAGGAAAATATTTCCGACAATAATATGCTTATGCCTAAAACTTATGGTGTTAATACAACTTTCAGTTTTCAAAAAGTTGGTGATAAAGTCTTTACTACCGGAGATTTTGTCCTTCTTGCGGATGAAGTTAATAATGTTATTAAAGTTTTAACTCAAAACAATATTACCGTAACTGCTCTGCATAATCATATGTTAACAGAAAAGCCGAGAATCTTTTTTATGCACTTCTGGAGTTATGATAAGCCAGGTGTTCTGGCAAAAGCATTGAAGGAAGCACTTGAAGAGACAAATTTGTCAGTTAAATAACAATAAAGAATAATCTGAGATGAAATTATTAAAGTTATTTTTAGTTGCGCTGTTTATTTCCTCGTGTAATACTGCAGTAACTCAAAATAAAAGTGTATTGACTAAGCTTCGTACTTTTGAGCTGCCGGGCGTCAAAGGCAGGATTGATCATTTGTCAATAGACTTAAAATCTAACAGACTCTTTGTCGCTGCACTTGGCAACGGAACTGTTGAAGTGATAAATCTGAATGACGGAAAAGACGTTCATACAATTAAAGATTTAAGAGAACCACAAGGCGTTGAATATGTTGCACAAAGCAGCTTACTTTTTGTTACTTGTGCCGGAGACGGCAAGTGCAGGATTTTTGATGCATCGAATTTCAAACTCTTAAATCAGATTCAATTTGAAAGTGATGCCGATAATATCCGTTACGACAACAACAAGAAAATTGTTTATGTCGGCTTTGGTACAGGTGGTATTGCGGCTATCGATGCTTTAACTATGAAGCTGCTTTATAAAATTAATTTGCCTGCTCATCCCGAAGCTTTTCAGATAGATGAAAAAACGGGAAGAATGTTTGTAAACGTTCCCGGCGCTGGTCAGCTAATTGTTAGCGACCTTAATAAGAAAGCTGTTATTACTAAAATAAATCTTAAGCAGCGTGATAATTTCCCAATGGCTTTAGACACTGTAAACCAGGTAATTTTTATTGGTACCTGGGATCCTCCAAAGCTGCTTTTATTCGACCTGAAATCTTTAAAATTGATTTCTGAAAAAAATATTTCACAGGATGCTGATGATATCTATTATGACAAAGCCGATTCCCTGATTTTTGTTTCCTGCGGTTCAGGCTATATAGATATATTTAAGCAAATAAATCAGAAGAAAATAATTCTGAAAGAGAAAATTAAAACCTTACCAGGCGCAAGAACTTCTTTATTTGTTCCCGAATTAAACAAGCTGTTTATAGCCGCAAGAAACTATAATGGACAAAATGCTAAGATTATTGAATATTCAGTAAACCGCTGAGATATTAGCAATATTAAAATTAACACTTGTCTCTTTTTACAGAAGAAAATCAGGCATATATTTTTCCCCTTGACTCCGTACTATACTACAGTACTTATATTTACCATTGAGATAAGGAGGCACTATGAAGTCAATTACAGTAGGCGTTCTGGCAAAAGAAACAGGCATTAATGTTGAGACTGTAAGATACTACGAAAACATCAGGCTGCTTCCAAAACCAAAACGGAAAGAATCCCGTTATAGAATTTATGATGAGAATGACCTGGCGCGTTTAAGGTTTATTGTAAGGGCAAAGGAGTTAGGTTTTACATTAAGAGAAATCAGAGAATTACTCTCTTTGAAAATAGATTCAGAGTCAAAGTGCGGTGATATAAAAAAATTAGCGCAGGATAAAATAAACGATATCGAAAGTAAAATTAAAGATCTGAAGAATATTAGAAAGCATTTGGAAAAACTAATTACACAGTGTGCCCATGAAGAATTGTCTTTAGATGATTGTCCTATTGTAAAAACATTAACTACTTAAAGGAGGTGAGAAAAAATGAAGCACAAGCTTATGCTCATCTTAAGCATACTTGGTTTGAGCCTGAGTGCGATAGCATTCACGGCATCGAAACCGGAGAGCAAGCAAGGCAATTGTCCATTATGTTCCGGACAGAGGCCATCCTGCTCTAACTCAAATTGCATCACATCTTGCTGCAAATAGCGGCATACAATTTTCTCAAACAAGGCTCGTGCAAGCGGGCCTTGTTCATTTGTTCATAATTATTGGGTCATAGTTCAGCTATAGTGTTTAATTAAAATACTCTTTTGATGGAGTTTCAAGATGAAAAATAAATTTTTTTCTACTGGTTCAGTAATTGCAGCTATCTTAGCTTCTGTTTGCTGCATAGGACCACTCATTCTTGTTGGATTCGGAATAGGCAGCCTGACATTTTTTTCTCAGTTTAATGAATTAAGACTTTTTTTGATAATTATCTCTTTACTTCTGATAATTTCCGCATTTTATTTTGCTTACAGAAAAAGAGAGGTAAAATGTGAAGACGGTTCTTGTAAAATTGAAAGCGCAGGTAAATGGAACAAAATATCTGTCTGGCTTGCTGCTATATTTGTCGCAGGATTTATTGCTTTTCCATATTTTGGTTTTGATACACCCGGTCAGAATAAGTTACCTGTTAATCCCGGATTTCAAACTGTGGAGCTTAAAATAAATAATATGGATTGTGAAGCGTGTGCAAGAGGACTGGAAAATCAGTTGAAAAATTTGAAGGGGGTTAAATCAGCAGAAATTAATTATTCTAAGGAAGAGGGAAAGGTATTGTATGATGCAGCAATAACTGATAAGAAAAAATTATCATCGTTTCTGACTGAAGAAGGTTATCCATCTGAGATCAGAACGAAAAATAAATAAAGGACGTTATGAACAATAAAATTAAAATTGAAATTCAGCATTTCCATGGCTGCCCGAATTCACCTGTACTTATTGAAAGAGTAAAAGAAGCAATAAAAGGATTGAAAAATGTTGAGTATTGTGAAGTCATTGTTGATTCAAATGAAAAAGCAGAAGAAGTAAAATTCCGGGGTTCGCCTACTTTATTAATCAACGGCGAGGATTTTGAAAATCAGCCGGAGCCTGATAAAGCAGCTTTGATGTGCAGATATTATCCTAACGGGCTGCCGGAAACAAAAAACATTAGACGTAAGTTGGTGGAATGAAAAATAATTACGGTTCTGTTTAATCCCTCTGCTTTAGTAAAGCTATCGCCACTCCGTTAGTCCAGCCAAAACCATCCTGCAGCGGGTATTCGCCGCCGCCACCGGAAAGATTAATATTTTCGACATTATACTTTTCAAACATCTTCTTTGCACGGTTGAAAACATTCCTGTTAAGATCAAGCCACCTTTCCTGGATCTCATTTGCAAGTTTATTGAAGCCGTAATTTTTTAATCCTTTGATCGCAATATATTGTAAAGGTGCCCAGCCGTTAGGTGCATCCCACTGCTGCCCTGTGTGATTCAGCGTAGTTACCAACCCGCCGGGTTTTAAGAATTTCTCTTTCAATATTTCTGCGACTGAAGCTGCTTTTTCTACATCAGCTATTTCAAAGAACAACGGGTAACAGGCTGCAAGCGAAAAAACATTGTTTAATTTCTTAGTCTTAAAATTATAATCGAAGTAGAATTTTTTCTGATGATCCCAAAATACCCTGTTGATCAGATCCCTTCTTTTTATAGACCTAAAAAGATAATAGTCACTTTTTTCTTTTTTATTATTTAATAAATATAG
Organism: Bacteroidota bacterium; assembly: GCA_021815365.1. Lineage (GTDB taxonomy): Bacteria > Bacteroidota > Ignavibacteria > Ignavibacteriales > Ignavibacteriaceae > JAKAGZ01. The sequence continues at coordinate 7,386 of JAKAGZ010000066.1, forward strand.
CTCGGCTAATTTTTTCTCATAGAAATATAAGAGTGAATTCAAGTCGACAGGCAGCAGATCGGCTGCAATACATTTTGAAATGGATTTCTTATCTTCAAACCAGCGGCTGGAAAAATCCCACCCCGATTCCCCTGCAGATCGAATGTGCCGGAAAAGTTTTTCTTTCTCTTTCTTTCTCATATTTCCGGCAGCTTCTGAATCTTCGGCAAAAGATTCCTCTCTTGGTAAAGTTTCCGGGTCAAAGTATCTGTTTAAAATTTTTTTATTTACAGAAGCTACTTTTAAAACAGCCTTATTTGATTTTAAGGACTGCCTTTCTCCCTTCATCCAGTATTTGTATTCGCTTTCTATTGAGTCAAGATATTTTAATTGCCAGACAGGATCTTTCTTAAATTTACTTACCGAGTCGACCATAGCAGCAAAAAAAGGCGGCTGCGATCTTGTTACATAATATATCCTGTTGCCGTTCGGTATATGACCGATTTTATTTATAAGGAAGGAAAAATTATCCAGCATATTTTCAGCTAACCTGATCTTCCCGCAAACAAGCAAACCCTGTATAGTGAAATAGGAATCCCAGTAATAAATTTCCCTGAACCTTCCGCCAGGTATTATATAAGGAAAAGGCAGCGGGATAAGTGATGAATTTTCATTTGTCTTTTCGTTAGCTGAACGTTCGAGATACTTCCAGAGAAGCTCAATATGTTCTTCCATAGTTCTTTTATCAGGAAGGTTAAGTTCAATTTTTTCTTCTTCAGGAAGTATGAAGTTTTCGAGCACGAATTTCTTTAAATCGAAACTTTTCTTTTTACTAAGCTGTTTGAATAATTTTTCAATTTCTTTTGGCGGTCTTTTAGGAATTGCATCTACAAAAGTTTTTGAATCATTAAATATCCCGGCGGACTGAACTCTTTTAAACAGGTCGCCTGAGACCTGTATGTAATATTGTTTTTTTAATTTCATTTATCAGAACTCCTCAAAACGAAACTTATTTCGCACTCCTCTGTAAATGAATAATATTGTCAGCATAATTCCCATTGGTAGAAGCGAAAAATAAAAAGCCGTTTGCCCGCTGAAATGTCCGAAGATGTAGCCAGTGAGTAATGAGCCGGTAGTTCCGCCAAGCGCCGAGAAAATAACTATCAAGCCGCTCATTGCACTTTGCCTGTGTTTTGGAAGCACGCTTAGTATTGATGAATTTAACGCCGGGTAGATCGGTCCCAAAAACATTCCAATAAAAGGAAGAATAAAACCAGCCGGCGGAACTTCTGTCCAGCTATTTATTGATCCTGCTTTTATTCCGCTTGTGATCGGAAGAACAAATATTACCAGCAGCATAGCTAATACAATGCAGGAGGAAAGAACTTTCATCCAGGAAAATTTTTTTATGAAATATCCGCTTGCAATTCTTCCAAATGCAATTGCACCAGCAAAAATGCTGACGATCTGCACACTAATAGCGTTCGGCATTTGCAGGATATTTTTATTAAAAGTTGGCAGCCACGTTTGAATGCTTTGTTCTATCAGTACGTACATAAAAGCGCTGAGTATAAATATCAACACGAGCGGGAAGCGGATCAAAGCAAACATTTCCAGGAATTCATGTACAACAGAATATTTTTCTTCTGCTTTCTGAACCTCGCTTTCGTCCAGCTTAGTAGTGAATAGATTTATGAAAGCAAAAATACATAGCCCTGCGAGCACCCAGTAAGTGTTCAGCCAACTTTTTGATGTAGGGTCAGAGTCGCCGATAAAAAAACCGAATATCCAATAGCCTGAAAGAACACCAACCTGGAATATTCCTTCAAGTACGCTCATAACACTCGCATGCTGGTCTGAGTTTTCTGTTACGAGTCCTACAGTCGAGTATGCCGAAACCTTGATCAAACCGAAGCTGAAACCTGTTGCAGCAAATAAAATTTTAGACATAAGAAAACTATCAAACAACCTCATGCCCACTGAGGCAGTTGTAACGATCAGCAATGCAGCCAGCATAGATTTTTTGTAACCAAACCTGGGAATGTATGAAGCGAGTAAAAAAGAAAAGACAGCAATTGAAAGATCTTTAAATGCCTCCAGAACACTTGCCCCGCTTTCGCTGACGTGATAATGAATTATTACTTGTAATATTACAATGCCCACGCTGTTAAGCATTAATCCAATCACAAAGTAGTTGATATACAGCGAAAGTTTGATTTTTAATTTTGACATTACTTCCTCTACAGAATAAAAAACGGCTAAAACTCTGTCAACAACTTATTAGCTGAAGTTACGTAAACAATAACGAAGCAAGAGATGACATCTTTTGTAGAAAAACAGATATTTATTTTTTCGGAAGTAATACTGTTTTCATTGGTATATTTTTAAATGAAAAAGATGTCATCTCTATATCATCTGCTAAGTTCAGTTGTTAACTTTACAAAATCAAAAATTAGACCAAAAGAACCAGATATTTTTTTACTTTCTCATTTTACACAAGACGCTGAAACAAACCTGCTTTCAATAAAAATTCAGGTTTATGTTCTGTGGATTTTTGTTTTATCTTTTTGTTTAGTTTTTTAAGGGAAAAAAATTTCTTCGAAGTTATTATAATAATAATAATGAATGTTATCAGAATGATAAGTTTTACTTGAGCCCAAGCTCTTTGCACATCCTGTGAAAGTTCGGCGGAGCGAGTCCAAGCTTCTTCGCAGCTTCAGAATCTGAATCTGAATTTTCTCTCACGAACTTGAAATAATCACTCCTGAATTTTTTCTCCATCTCTTTCAGAGACATAATTTTGCCATTCTTTAAGAAGTTAATTGGAGAAGGCTGTTCGGGACTGTTCAGGCTTCCTGTGATAAGCGATTTTCTTACATCTGATTCTGTAATATTTCCGATACTGTTCAACAGCAATCTCTGGACAACATTTTTTAATTCCCTTACATTGCCGGGCCACTCATAATTTATAAGTAGTTTCATTGCCTCGGGTTTTATGGCAGGTTTTTTTCTGCCCATATCAAAACTATAAAACTCAAGAAAATAATTTACAAGATCAGGTATATCTTCAGTTCTCATTTTCAGTGGAAGTACGTAAACGGGCACAACATTCAGCCTGTAATACAAGTCCTCACGGAACCTTCCTTCGCGTACTTCAAGCTGAAGGTCTTTATTTGTAGCAGCAATTATTCTGGCATTAACCTTTATGCTGCCCGTCCTGCCGATTTTTTCAATCTCGCCGTTTTGTATTACACGCAGCAGCTTTACCTGTGCGGAGAGAGGGAGTTCGGATACTTCATCAAGAAAAATTGTGCCGTTGTTTGCAATTTCAAACAAACCTGACTTCTTTGTAAAAGCGCCGGTGAATGCTCCTTTTTCGTAACCGAAAAGTTCACTTTCCACAAGATCGTGCGGAAGACTTCCGCAATTAATCGGCACAAAATTTTCTAATTTCCTTCTGCTCTTATAATGTATGTTGAATGCGACGAGTTCTTTTCCGGTTCCCGAAGGTCCGTTTATTAAAATATTTACTTCGCTGTCCGCATATTTTTCAATCTGCTGTTTGAGATGCTTTGTTGGCTCTGAATCACCGATCATTACTTTTTGGCTTAATATTTCTTCTACTTTCTGTGTAAGCTTTTTATTCGACCTGTTACTTTGTTTCTGAAGTTGTTTTTTTTCATAAGCATTGAAAATGCTCATTAAAAAATCTGTGGGCTGATAGATATAATCTTCAATGTCACCGGGATATTTTGTACAGTACCAGAAAGCACCGGCACGCATAAGATTATTAGCAAACTCAAAATCAGTAATATTGATTGTCATTTTAGTAATGACAATGATCTGCACAGAAGGATCAATTTCTTTTATTTTTTTAATTAGATTTTCGCCGCGCAGCCCGCCGGCAATCTGAAAATCCATAATGACAATATCGTATTCCTCCTTATTCTTTTTAAGAAGGTCAATAGCAGAATTTCCGTTTGAGACCACATCTTTTATCTGTATTTTTTCCTTTGAATACTTCAGAGTATTTTTAACGCGCCGCACGTCAAAATCTTCATCTTCAATTAAGAGAACATTAATTTTGTAACCATCGTTCATAAACACTCCGTTCAGTTTTTAATAGTTATGATGAATCTGCATCCGCCTTCGGGAAGATTTTCTGCATCAATATCCCAGCCGCATCTTTTCTTAGCTATCTGATAAGCGATAAAACATCCGTAGCCCCTGTTTTCACTTTCAGAGTTTTTAGTTGTGGTGTTTTCAAGGAAGATTCTTTTGATGCCTTTATCATTTGTCTTTAGCAGCTCGGGTTGAATACCTTGCCCGTTGTCCGAGATTATTATGACAGATTCTTTTTTAGCCTGATCGTATTTTGATAAAATTGTTATTTCTATTTTTGATTTGTCCGCGTGGTCAATGCTGTTCTGAATTAACGGTTCGAATAATTCCCAGACTACAAATTCATTTATATTTACAGGTGGAAGTTTTTCATCCAGCTCAAGCTTAAATTCAAACATATCAGTCTGACTGGAGATCCTCAAAAAAATATTTTTTACTATAAATCTCAGCAGGTTATTCAGATCCGTATGGAACATCTGGTTGCGGATTGTATTTACGGGTGGATCAAACCATTTCATATCATAAATCACGCGCGAAATAAAATTCGCATATTTTGTAACGCGCTGTTTAACCTCTTCGATATTATCGTTCGAAAGAAGTCTCAGGTCTTCTTTTATAAATCCCATTACTTTTTCAGCTTTATGATGAGTATGATAAATCCTTTTTGTGAACTGTGATTCTTTTTCGTGAGTTATCTGCTCTTTAAGAAGTTTCCGGCTTTCATCAAACAATAACTTTTGTGCTTTATTTCTTTCGCTGACCGTGTAAGAAGAAATATAATACATAGCCAGCAAGCCGATTAAAATTAAAGACGAATAAATAATTGACACTTCATCGTAGCTCGAAATGATTTCCCTGGTAAAGAATGAAAAGTCAGGAGTAACTTTCATGTAGAGAACACCGAGGTATTCGCCCTGGGGCACAAAAGGAACAAGTATGTGGAAGGTTTGCTTTCCCTCAAGCTCGCTGAATATTCTTTCGTTTGACTTCAGCCACTCCGCTTTTGTTGTATAGAAAGCAATAGCTTTTTGATGCTGTTCTGCCTGGAGTGTGAGAGTATCGTTTTTATTTGCCAGGAAATTATAAAGGGTTCTTCCATCATCTATCGCAATTATTTTACCGTTCCGCGGAAATAAAAGACATATCTCCTGAACATTTTGCTGAAGGAACTGCTGGCTTAAAATTATATTAAACGATTGTATGATCCTCTTTTCTTCATTTTCATCAAGGGGTTTCTTTGAAATAATATTTTCAAGCAGAAGCTCAAGGGATGTTGAAGTTAAATTTGCAATTCTTTCTGCAGAATCCTGCTGGTACCATTTTTGAGTTTCGATAAGAAAATTATGCAGATATGATTTCTGAACTATGGATAATAATATCTGGAAGAATATTAATGCGATAAGTAAGACCGTAATGTGTCGTAATTCGAATCGGTATTTTTTCAGTTTATTGGTGAATTTCCCGTTCTTCATTTTTGAGCTTACTTTATTAATATTTTGTTGGAATTAATCATGGACGTAGCTTCTTTAAGCGCACTTTCAACAGAGATTTCTTTTTTAATCGCCTTTTTTGCGTAATAAGATATTATGTCTGAAATTCTTGTATAGTCTTCCAGGAATGGACGGTGTACGCCGGTCTTCAGCAGTTCTTTCTTAAACAAAAGGTCCGGATATTTTTTTGTATAGACAGAATCGTCGTAAAATTTTGTTAGTATCGGAAGATAAGCACCAACAGTATAAAATATTTCCTGCGCTTCTTCACTTAGAAAGTATTTTATGAAGACAAGCACCTGTTTCTTTTTGTTAGAGTACTTTGAAACCATCAGGTTCCATCCTCCAAAAATTGCAGTTGGCGGGTAACCCCGGAAGTGAGGCAGAGCAGCTTTTTCTAACAACTGGTCTTTGCTTGTACCCTTAAATAAATTTTTATAATCTTTTTCGTAGCTTGGCCAGCCTCGTAAGAATACACCGTCATTTTCTATAAAATATTTGTAGCTGGAATTTTCGTTAAAATCTGTTACCGCTTTCGGTGAAATGTGATAAACATTTACGAAACTGACAAGAAGGTTTAAAGCTTTTTTTGCTTCCGGAGTATTCAGATTAAAGCCGTACTCCTTAAAGTAATTTCTGTTCTGAGATAATAAAAGTTCTACGAAACAGCAAACCAGCCCTTCATAGTCGTCTGCAGTAAAAATATAAAAAGGATTTTTACTCTCCTTGAATTTTCTGGAAATCTTCAGGAACTCTTCCCACGTAATTGAATTTTGCAGTTTGCTTTTTAATGTATCATAACCGGGAATTTTCTGCATTAGATCTTTCCGGTAATACATCATGCCGATGTCGATATTAATAGGAATGGCGACAAGTTTATTTTCATAATAACAGGAGGCGAGCGCATAATTAAGGATTTTATCTGTCTCAGCCTTCGTGAAATACTTGTCTAACGGCTCTGACCATTTAGCAAATCTCGGGACCCAGATCTGGTCTACAGCAAAAACATCAATCCTGTCACTGCTGCTTCGCAAAGTACGAGCTAATAATTCTTTTCGTTCATTAGTGCTGAATTTTTTGAATGACAGGTCTATCGGAACAACCTCGATCTTCCCGCTGTATTTTTTATTGAAGCTGTCAATTACCCGCTGATGTGCAAAAGAAATATCAGACGCAAAATAGATTTTAACAGGCTGATCTTCGGAACGCACTCTGTTATTCTCTGCAATTATAAAATAGATCAGCAGGATTGTGATTGCAAACAACACAGTCCAAAGCGGGAAGTTGGAAATTCTTAGCAGTGATTTGAATTCAGTTTTCAAAATTAAGCCCTGAGCATATTAAACAGTAATAGAAGTATTATTAAAATAATAATATCTGTTATTATTTATATAATATTTTTTCTCTTTTTATTTATCGAAACACAAGATAAATACTCAAAAAACGATTTTATTCAATGGTCTGATATTTGATTTTAGCAAATAGTGTGCAAGTATAAAATTGCAGGCTGATATATTCATTGTCTTTCATGGTTTATTGATTCCTTAGTGATAAAGAATTTTTATTATGATTTTTATTATGAATAGACGGGTTATTTCATTTTAATTATACTTTTCATTTTATATTTTAATAAAAAACACTAACTAATAAAGGAGAGTAATATGTCAACATTAAATTACGACTGGTTGAAACGGATTTTTATATTCGTTATGCTACTGGCATTTTTACCTTCGTATGTTCTGCTTGCACAAAATGGCAGCATTGAGGGTAAAGTTACTGACTCGAACGGGGCGCCTGTTCCTGGTGCTAACGTTGTTATCTTAACAACAACTATGGGGGCTGCTGCTGATAATAATGGCAGATACAAAATTCAAAATGTTCCCGCTGGGTCCTATCAGCTACGGGCAAGCGCTATAGGTTTCACT
>JAKAGZ010000067.1 GCA_021815365.1 Bacteroidota bacterium
GACGGCATTGCACTTGCTTACAATGCAGGAGCCTGGATTGCAGATATGGAATTTGTACAGTTTCATCCAACATCTTTTTATACAGAAACAGGGGAAACATTTTTAGTTAGCGAAGCAGTGAGAGGAGAAGGTGCTTTTCTTGTAAATAAAAAAGGAGAACGCTTTATGCCGAAAATTGATCCGCAGGCTGAACTAGCTCCGCGGGATGTTGTTGCTTCGGCAATATTTAACGAAACGAGATCAACGGGGGAAAGTTGCGTTTATTTAAAACTTGATCATCTCGATCCTCTTAAAATAAAAACGAGATTTTCAAATATATATAAAGAGGCTCTGAAGCACGGAATTGATATTACTAAAGATCCGGTCCCGGTAGCCCCCGCAGCTCATTACATGATTGGCGGAATTAAAACAGGATTGAATGGAGAAACAAATATTACCGGGTTATTTGTCTGTGGTGAAGCTGCATCAACAGGCGTGCATGGTGCAAACAGGCTTGCGAGTAATTCTTTGCTCGAATGTATAGTTTTCGGGAAGCGGGCTGTTGATGAAGCACTGAAAACAAAAATAAATTTAACCGGCAGGAAATTCCCTGAGATAAATTTCTATGTTGATGAGGGAAAAAAATCACTCTTCGTTGCTGTTAAAAAGAAACTGGCAGAAATAATGACAGATAAAGTTGGCATACTTAGAAGTGAAAAAGTAATGGAAGAAGCTCTCGGTGAATTTGATAAAATTTCTAGTGAATTTTGTTTTGCCGAAGAAGAATACTACAGCACCAGTCTTTCAAGCCAGGTTGAGGTTTGCAGGTTGATTACTAATTCTGCATTGCTGAGAAAGGAAAGCCGCGGTGCTCACCTGAGAACAGATTATACAAAAGAAGATCCTTCCCTGCTGTTTCATATAGTTCAACAGAAAGGAAAAGATTATTCTTTTGTGCCGGTAAAAAGTAAGTGTTGTTATTATGAATAATTTAAATATTGAAATAGACTTCAACCAATTAGATCAATTGATTGAACTTGCTTTAAAAGAAGATATCGGAAACGGCGATTTAACAACAAATTTGCTCGTTCCTGAATTCTTGAATTCAAAAGCTTATATGAAATCGAAGGCTGAAGGTGTGATTGCCGGACTTAAGGTTGCTGAACGTGTATTTAAGAAGCTTGATAATAATATAAAATGGAATCAAAAATTCAGCGACGGCGACAAAATAAAACCCGGTGATATACTTGTTGATTTCGAAGGATCATATAAAGCAATTTTAACAGGGGAAAGAACAGCATTAAATTTTCTGCAAAGAATGTCCGGTATTGCAACCGCTACTTCAAAATTTGTTGAAGCCGTAAAACATACAAAAACAAAAATCCTTGATACGCGGAAAACCGTTCCGGGACTGAGAATGCTGGATAAGTACTCTGTTAAAATGGGGGGCGGAAAGAATCACAGGATCGGTTTGTATGATATGGTGCTAATAAAAGAAAATCACATCCGCATTGCTGGCAGCATTAAAGATGCTGTAAGGCAGATAAGATCAAGATTAAAACCGGGGATCAAAATTGAAGTTGAAACTACAAATTTAAGTGAAGTAAAAGAGGCATTGAATTCTAATGCAGACGTTATTATGCTTGATAATATGGATACGGAAATTATAAGACAAGCAGTGAAAGTGATTGGAGGAAGAGCTTTAACAGAAGCGTCCGGAAATATTAACATGGATAATGTTAAAAAGGTCGCAGAAACGGGAGTGGACTTTATTTCGATCGGTGCTATTACCCATTCAGTGACCACCCTGGATATTGCACTGTATGTATCTATGTAACTAATGAAAATTTCGAATGTGGGATTTACGGATTTAGAAAGAGGTTATGGAGTAAACATAGAGTAACAAGAACCAGGATAAATAATCGCGCACTATGTTTTATCGAATCCTGATTCCATTATATTTTTTACAAATTTTTTATTTTTTAACACCCTAAAATACATAAGGACGAGCTATGCAACTGCAAATACTTAACGATGAAATTTTAAGATTGAAGAAGGAAAAGAATGCAATAATACTTGCACACAATTACCAGGTACCTGAAGTACAGGATATTGCAGATTTCGTCGGAGATTCTCTTGGTCTTTCACAAATGGCAGGAAAAACAGAAGCTGAGATGATCGTTTTCTGCGGCGTTCATTTTATGGCAGAAACTGCATCAATAATTTCCCAGGATAAAAAAGTATTAATACCCGATCTTCAAGCAGGATGCTCGCTTGCTTCCACGATAAATGCAGAACAATTAAGAGAATGGAAAAGTGAAAATCCCGGGGCGGTTGTTGTTTCTTATGTTAATACAACCGCTGAAGTAAAAGCAGAAAGCGATTACTGCTGTACTTCTTCTAATGCAGTAAAAATTGTAAATGCTATTCCGAAGGATAAAAAAATTCTTTTTCTTCCTGATAAGTATCTTGCATCCTATGTAAAAGCAGTGACGGGAAGGGAAATAGAAATATGGGACGGCGCATGTCACGTTCACGAAAAGATTGGTGATCTTTCTCTTGAAGATGCAAAAGGCGCTTATCCTAATGCGGAAATTTTAATTCATCCTGAATGCGGCTGCTCAACTTCTTGTATGTTGAAATCATTAAAGTATAAGGGCTCTCAGAATATTAAAATCTTTTCTACAGAAGGAATGATAAACCATGTAAGAGAATCAGAGGCGAATGAATTTTTAATTGCCACAGAAGTAGGAATCCTTCACAGGATGAAAAAAGATAATCCCCGTAAAACGTTTCACCCTGCAAGTGAAGAGTCAGTATGCGAATATATGAAAATGATAACAATTGAAAAACTATATAACTCTTTGTTAAATGAAGAATATGAAGTTAAGGTACCCCGCGAACTAGCTCTGAAGGCGTACCTGCCCATCGAAAGAATGATATCGATCTGTTAAGCTGAAGGTGAGTAATCCGCTGCTCAGCCGTCAGGACGTTCAATACGCGGAATATCATCCCCTGTTACCGGTTGTGTAATTATTCTCCAATCAAAAAATTCTTTTGCTGATTTTTGCAATGAGTGATTTGTCTGGGGAGATATTCCGATTGTAAATAACAAAAAAACATATCACAGGTAACCTTTTTTAATTTATAACGTCTAACTTAAAAACAAATTCAAATTACAGTTGATTATGAAAAAACTTATACTGTTTCTTCTGCCTGCCATTCTGATAACTTTACCTGTCTCAGCACAAACAAAAAAAATTCTTTTACGGAAAGCAAACGCTGAAATAAAAATTGACGGTGTAATAGATCAGGTCTGGAGTACAGCAGATTCCGTATCTGATTTTTTCCAGCTATCGCCTTATTATGATCAGCCGCCGACAGTTAAAACAGTAGCGAAGGTCCTTACCACTGATGATGCACTCTATGCTTTAATGGTCTGTTATGACAATGAAAAAGACATTACCGCCTTTAAAGGTATGCAGGATGATTTTACAGGTGATATTGTCTCGATCATGCTTGATACTTTCGGCGATAATAAAACTGCATATAAATTTGCAGTAAATGCTTCAGGCGTAAGGGCAGATTCAAGGCTGCTGGATGATGCGCGCACCCGCGATTATAGCTGGGACGGGATATGGTTCTCTGCAACAAAAATTTATCCCTGGGGATATGTTGTAGAATGGAAGATCCCTTATAAATCAATTCAGTATGATGAATCGCTCACTGAATGGGGATTGGATTTCGACAGGTGGAGAGCAATAAATTCTGAAGACCTTTACTGGAACAAGTATAATCAGAACGAAGGACAAAGAATTTCTAAATTCGGTAAGCTGGTCTTTGAAAATTTCCACCCGACAGTTCACGGATTGAATCTCGAAGTTTACCCGGTCGGTATAACAAAAGCTGCCTACGTAAACGATGGCAAATATAAAATTGATCCTGAAGCCGGGTTAGATATTTTATATAACCCATCGCCTAAGTTGAAATTTCAGTTAACAGCAAATCCTGATTTTGCGCAGATAGAAGCAGACCCTTTTAATTTTAATATTTCAAGGTACGAGACTTTTTTCAGTGAAAGAAGACCATTCTTTACAGAAGGGAGTGAAATTTTCAATGCAGCAGGAAGAGACAGAAACACAGGTTTTTATCGGCCTTTAAATATTTTTTATTCCCGTAGAATCGGAAAGGTTTTGCCGGATGGATCAACCGTTCCTTTGATTGTCGGTGCTAAAGCTTTCGGTCGTTTTGAAGACTGGGAGTATGGGGGCTTTGCTGCGATAACCGGAGAGAAAGATTACATAGCTTCAGACGGATCGAAACAGACCGAACCACGCGCTTATTTTGCATCGGGCAGGATCAAAAAAAATATTTTCGAAAATTCGACTGTGGGTTTATTGTATGTCGGCAAGCAAACCAGCAATAGTACTTACGGAGTAATAGATATTGACGGAGCTTTCCGCTCAACCGATTGGCAATTGTCATACCAGTTAGCGAGATCAATAAAAAATTCGGAAGGTGATTATGCTGCATCAGCAGGATTTGTAAATTTTAAGAAACGATGGGTGAATCTGGCGAGGTTTAAGTATGTCGGTCAGAATTTTGATTTAAGCCAGGTTGGGTTTGTCCCCTGGCTCGGCACTACAGAATTAACTGCACTTGCCGGACCTATCTGGCTGCCGGAAACTGGTTATGTAAAGCAAATTCTTTTATTAGGCGGGTTTTCTTTAACAAATAAAAAATTTGAAAATAATTATACTGATCACAGTGCAGTTATAGATTTTAATATGCAGTTCCGCAATAACTGGGGATATGAGGTAACATATATCTACGGTAAATCCAGAGACCGCGGGATTATTTACAGATCTTATGAAATCGACCTGAATACTTTTTACAGAATTTCTCCGTTGTGGGGCGGCAATATCTACGGCGGTTATTCGAAAACGTATAACTTCTTAAGAAATTATCTTGCCTCTTATTCCTGGCTTGGTGCCTATATGAATTATAAACCATTAAACGTGCTTGAGATTGGTTCATCATATAATATGTTTGTGGAAGGTAAGCCGGACGGAGGAATAGAAGCCATTACCTACAACGCACGCCCTTATTTTTCTTTCACACCGGTAAATAATATGAACATCAGGGTCTATGTAGATAATCTCTTTACAACAGAGACTGACCACCTTGAAAGAGTTTTGTTGGGCGTGCTTTACTCTTATAATTTTTCACCTAAGAGCTGGATTTATTTTGCATTCAACCAGCTTAATGACAGAAGCCCCGAGTTTGATCGGTTAGGCACTCAGCTTCCGCAAAGGATGCATGTTACTGACAGGGTTGCGGTGTTTAAGATTAAATATTTGTATTACTTTTAATGGTGCTGTAGGGAGGGTCTGATCACAAAGTGACCACTGTGTGGGACCCTTCCCTACAATATGTATTTAAAATTCCAGATCCAATTGTTCATTTATCATTGCAGGGTTTTCATGATTCAGATTTGACACTCCGAGCAACCTGACTTTATTTTATCAGAAAAACTTATCGGCTTCTGACTTCTTTCAACACTTCTAATATTTCTTCTTTATTTATATTCAGATTAATACCTTTTACATCGAGCGGCGATTTATTTTCAGAAATCGCTTTTAATTCAAAAGAACTGCCATCTTTGCGTGTAATAATTACCCTGCCTTCTTTTTTGGCTTTATCCAGCAAAGATGCTAATTTTTGTCGTGCTTCGCTGTATGTATAAGTGTTCATTCTAAGCCTCTCTTAAAATAACTTATGTGCAATAATATATACCAAACAAATGTGTTAGTAAAGCTGTAGGGGAGGGTCTCATCACAAAGTGACCACCGTGTGGGACCCTCCCCTACAATATGATGTATTTAAAATTCCAGATCCAATTGTTCATTTATCATTGCAGGGTTTTCATGATTCAGATTTGACACTGAAACCCCGAGCAGCCTTACAGGCTTGACAGGCTTCTCGGGTCTGTAGAGCAAATCTTTTACGACTTCGAAAATTTCTTTTTTGCTGTCCACAAATATCTTTAAGGTTTTACTTCTTGATGTAACCTGGAAATCGTTGTATTTTATTTTCAGGGTAATCGTTTTCCCGGGTGATTTTATCTTTTTAATTCTTTCCGCAAGGATGTCAACAACATTTTCAAGCTCGCTCAGCATTTCATTCACGTCTTCAATATCATCGTTAAAAGTATTTTCAGCAGCGATTGATTTTCTTATCCTGTCAGGCACAACCGGGCTGTTATGTTCGCACCTGACAAGATGAAAATAATAAGAGCCTGACTTACCGAAACGTTTCACAAGCTCGTCCATTTCAAGTTTTTTAATATCAGCACCTGTTCTGATCCCAAGCTTGTGCATTTTCTCTGTCGTCACCTTACCTATCCCGGGTATTTTCTCAACCGGCAATTTCTCAATGAATGCCTCAGCCTGTGCTGGAGTAATGACAGTAAGTCCATCAGGTTTTTGCATATCTGATGCAACCTTCGCAAGGAATTTATTTATAGAAACACCGGCTGAAGCTGTGAGATGCAGCTCTTTTTTAATTCTTTCTTTTATTTCCTTTGCTATTAAGGTAGCCGAAGAGTTCCCGGTTTTATTTTCAGTTACATCGAGGTACGCTTCATCAAGCGAAAGAGGTTCCACAAGATCAGTATAGCTTTTAAATATTTTTCTTATCTGTTTTGAAACTTTGCTGTATTCCTCAAACCGGGGTCTTACAAAAATTATACCCGGGCATCTTTCAATTGCCATTTTTGAAGGCATAGCTGAACGCACACCAAATTTTCTTGCTTCGTAGCTTGCAGTCATCACCACACCGCGTTTATCGGGGCTGCCGACTGCAATTGCTTTCCCGCGGAGTTCCGGACGTTCTCTCTGCTCAACAGATGCGTAAAAGGCATCCATATCAATGTGTATTATTTTTCTGATTTCTTTTATCAATTGTTCAACTGAGATAAAAATTTCAGCCCTAAAGTAAATATTTGGATTTAAAAATAAATCCTTTCAGCCTATCAAAAAAATTTAGCCTCTGAAATTAAATTTGAGTAATTTGAACAGCCATAAAAAAGATGAGGTATAAAATGAAGAAATCAGTTTCAGTTTTATTATTCTTACTTGTTACCGGGCATTTTCTTTTAGCACAGCAGGAAGCAAGATTTATGAGATACCCTGATATTTACAAAAACAAAATTGTTTTCACCTATGAAGGCGATCTCTGGCTTGCAAATGCAGATGGAACAAATGCTAAAAGGATTACAAATTTTCCCGGCGACGAATTTTCAGCAAGATTTTCTCCAGACGGAAAATTGATTGCTTTCACAGGTCAGTATGACGGCGGCTATAACGTTTATGTAATGCCGGCAGAAGGCGGGGTTCCGAAAAGAATTACATACAATCCCGATGGTTCGCAATCAATAGGCTGGACGCCTGATGGCAGCAAGGTAATTTTCAGATCTTACTGGGAAAATGTGAACGGAAGGGATCCCGATCTTTACTTTGTTGACAAAAACGGTTCAGCACCCGAAAGATTTCCGATTGACAGGGGAAGACTTTGCAGCTTTTCTCCTGACGGCAAAAAAATTGTTTACCAGAGAAAAGGCGATGAAGAGTACCAGAGGAAAAGATATAAAGGCGGGCAGTACCCGGATATCTGGATGTACGACTTTGCAGCAAATCAATTTACACCTGTTTCAGATTATGTCGGCAAAAACGCTTACCCGATGTGGATCGGCGATAACACAATGTATTTAGTTTCAGACCGAACGAACGGTGTTTCAAATCTTTATAAAGAGGACCTTTCCACTAAAAGTATTTCCGAAGTTACAAATTACAGCGATGTTGACGTAATGATGCCGGAAACAGACGGCAGAGAAATAATCTTTATGCACGACGGCTACATTAATCTTTTAAATCTTCAAACAAACCAGGTAACAAAATTAAATGTTGAAGTTAATTCAGACAGATGGGCTTTGCGTGACAGGTATATCAATCCGAAAGATTATATCCACTCGATGAATATTTCCAACGATGGAAAAACTGCCGTGTTTGAAGCGAGAGGCGATGTATTTACAATTTCCACAAGCGAAGGACAAACACAAAATCTTTCCTGGACGCCTGGCTCGAGGGAAATGTATCCGCAAATATCTCCCGATGGGAAATGGGTTGCTTTCTTTTCCGATAAATCAGGTGAGTATGAACTTTATATTCAGAAAGTAACGGGCGGTGAATGGACACAATTAACAAACACTAAATTTAAATTTGTTTACCACCTGTTATGGTCACCTGACGGAAAGAAAATTTTATTCGGCAACAAAGATTTTAAGATTTATTGCATTGACGTTGCAGCAAAAAAACTTGTACAGGTTGATGAATCAAACCAGTTAAAGAATGATGAATTCTACTGGGAAGAAAGTGATTACGGTTGGTCGCCTGACAGCAAGTGGATCTGTTACAGCTTTACTCAGTACAACAAAAACAACCAGATATTTTTATATAACATTGATAACAATAAAAAGTATGCTGTCACCGATGATTTCTTTGACAACATAAACCCGGCTTTCGATGCTGACGGAAAATATCTTTATTATCTCTCAAGCAGAAATTTTAACCTGCACATGGATTTTTATGAAGACAACCACGTTGAAGCAACACCGCAGCAGGTGATGGTCGTTCAGTTGAGGGACGGCGAAAAACCTCCGTTTGCCGATCCAGTCACAACTGAAACAAAAAATGAAAATTCAAAATTCTGGATTGATGTTAACGGTTTAATGAAACGAACCTACCCTCTGCCTGTTGAACCGGGAAATTATTTCTTCCTTAAAGCGGGTAACGGAGAAGTTGCCTGGGCATCTGTCCCGGCATTTACAGAAGCCGAATACGAGGAAATCTTTAAACCCGGAAGAGCTACAAAATGGGACCTTCATATTTTTGATATGAACCAGAAAAAAGAAGCAGTGCTTCCGGACAAGATCAGAAATTTTGATGTTTCAACTAACAGGGAAAATTTAATTATCAGCAAAGATCAAGACTACTACACTACAACATTCGATAATGCTTACAAAACAAAATCATTAGGCAGCAAGGTTAATCTTGATGGAATGAATTATCTTGTTGATGATCAGAAAGAATGGAATCAGATATTTAATGATACGTGGAGATGGTACCGCGATTTCTTTTACGATTCGAACATGGACGGGCTTGACTGGAATGCGATCGGAGAGAAATACAGAGCATATATTCCTTATCTTTCTTCACGCAGCGATCTGAACTGGGTGCTGCAGCAAATGGTCGGTGAGCTGGCTACCTCGCACACGTACATAGGCGGAGGTGATTTTGGTCCGAAGAAAGCACCCGAAACAAAAGTCTTTACAGGCTGGCTTGGCGCAGATCTTTCGGCAGATAAAACTTCAGGCTTTTATAAATTTGAAAAAATTTACGGGCCTACTGAATATAATCTTAATCTGAATGGACCTCTCTCCCGCCCCGACGTTGACGTAAAAGAAGGAGATTATTTAATTGCAATAAATGGAAAAGAAATAAAAGTCCCCGAAGATTATTTTAAAGAGCTGCAGGTCATCAAAGGACAGAAAGTAAGTGTAACAGTAAACAGCAAGCCTTCCATAGAGGGAGCGAAGACCTATGAAATCGAACCGGTCAGAAATTCTATGTCGCTCAGGTATTTCAGGTGGGTTACAGATAATATACATAAGGTATTGAAAGAAACTAATGGTCAGGTCGGCTATATGCACATCACAGCAATGGGTGCGGGAGGAATAGGCGAGTTCGATAAATACTGGCGGGCTTTCCGTTACAAAGACGGGCTGATAATTGATGTGAGAAGAAATTCCGGCGGATGGACTGAATATTTCCTCATAGACAAACTCGAAAGAAAAATGGTAGCCTACAATGTACTGACGGGAATGGTACCGTTCAGATATCCGGGCAGCACTTCTAATGCACATTATGTAGCAGTGACAAATGAAGATGATGGTTCGGACGGCGAAGCATTCCTCGAAGATTTCAAAGCGCGCGGGCTTGGAAAAATTGTCGGTGTTCCAACCTGGGGTGGTCTGGTTGGAATCGTCAACGGGCAGCTAACAATTGATAACGGAAGCGTTAATCAGTCAAACAATGCTTTTTACGGCAAAGAAGGAAAATGGCTGGTCGAAAACCATGGCGTCGATCCTGATATAGTAATTGATAACGACCCTGCTTCTGTTATGGCGGGAAAAGATCTTCAGCTTGAAACTGCAATAAAAGAGGTGATGAAAGAAATTAAAGAACATCCTTTTAAATTTGCACCGCAGCCACCTTATCCTAAGAGATAAGAAATCTTATCTGTGCCGCCCTGACTTGCCAGGGCGGCTTTTTTATTTTAAAGAGGCTATCTTTACAAATAAAATTTTCACAGTAAATTATAATAAGGATGTAGCCGTTAAAACGTTAGAAAATTTCTCTTCGCTTGATAAATCATCAGCAGTAGTTAAAATAACTGCGCTCTGGGCATTCAGCGAATCTGTGCTCGGAGGAATTTTGCATGCTTTCAGTGTTCCTCTCAGCGGAGCTTTGCTCAGCGGGTTTGCTGCTATACTTATTTCGCTGATTGCATTGTTTTCTGCTTCACGCGGTGAAATATTAAAAGCATCAGTCATTGTAGTGTTAATAAAAGTTTCGGTAAGTCCATATACGCCTTTAACCGCTCACCTTGCTGTTCTTCTGCAGGGGTGCCTTGGAGAGGTTTTCTTTTTTTCAAAAAGATTTTTTAAGGCTTCAGCTTTATCATTAGCAGTGTCGGTGGTGGTCTTATCAGCAATGCAGCGCATTTTAATACTGACAATTGTTTTTGGAAACACGCTGTGGAAGTCTATAGATACTTATTCAGTATTTCTTATATCACAATTCTTTGGTAAAAGCAGCGCACAAAATTTTGTCAGCGCCAGCCTGCTGATAATTTCAGTTTATATTTTTCTTCACTTACTGATTGGTGTGCTGGTAGGTCTGGCGGCTGGAAAAATTCCCGGATGGATAAATGAAAAGGTATCGGAAAAAGAATTCCTGAAAATAAATACGCTGCAAAGCAATAATGAATTCCCGGAAGTAAAAGTAAAAAAGAGGAAATGGTGGAATAAAAAATCCGGTAAGATATTTTTATCCGTAGTACTCGTTTTGGTTATACTTTCCTACTTCCATCCTGAACTGAAGAAAAAATATGCAGTGGACCTGCTGATTATGCTGTTAAGATCATTCCTGGTAATTTTTCTTTGGTTTACACTTCTATCCCCTCTCCTTTATAAAGCTTTCCGTAAGCTGATGAGCAAAAAACAAATTGCCTATTTTTCTGAAACGGAGAAAATCATTTCAACATTTCCGGGACTGAAAAATATAGTTTCCTATAGCTGGAAAAATTCTTTTCACAAAGTGATGGATTCCCAAAAGTTAAAAGGATTTGCACGTATAAAATTCTTTTGTACTTCAATTCTGATGCTTACCTTATTTACTAATTTTGAAACGAAGTAAAAACCGTTACTGAATTTATATATTTACTTTGGAATGATAATAAGTTAACTTAGAACAAGTAATTGAGGGTTCGGAAATATGTTAGGCAAAACATTTTCTTTCCTTCTCGTAATTATAGGGCTGATACTGATCATTTTGGGTTTATCTGACTTCAGTTTCCCGTCAATACAGAGCGTGCTCACGCTTGGGATAGGCTTTGCGTTAATCGGGCTGGTAGCAATGGCGCACTTCTCATCTGAAAAATAAAATGCTGTTTATTATTATAATGTTTGGAGAGATAGCCCAAGCAGATTTTATTTTTTCTCAGCAGGTTTTTCTTTTTTCATCCCAAGCTTTTCGACAATTTCATCATATATTTTTTTATCAACTTTGCTGAGAATAAGTGTCTCAAGCTTTCTTGCGCCGGTTATTTTATCATAGAAGCCTATTGTCCTGTTGTGAGCACCGTCTTTTATTTTCATTACACCGTTCAAACGACCGTGGAATATACCCCCTTCGAGCGAGACTATATCTTTAAAAAAAATAATTACCTGCTGCTTATGAAAAAGAAAACCGCTGCACACCATTTTCTCTTCATCAGCTTCTATCTTAGATGGAAGTATTTTATAAAGCATTAAATAATGCCTGTTAACCAGGTAAATCACCAGGAAAGTAACAACGAAAGGGATTATATAAACAACACCCTTGTCAAGGTTTACCGCAAGACTTGCTGCATAGACTGAAAGCAGAATTGTTACAGGAATATTTCCATACCTGTATAATAATTTATAAAAAAAACTGTATGTGAATAATTGCATTGAATAATACTGAAAATTTTTTCCTGACAGCCAAATTTAAAGATAAAAAAGAAGTTTTGCCGTCTCAGAAGTTAAAAATTTAATTTTAAAGCAGATTGCTTGCCAGTTCGGCTAATGCGGATCTCTCACCTTTTTCTAAAGTTACATGAGCGTAAATCTTTTGTCCCTTGAACCTGTCAATTAAATATGATAAGCCGTTAGACTGCGAATCAAGATAGGGATGATCTATCTGGTAAATGTCACCGGTAAAAGCTACTTTCGATCCTTCGCCTGCCCTGGTAATTATAGTTTTAATTTCATGGGGAGTTAAATTTTGTGCTTCATCAACTATAAAGAATATTCTCTGCAAGCTTCTTCCCCTGATAAAAGTCAGCGGCTCAATCACAAGCTTTTCATCCTTAATCATATTATTAATAGCAAGGCTTTGCTTATCGCTTTCAGGAAACTGGTCCTGTATTACGCGAAGATTATCCCACAGCGGCTGCATATAAGGCTCAATCTTGCTTTGAATATCTCCCGGCAGGTACCCGATATCTTTGTTGCTGAGAGGAACTATTGGGCGCGCAACAAAAATCTGCCTGTAAAATTTTTTAACGTGCAGCGCAGCGGCAAGAGCTAGCAGGGTCTTACCTGTTCCTGCTTTTCCGGTTAATGAAACAAGCTGGATATTATTGTTAGTCAGTGCATCGAGAGCAAATGTTTGTTCGGCGTTGCGCGGCTTGATCCCGTATGTTACAACCTTATCAATTTTTCTGAAATTCTCTTTCTCCTGGTCAAGGTTTGCCAGAACCGACAAACTATGATTTTTGAAGATGTAATATTTATTCGGGAATGCTTTGCCGTTTAAATTTTTAACCAGAGATTCAGCAGGAACTTCAAACGGAGGCTGAAATAATTTTACGATTATCTCATCATCAAAATCTTCAACTATTTCTTTGCCACTGTAAAGCTCTTCAATGCTGACTATCCTGTCTGTAGTATAATCTTCGGCAAGAATTCCAAGTGCTTTTGCTTTCATCCTGAGATTAACATCTTTTGTAACAAGAACAACAGAAGATTTGCCTTCGAGTTTTTTATTCCATTCGTAAGCAGTACCAAGTATCCTGTGGTCAGAGTTATCTTCCCTGAAAATTTCGCGTATCTCTGTATTTACTCCATGAGAAATAGCGATCCTTATTTTGCCTTTTCCTTTGCCCATCGAAATTCCGCCGTTGAATAGTGCGTCGCCGGTCATTGAATCAAGAGTCCGGGCAAATTCACGTGCGTTAAGATTTATTACCTGGCTTCCTCTCTTGAACGAATCCAGCTCCTCAATAACAGTAAGCGGAATTATAATATCATTTTCTTTAAACTGGTGAATGCAGCTTGCATCGTGAAGGATTACATTGGTATCAAGTATAAAAGTTTTGGGAGTTTTAGCTTGAGGTTTTTTACGTCTACCTGTCCGGTAGGCAGGGGCAGCTTTGGTCTTCATTAATTTCCGTTAGTTGTACTTTGTAAATATTAATAAATTTTCTAATCATTACAAGCCACTGGGATGGGGAGGTTGGGGTAATGGGTATAAAAAGGTATAGGGGTATAAAGTTTTATCAGAATTGACCACTCCCCACAAAGTGGTCAATTCTGAGTGGGAGGAAATAATGTATTGAAAACCCCTTTACCTATACCTTTATACCCTATACCCTTATACTCTAATACTTAAAATGCTTTATCTGCTCACCTTTCTTTTCGATGTCCGTCATAGCTTCAATACCGAGGTCAAGATGTATTTCAGAAAATTTAGCAGTAACGATCTTATCCGATTCCTCTGTTTTTACTCCTTCGGGAATTAATGGCATATCTGACACAAGCAAAAGAGCACCGCGGGGAATTTCATTCACAAGCCCGACAATAAAAATTGTAGCTGTTTCCATATCAATGCCGATAGTATAAAGTTTCTTCAGATATTTTTTGAAATCTTCATCCCATTCCCATACACGCCTGTTAGTGGTGTAGATAACACCCGTCCTGTATTCAAGATTTCTCTGCACAATTTTTTCTGAAATAAATTTATGCAGCTTAAAAGAAGGCAGAGCCGGAACTTCACGCGGCAAATAATCATCGGTAGTTCCTTCGCCCCTGATTGCAGCGGTTGGCAGAATAAAATGCCCGATCTCCGTTGACCTTTTCAGTCCGCCGCACTTTCCTAAAAATAAAACTCCTTTTGGTCTGCGTGCAACGAGCAGGTCCATAATAGTAGCGGCATTTGCTGAGCCGATTCCAAAATTGATGATCGTCAGCCCGTTTGAATTTGTAGCCGTCTGCATTGGTTTGCCGATACCTTTTACATCGCAGTGAAATTTTTCAGCGAACTTATCAATATAATTCTGAAAATTAGTCAGCAGCAAATAATCACCGAACTCGTCAATCTTTGTGCCGGTATATCTTGGCAGCCAGTTTTTTGCAATATCGAGTTTTGACTTAAACCCTGTTTTTTCCCGGATCATTTAATTTCCTGAATTTTAGGAGTGTAATTTAA
>JAKAGZ010000103.1 GCA_021815365.1 Bacteroidota bacterium
CCTTTTAACCCAAAAACTGAAATCGAATTCCGAATCCCCGAACACGGATTTGTTTCATTGAAAGTTTATGATGTACTAGGCAGGGAAGTTTCAACACTTGTAAATGAATTTAAACCTGCCGGCAATTACCGGGTTACTTTCGATGCTTCCAATCTTCCAAGCGGAATGTATATTTATCAGATGAGGGTAAATAACTTTATCGCAGCGAAAAAACTTTTAGTACTAAAATAGTACTTGAATTTGAGGAGGATGTGCTTTGGGAAGAGTAAAGGGAATTTTAATGTAATTTGTATTATGGTATAGAGATCTCTGAAAAATAGAATTATACAGAACCACAGTATTTTAATAGCACGCTGATGACACGGATTTTGCTGATTTTCGCGGATTATATCTGTGTAAATCCGTTTAATCTGCGTCATCCGTGTTCTATTTTTAATTTTTCAGAGGTCTCGTATAATCAAATTTAATTGACAAGTGACCCTCATTTTCTTAATTTTGTTGACTAAATTTTTAAGTCAGAGGTAAAAATGTACGCGGTTGTTGATATTTTAGGGCAGCAATTAAAGGTTTCAGAAAACACAAAGTATTACGTCCCAAAGTTAAAAGAGGAAGTTAATGCCGAAGTTTCATTTGACAGTGTCCTTTTATTGGGCGACGACAAATCAACAAAAGTCGGTACTCCTTTTGTTAAAGGAGCTAAGGTAATTGCTAAAGTTCTGGAACACATTAAGGATGACAAAGTGATCGTGTTTAAAAAGAAAAGAAGAACCGGTTACCAGAAATCAAACGGGCACAGGCAGCAGTTGACAAGAATTGAAATTACTAAGATCGGTTAATTTTTAAGGAGATTTTATAATGGCTCATAAGAAAGGTCAGGGTTCATCAAGAAACGGAAGGGATAGTAATGCGCAGCGCCTTGGTGTTAAAAGATTCGGCGGGGAACAGGTCCTTGCCGGAAATATTTTAGTCAGGCAGAAAGGAACAAAATTTCATCCCGGCGCAAATGTTAAAAAAGGAAGTGATGATACTCTTTTTGCCGTAGTTGATGGCAAAGTAAAATTTGAAATAAAAAGGGGTCACAGAAAATTTGTTAGTGTGATAGCACAAGCGTAGAGAAAGTGTAAGTTAAAGTTTAAGTGTAAGTTTAAGTACATTTAGTTATTAACTTAAACCTACACTTAACTCTTAAACTTTTACAGTCCGAGTCTCTTCATATCTTCAACTAATCCCTTTACTGCTTTAACAGAGTTATCCAGTGCAGCCTGCTCTTCATTATTAAGAGACAGCTCAACAATCCTTTCAACACCACTGCTTCCTAAAACTGCAGGAACACCGACATAAAATCCTTTCACATTAAATTCCCCGTTCAGGTAAGCACAAACAGGGAGTAATCTTTTTTCATCTAATAAAATCGCTTCAGCCATTGTTACTGCTGAAGAAGCAGGCGAATAATAAGCAGAACCTGTTTTTAATAATTTAATTACCTCGCCGCCCGCCATTTTCGTTCTTTCAACCATTGCATTGATAACCTCTTTTGCTTTGGCAGCATCTTTATATTTCCGTTCAAGCATTTCCATTACCGGAATGCTGTTTACATTTGCATATCGGATCAAAGGCACCATTGTGTCGCCGTGCCCGCCAAGCACCATTGCATTGACATCTTTTACTGAAACGCCCAGTTCCCATGCAATGAAAGTTGCAAACCGTGATGAGTCAAGCATACCTGCCTGTCCCATAACCCTGTTGTGAGAAAATCCTGAAACTTTCTGAAAGAGAGTTACCATTGCATCGAGCGGGTTGGAAATAATTATCACTATGGAATCCGGTGCGTATTGTTTTACATTTTCTGCAACAGTTTTCATGATCTTTGCATTTGTTGTCAGCAGATCGTCTCTGCTCATACCGGGCTTTCTTGGAAGCCCCGCTGTGATAATTACAAGATCGGCACCGCTGATATCTTTATAATTATTTGTGCCTGTTACATTGACATCGAACCCATCAACACGTGAAGCTTCTGCGATGTCAAGCGTTTTACCTTGCGGCAGGTCTTCTATTATGTCGAACATAACAACATCGCCCAATTGTTTTAAAGCGATTAATTGAGCCAGCACACCGCCGATCTGACCGCCGCCTATTAGTGCTATTTTTTTTCTTGCCATATCTTCTCCTGAAATTTTCTATCTTGAATAGTATTTTATTTTTAATTTTGTGCTAAATAATTTTATAAGCATTATTAAAAATAAAGATGTCATTCTCTTAAAGCAAAAAAAGAAGTGATGGCAGCAGTAGTTAAACTCATTAGATCGGTTCAGAAAAATCTTTGGGAAATCAGATGAAAAAAATTTCTGTAATAGGTGCAGGTAATGTCGGTGCAACAGCAGCACAGCGGCTTGCCGGGAAACAACTTGCTGAAGAAGTTGTTCTGATTGACATTATTGAAGGAGTACCACAGGGAAAGGGACTGGATATCTGGGAAAGCAGTCCGGTTGAATTGTTTGATACTAAAGTTACCGGTACAAATGATTATAAAGATACTGCAAACTCAGAATTAATAATTATTACAGCCGGTTTAGCACGAAAGCCGGGGATGAGCCGCGATGATCTGCTGGCTGCAAATGCAAAAATTGTAAAGGATGTTACTGAAAAGGCAGCAGAGTATTCCCCGCAATCTATACTTATTGTTGTTTCGAATCCCCTTGATGTTATGTCTTATGTTGCTTTGAAAGTAAGCGGCTTTGAAAAGAACAGGGTTATAGGGATGGCAGGAATTTTAGATACCGCGCGGTTCAGGCTTTTTATAGCCGAAGCCCTGAACGTTTCTGTGAGTGACATTAATGCAATGGTGCTCGGCGGGCATGGAGACTCGATGGTTCCGCTGATCAGGTATTCTACTGTAAGCGGCATACCGATTTCCGAACTGCTGCCTAAAAAGAAAATTGATGAGCTTGTTTTGCGTGCGAGAAATGGCGGCATTGAAATTGTAAATTATCTGAAAACCGGGAGCGCCTATTATGCACCTTCATCTGCAGCAGTGGAAATGGCTGATGCAATTGTAAAAAACAGGAAAAGAATTTTGCCCTGTGCAGCGTGGCTTGAAGGAGAATATGGGCTTGACGGAGTTTTTTGCGGTGTGCCTGTAAAACTTGGTTCAAAAGGGATTGAGCAAATTATCGAATTAAAATTAACTGATGAAGAAATGGCAGCTCTGAAAAAATCCGCCGATGAAGTTGCTGTAAATATTAAGAAGCTGAAGTTGTAAATCTTTTGCAGGGAGTGTTTAAGTTATATATTCATTATCAGGATCGTCTCAGTTCCATTTTCGGTGACGTTGTATTTAAGATCGTCCATATAGACACGCATAAGATAAAGCCCGCGCCCTGAATCTTTTAATAAATTTTCCGGCTCTGTCGGGTCAGGAACTTTCGATGGGTCAAATCCTTTTCCTTCATCTTTTACAG
>JAKAGZ010000104.1 GCA_021815365.1 Bacteroidota bacterium
TATTATCCTTCGGTTACCTTTTATTATGACCCAACACGTTTTACTCTGCGTGATAAGCTGTTCAATGTGCTTTAGTTTGCTATTATAAAATAGTAAAACTATATTTATTTTCAACATTTTAAATTCTGTAATATGATATTCCAAATGGATAGAAGGCAGAAAAAGAGGATACTGATTTTTTTACTTGTTCCTGTTCTTGCGGCAATTCTTTTTATTACAGACGATCTTGTTATCAGGATCATCACTATCCTGCTGATGGTTGTATATGTTGCCTTTATTATTTTTCTCAGAGACTCGCTGAAATTTAACCGCGGCGGTTTCATTCCTGATACATCCGGTGATGAAATTATTCCGGAAGATTATAATTATCCAGCTTCGCCCGACCCTGACGAATCATTCCAGATAGTTTCAAAAAACAAAAAAGTCGAAATAATAACTGAGTCAAATTACACGCCAGAATTCAGGGCTTCAAAAATTACATTAAAACCCCCGGACCTGAAGGAAAGGTTCGAAGAAATTGCAAATGAAAAAATTCCCTCTAACCTTGGGCACGACGGTCAGTTTACATTTGTTCTTGAGAAAATCCTTACAGTGATGAAAGAAGCTTATGCTGCACACACAGCGATTTTCTTCTGGTATAATAAGTCGAAAGAAAAATTATCTGTTGAAAGATTTGTTTCCAACAGCAGAGAGATCACAAAAAGAAAACTTGATCTTGAAGATGATATTCTTAGTAAGATAGTCGAAAAAAATGAGCCGGAGCTTCTCACTGATATTCCTTCAACCGCAGAAGCTGATGTGATAAGATATTATAATTCGCCGCAGGGGATAAGAAGTTTTGTCGGGGTTCCTTTGTTTTACGATAAGTCTTTGATAGCAATCATTGCAGTGGACGCAAAAGTAGAAGATGCTTTCGGTATCGAAACTATTTATGCACTCGGCAGGTTTGTTCGTGTTATAACCATGATAATTTCGATATTTGAAGAAAAACATTCAGACACTATATCGCAGCAAAGACTAAATGGTTTGCTGAATTTTATTAATCCTGATAAAAAGATAGAAACAGAAGAAGAGCTTATAGAAGGTTTACAGCAATCTCTTGGATATCTTCTGAATTGGGACGCCAGCGCATTCGTTTATTATCTTCCGGTTGAAAAAAAGTTTAAGATAATAAAAGTTTTTAACAACACCTCGCTAAAGTATGTTGGTGAGGGGCTGGAAATAGATATCTCGGGTACGCTTGTTGGCAAGTCAATTGCAACAGGGATGCCTGTAAAAATAGACGATACGTCATCGGGAGAATATAAACGATATACTAAATCAGAAGATGTGAGCTTTGATGGTTCTTTCCTGGCGATACCGATAATTTATAACTCTCAGAATTACGGCGTGCTTTGTTTTGAGAGCCTGAAAAAAAATATCTACACAAATTCAGATATTCATTTTTTGAAGAACTCAATGAATATCATTGGCTATGTCGTTTACTCTTATTCAACACAGCAGCTTTTAAAAAGTTTGCTGGCTATAGATGTTGAAACGAGAATACTGAACGCTGAAACTTTTAAAGAAAGAATGAGCTCAGATATTTTTAAAGCCGGGCAGGCAAAAATACCTGGCGCCCTTGCCCTGATAAGGATAGATGACTTTCTTGAACAGGAGTCTCTCTTTGAAGGAAATCCGTTCCCGAAAGTTCTTTCAGCAGTAACAGAAACAATATCACAGGAAATGACCCCTCTGAATCTGCTTGGAAGAATCGGTGAAAGAGTTTTAGGTGTTTATTTCTTTAATGCAACACCAAAAGACGTATTCCTTTGGGCTGAAAAGCTGCGCGTAAAAATAGCCCGCAAACCGATTGCAGTGGTATCGAAACAGACAACATATACAGTTTCTGTCGGGGTTGCTGCGGCTTCAAATAAATATGATGTTGAAGAAATTATATATAATGCAGATCTTGCCCTGCAAAAAGCAACACAGATGGGCGGCAACCGCGTCCGAAGCGTGAATTAATCTTTTATGAAAAATTTTTTTATAATCGTGCTTGACGGTGTCGGCATTGGCGAATTGCCCGATGCTGATAAATACGGAGATGAAGGAAGCAATACTTTGTGCAACATTGCCAGATCGGTCGGTGGACTGAATTTATCAAATCTCGAAAAACTTGGACTGGGAAATATCGCTGACATTAAAGGTGTGAATAAAATAGAAAAGCCTTTAGCTTCGTTCGGTAAATTAGCCGAGATCTCTAAAGGAAAAGATTCAACTACAGGACACTGGGAAATTTCCGGATTATTTGTTGATACTGATTTCACATATTTCCCTGATGGTTTTCCAGAGCATATCATAAATAAATTTTTAAGACTGACTGGGAGTAAAGGTGTGCTGGGAAATAAAACAGCATCAGGAACGGAAATTATAAAAGAACTCGGCGACGAGCATGTAAGGACAGGTTACCCGATAGTTTATACTTCAGCAGATTCTGTTTTTCAGATCGCTGCACACGAAGAAGTAATACCTCTTGACAGGTTATATGAGATCTGCAAAATAACAAGAGATGAAGTTCTTGTGCCGCCGTTGTTAGTTGGCAGAGTTATTGCCCGGCCGTTTACAGGCGCTTCTGGAAATTATACACGAACAACTAACCGGAGAGATTTTTCTCTCGACCCGCCTTCTGAAACAATTCTAGATTTATTAAATAAGAATGGAATTACTACGGTGGCTGTCGGAAAGGTTAATGATCTTTTCAATTACCGCGGGATAGAAATAAAAGAAAAAACAAAATCAAATTCCGAAGGATGCAGCAAACTCCTGGAATATACGTCTGCAACGAATAACAGTTTTATTTTTGCCAACCTTGTGGATTTTGATGTTTATTTCGGGCACAGGAATGACCCTGCTGGCTTCGCTGGTGCGTTAAAAGATTTTGATGACTTCCTCCCTTCATTTCTTGAAAAGCTTGATGAGACTGATGCAGTTATCATTACGGCAGACCACGGAAACGATCCTACAACTCCAAGCACCGATCACAGCAGAGAGTACACTCCTCTTTTATATTTCAGAAAAGGGAAGCAAGGAATAAATTTAGGCACCAGGAAAACTTTTTCCGATATAGGCAAAACTGCTGCAGATTATTTTAAAATTCAAAACTCTCTGAAGGGAATAAGT
Organism: Bacteroidota bacterium; assembly: GCA_021815365.1. GTDB lineage: Bacteria > Bacteroidota > Ignavibacteria > Ignavibacteriales > Ignavibacteriaceae > JAKAGZ01. The sequence continues at coordinate 3,163 of JAKAGZ010000104.1, forward strand.
TTTTTAAATAACTGATGCGCAGAAATATTACGGCTCTGATAAAATTGTAAAATTTTTTTACCTGGGGCAGATTGTATTTTTTATTAAGTCAGACTATATTAGCTGTGTCAGAACTATATTAACCTTAATATCAGAGGTAAAATTGTTTTTAGGAAAGGTAATTGGAACGGTATGGTCAACAAAAAAAGATGAAAATCTCGTCGGCTCAAAATTTCTTATTGTCAGGCAGCTTGACCTGGATTATAATGAAAAAGAAAATT
>JAKAGZ010000068.1 GCA_021815365.1 Bacteroidota bacterium
GCTTTTTTGACTCAGCACGATCCGCAAAAGGGAAAACAAGATAGGTTTTAAATTTTAAATAGGCAAGGAAATAATTAGGCACGCAAGTGGACGCATATCTGTCCAGAATATTTTTCTTGATGAATAATGCAAGTGCTTGAGGTTTCTATATTGGATAAGGTCATAAGGTTAATTAATTTGTAGGTGGACTTGTGTTACTAATGTTTAAGACAAATAATAAGATTTTAAAAAATTTTTTATTTCTAATCCCAAATAATGAAAGAGCACAAAAGAAAACCTTATTACATTTAGCAACCTTAGTAACAGAGAAAAACTACTGAAACAATAACCTTATTACATTATTCTATAATAGAAACTAATCTTGCTTTTAGGAATGGACAGTACTTTACTGAATTTAAACATAGGGATTGTTTGAGATTCAGGCTTGTTTGCATCCAGGCAGGTTAGAATCTGTACAAAACAGTTTAGTTTATTATCTCTTTTAAATTCATTTTGGAAAGGACTGGTGCGCCGGTATTTTTTATTTAATTATTCTTGAAATTGCTTTAAACTCATCAGTTCCGCTCACGCCCAGAATTTCAAATAAAGCAGATTCAGTTGTAGTTATTTCAGCGTTGTGTGATTGCATTCTTTTGATTGCTGTTTCGTGGTCAATCAGATGGCGGGAAGAAACGGCATCTGCAATTAAGTTTACCTGGAAATTATTCTCCAATAGATCGAGTACAGTCTGCTGAACACAGACGTGTGTTTCAATTCCCGCAACAACAACCTGCTGAATATTTTTTTCTTTCAATTCAGAAAATAAATTTTCAGCTCCGCAGCAGCTAAAGCTCATTTTTTGAATAGGTGTTAACCCGGCTAATTCTCCTGCTATTTCTGAATTGGTTGGTCCAAGTCCGCGCGGGTATTGCTCTGTGAAGTAAATTGGTGTGCCAAGTATTTTAAATCCCCTGATAAGCTTGATCGTATTATTGATAACAGTTTCCGGCTGCTGCATTACAGAAAGAATTTTTTCCTGGATATCGATTATAAGCAGAGCAGTTTTATTTCTGTCTAATATTTTTGAATTACGTTTGAAGGAATTTGTCCCTTCTTGAAAAGGATTATTCATAATAAATCTTTAAATGTTAGTAAAGAGGATCCATACCATATTTGCCGCAGGCGTACATCATCAATATTGATGAAAGGTCTACCAGCGCTTTTCTCTGATCCTGTGGATGGATAACAAGATCATACACTTCAGCCATGAACTGCATATCTTTCAGCAGCTTATCCAGTTCATTATAAGTAGGTATGCCGTGCCAGTTGGCAACCTGTTCAATAAGCATTTTTTCATATCTTCTTAAAAACTCGTTGAAAGAAATTGTGTTTTTAGCATTCGGGCTTCTCGGGCGGCAGATGGTAATAAGATCGTTAAAATATTTATCCCATTTTTCAGCAAGCTGTTTATTCCTGTCCCTCATTACATATCTGGCTTTCTCCAGGGTGAAGTTTGCTTTTGTAGTTGGTTTTACATTTGGTATTAATGCGTAGCCGTCAAAGCTGATATCGCCGGTATCTTCATCATAATATTTCCATCTTTTTGCAAGCTGCCTTGCACCGTAGATCACGATTACTTTATCAAGAGCACTGTCTATAACAATGAACTTTCCTTTTTGAACTTTAATAACAGTTATCCAGTGTTCCCAACTGTCAACGCTGAGAATGCAGGGCAATCCTCTTTTAAGATGCCGCACTAAAACTTTGATTGCTTCATCGGCAGTTTCGCGTCGGAAGTATTTCATTTTACAATCGAAAGTCTTCGCAGCTTTTGCTAAACCGATTTCATCTGTTCCGTACCACCATGTGCTGCCGGCACGTTTACCTATTGTTTTTTCGTTTTCAAAACGACCAAGCATCACGAGACCATATTTTAATGCGAAAGGTCCGCATTGATATTTGTAAGGTTGAGGATAAAAGCTCATTGCAGTAATTTTTATTTTTAATTAAAAAAGAATCCCTTAAATTGTTAGTCCTGTTTTACAGAGACCGTATATTTAAGTATTTTTAAATTCAATATGAAGAAAAAACTTAAAGTTGCTGTAATTTTTAATGAGGCTAACCCGGAACTTTACATTAAAAAGCCTAAAGAGTTCCCCTCAGGATTGACCCACGTGGGGAAAAATACCAATTTTGTGCCTTATTTTGAATATGATAACCTCACCCCCATCGAGGAATATGAGCTTATGGCAAGCAGGCTTAACCAGGAGGGGGTAGAAGCTTATGTTCTTAATATTAAAGATGATATTGACGTCCTTTTAAAGAATATTAAGAAACATAAACCGGATGTTGTTTTTAATTTTGTTGAGGTTTACAAAGATAATGCCCGGCTTGAAATGAATATGGTGGGGCTGCTTGAGCTTCTTGGAATACCATATACAGGCGCTCCCCCTATGGCATTAGCTAACTGCCAGAGTAAGGTTCTGACAAAGCGTCTGTTAAATGCTGTAGGTATTTTGACGCCGCAGTTCATAGTGTTCCGGCACAAACTAACCCAGTATAAACATAAACTTCAGTTCCCTCTTATTATCAAGCCGGCATTTGAGGATGCAAGCGCCGGGATCGAAAATGAATCAATTGTTATGGATAACAAAGAATTAAAAGACAGAATTAATTATGTACTGAAATATTTTGATCAGCCTGCGCTTGTCGAAGAATTTATTGAAGGCAGGGAATTGAATGTAGCTGTAATGGGGGATAAAGATTCTGTTGTATTACCAATTAGTGAAATTGACTTTTCCGAAATGCCAGAGCATTTACATAACATTGTAAGTTACCAGGCTAAATGGGACCCGCACAACGTGGCTTATCACAAAACGATCCCTATCTGCCCGGCAGTGCTGACAAAAAGAATAGAAGAGAAAGTTCACTCAATAGCTATCAAAGCTTTTAAGACGATGGGATGCCGGGATTATGCAAGGGTTGATATGAGACTTTCAAAAGATAAAAAAATTTATGTGCTGGAAGTGAATCCCAATCCCGATCTTACTGAAGGCGCAGGATTTATGCGTTCTGCTGAAGCTGCAGGCTATTCTTATACAACTACTCTGAAAAAAATTATTAACTATGCGTGGAAACGCAGGAAGAATGTCAGGAACTTTGTCAAATAAATTTTCAATTATAGAGCCTTATAAAATCCGGAAGAGTATTGATTGAATGGTCCGGTCTTATTTTTGAATCTTCAGGCAAAGGATATTTTGTTTTACCAGCGTATATCAGTACTCCCTTTCCGCCTATTTTTTGAGCAGCGTTTATGTCAGTTTCAATGTCATCACCGAGCATAATAAACTCTGAATCTTCCGGGTAATCTAAAATTTTTAATGCTGTTCGAAAGAAAATTGGGGAGGGTTTTCCTATTAATTTTGCCTCTTTGCCTGTTGCATATTCAATTGAGGAGATAAAGGCGCCGGCATCCAGCGCAATAGTTTTCCCGTCCGGTTTCCAGAATTTATTTTTCTGCATTGCAACAAGCTCCGCCCCGTTATAAACTTTCCTGAAAATTTCATTCAGGATTTCATAAGTCCAGTTTTTGCCAAGGTCGCCGATAACTACTGCTTCTTCATCCGCAGCCGATTCATTTGTTAAAAAATCGGAAAAGATTTTTTGAATTTCTTTTTCAGCATAGACTGATATTTTTTTATAGTTATTTTTGACGAAGCTCAGTGTGGCATCAACTGCAGACATTGCCGCTAGGTCCGATTCAATCTTGTTTGAATTCAGGAAATCTTTTATATCCTGTCCTGTTTTTAATGTTGAGTTGCTGAGGATACAGGCAGGCACTTTTTTATTCATTATAAAACTTAAAAAATCTTTTATACCTTCTGCTGGTTTATCGCCTATTTTTAACACGCCGTCAAAATCAATAAGGAGAGGTATGTTTGGTTGTAATTTCATTTCTAATCGGCAGGGTTGTATAAGTTAAACCACTGAAGTTTTAACTCTTTGGATAAAAGTGAAACCTCAGTGGTTTAATTATTGAATAAGGAAATATTGAATTATATTTTTGCTTTTTCCAGGACAGGGAATTTTACTCTTGCAATTTCAAATATCCCGAACATTATTCCAACATAGAACAGATCTCCCAGCAATGTATATTGGAAAAAAGGAATTGCAGCAACATAGCTTTCAATTATTCCTGTAATATTTTGCGGATACATTGAATTACCCGGAAGCAAAGCAAAATTAGTAATAAGGAAAAAGCTTACTGAAGAAGCTGCTGATGCTAACAAAACCCTTCCCGGTTTTTTCTGTTCACCGATCTGCATACCGATCACAACTATCAATGCAAAGCTTAAATACACTACCCACATTCCCGAATAAAACCCGATAATCATGTCGGATAAAAACATGGCAGCTAAAGGTACAATAAATGCCAGGTATTTTTTAGAGAAGTAAGCTCCGCCAAACAGAGCCATTGCCCCGACTGCAGTAAAATTCGGATAGTGGGGAATTAGTCTTGTCAGTGCGGCTGCAAGTATCATCATTGTCAACACGAAAAACTTTGGGTTGATTAAATCTTTATTCATTGTCTTCTCCCGAATTCAGAATTGTTTCTTATTCATTTTATTTAGTTAAGAGTAATATATAAAGAATAAACATTCTATTCAAAACAGATATTTATCTTTCGCTTCACTGCCTATTGAAAAGTTAACCTTAAACCCAAATAACCTGACCTGCCTGCAGTGCCATAGCCCAGCACTTCTTCGTAATCAGAATTTAAAATGTTGACTGCTCTGCCATACAACTGAAGAAAACCAGTGACCCTGTAAGAAGCTGAAAAGTTTATTAAAGTATAGCTGTTCAATTTTACTCTTTTAGCAGGATATGTTGAAAAATCCTTGTCATCCCTTTGCCCGACAAAGATTATATCGGAGTTTATATTTAACGCTTCTGAAATATTATAATCAATATTTAACGAAGCTTTATGCTTAGGACGTCTGAGCAAAGGCAAATTTTCGTCGGCAGAGCCCGCACTCAGGTCTTTACTATCAGTGAAAGTATAATTTGCGCGAAGTGACAGATTATTATTTGCCTTTGCAGATAAATAAAACTCCACTCCTCTTGTTTCTGATTTTTTAATATTTACTGTTTTGAAATTGCTGTCAAATCCGAACAAGTCAGTAAATGAATTATTAAAATAATTCACCCCGATTCTCAGCCTGTAACCTATGAGATATTGTTCAACACCTGCGTCCCATCCTTTACTTCTTTCAGGATTCAGATTTGGATTTCCGTAAGCAGGATCGTACAAATAAAACAGAGAGGGTGCCTGAAAACCTGTTCCGAATGTCGCTTTGATTTTTGTACCGGTGCTCCAGAAAATATAAGCGGGTGCAATTTTGTAAGTAACCACAGAGCCGAAGCGGTCGTGCTTATCATATCTTATTCCTATCGCAGTGAAAAAACTCCCGTTCAACTTTAACTGGTCTTCAAGATAAACAGCAGTTGTACGTGCGCTTTTTTCAGGGAACGCACTCAGGAATGCTGAGCCTTTTATTGTATGTGAATCGTAGTAATAAACTGAACTTGCAGTTTCATTTTCTGTTTCAGCCCCGATTGTCACGAGATTATTTTCTAAATGAAAATTATTTTGCCAGTCTAATTTTGTTCTGTTGCCTGCATAATTGCTGTTTGAAAAATAAGGGTTGTTCGGCGTTTCATCGAAATTATATTTTCTCAGGTTTCTTAAGAAAGAAATCCCGAATTTCTGATCCCATTTACCGCTGAGCAGGGAGAGAATTCCCTCTGTTCTGTAAGCTCCTTCTTCAAGATGATATTTATAAGTAGGGTCATCGCCAAATTTCCCGCCAAACTGATCGAGATCAGTATTAGCTTTGGTGAACCTCGCATAAAAATTAATATTGAAATTTTTAGCAGCACGGTAACCCAATCTTGAAGAAGCTGTGTAGTTGTCAGTACCGTCGCGTTCGGTATTTCCATATTTTTTTCCTGCAGAAGAAAAACCGCCGCTCTTATATTTGCTGAGAGTGATTGAATAATTTAGTGATTTATAACTTCCTTCGGAGCCGAGAATTCCTTTATAAGTATTATAAGAACCGCCTTCAGTTGAAAGGAAAAGCTGCGGCTTACCGGTTCCCTTTTTAGTAATTATATTAATAACACCAGCCAGCGCATTCGAGCCGTAAAGTGTGCTTTGCGGTCCTCTTAAAATTTCAATTCTGCTGATATTGTCTGTGGAAAGATCTGCAAAGTCATAAGTGTTGGTTGGGTCATTAGTCATATTCATGTCTACTCCATCTATCAGTACCTGTGTCTGAGATGGATCAGCACCACGTAAATAAACCTGAGTAAAAGAACCCGGCGCACCCTGCTGCGAAATACTGACCCCGTATTGAGTCTGAAGCAGATCATAAATATTTACCGCATGAGAATTAGCAATTTCGGTTGAATCAATAAGTGATATAGAGCTTGCAACCTCATAAGCAGGCACAGCAGTTTTAGTAGCAGTAATTACGATCTCTGATAACTGGTAAGATTTCAGAGAATCTGCTTTACCGGAATTTTGAGCCTCAGCAAAGAAGCTGAACAAAAGAAAAGAAAAGATTACCGAAAAGAAAATTTTTTTAGCCATAGAAGTTACTCCTTAAAAATAATTGAATAATTAGGTTGTAACTTCGTGGGGAAGTGATGTTTGAAAAAACGAGAGGTAAGACTCGCGTTAATCCAACCTCGCCCGCGAAGGTTGATTATTATTTCGATCTATGGCAGGTCTCCTGACTCAAGACGTTAAGCGTTACCTTCCCGGAAATAATTTCTCCAGTGGTTTAATGTTACTTAACTGCCAGACGGCTGTCTTTTACAGTTGCGCGACAGTACCGGAATTTCCTTTTCAAACGGATCACCGGTTTCCCTATTCTTCCCGATTTTTATTCGGGACACCATAAATCATTCTGCAAAGAACTAAGCGAAGATAGAATTAAAATTATTCAAATCAAAATAAGAAAGAGTTTCGGAATTCGGATTTATGGATTTTAGTCAGTAGAACATATAAGCGGTAGATAAATTTTCCCTGGGTATTTCGTCTGAAAGTTAATGTATTCACAATCCGAAAGCCGAATTCCGCAATCCAAAATTTCTTTTAAATTGATTTTATAATCTTTAATTGGTAATTTTGATTAACAAAGTTGAGTGTACAACTTACGGATATTGCCAGTCTGAATGCATTATCTACAATTGTCAACAGCACTTACTTAATAAAATATGCAAGGCATTATGTCGTTCTTTTTAATTCTGGTCAAAGAGATCCGTCTGCTGACGGATCAGAATTTCTGATTTTACAAAGGAGAAATTAAATGGGCTGGTTTATAAAATTTATAGACTCCTCTCTCGGCAAAAAATTGATAATGGCTCTCACAGGTCTGTTCCTCTCACTGTTCCTTATCGAACATCTGGTTGGAAATTTATTATTACTTAAAAATGATGACGGGGCAGCATTCACTGCTTATGCAGAATTTCTTGCAAGCCCGAATAACATTATTGCAAGAGTTCTTGAAATAGGACTGTTCCTGGTCTTTATTTATCATATTGTTAATGGCTTTCGTCTCTGGCGCTACAACAAAAAAGCAACGCTGGTCAGATATCACACTAACAATTCTTCAGCAAATAGTTCTTTCTTTTCGAGGTTTATGACCTGGAGCGGAAGTATTACTTTTATTTTCCTTGTTATTCATTTAAGAACTTTCTTTTTTCCATATCGGTTCGGTGACCCGGCGAACACTATGTACGAGGGAGTGAAAGAAGCTTTCTCCAATCCAATCTATTCAGGCTTCTATATTGTTGCGATGATATTTTTGGCTTTTCATCTTGTTCACGGCGTGCAAAGCGCATTTCAAACATTGGGATTAAGGCACAATAAATACACTCCGTTTATTAAAAAATTCGGAGTCTTCTTTGCAATTGTTATTTGCGCAGGCTTTGCATTAATACCGATCTATTTTTTATTAACGGGAGGGAATTAAAATGGCAAACGAAGTAAAATCCCGCAATGCCGGAAAATTAGACGCTAAAATTCCTGATGGAACATTATCAGAGAAATGGACTAATCATAAATTTCAGATGAAACTTGTTAACCCCGCTAACAAAAGGAAGTATGAAATAATAGTTGTTGGTACGGGTTTAGCCGGCGCATCTGCAGCAGCATCGCTGGCCGAGTTGGGATATAATGTAAAATCATTTTGTTACCAGGACAGTGCGCGCAGAGCTCACAGTATTGCAGCTCAGGGCGGAATAAATGCAGCCAAAAATTATCCCAACGATGGCGACAGTGTTTTCAGATTATTTTATGACACAATAAAAGGCGGCGATTACAGATCGAGAGAGGCAAATGTCTATCGCCTTGCCGAACTGAGTGTGAACATAATTGATCAATGTGTCGCTCAGGGCGTGCCGTTTGCAAGAGAGTATGGAGGTCTGCTTGATAACAGGTCATTCGGAGGCGCGCAGGTTTCAAGAACTTTTTATGCGAGAGGTCAAACAGGTCAGCAGCTTCTTCTCGGTGCTTACAGTGCATTGATGAAACAGGTTGGACTTGGGCAGGTTAAGCTATATCCCCGTCACGAACTGCTCGATATTGTAATTGTTGACGGCGCTGCAAGAGGAATAGTTACAAGAGATATGGAAACCGGAGCGATCGAATCATTTTCCGCTAATGCTGTTATTCTTGCAACCGGCGGTTACTCAAACGTTTATTATCTTTCTACTAATGCAAAAGGATGCAATGTTACTGCGTCGTGGCGTGCATATAAGAAAGGTGCATTTTTCGGTAACCCGTGTTTTACTCAGATCCATCCTACCTGTATTCCTGTTACAGGAGATCATCAGTCAAAATTAACTTTGATGAGCGAGAGCCTTAGAAATGACGGACGGGTATGGGTACCAAAACAAGCTGGAGATAAACGCGCACCGAATGAAATTCCTGAAGATGAAAGAGATTATTATCTTGAAAGAAAATATCCTTCGTTCGGAAATCTTGTGCCCAGAGATGTTGCATCGAGGAATGCTAAAGAAATGGCAGACGCAGGAAAAGGAGTTGGCAGCAGCGGCAAGGCGGTTTATCTCGATTTTGCTGATGCAATTAAAAGATTAGGTGTTGAGAAAATAAAAGAAAAGTACGGCAATCTTTTTGATATGTATAAACAGATAACCGATGAAGATCCTTATAAAGTACCGATGAGAATTTATCCTGCGGTTCACTACGCAATGGGCGGGCTTTGGGTTGATTATAATCTTATGACGACTGTACCCGGTCTGTTTGCTGCTGGCGAGTGTAACTTTTCTGACCACGGTGCAAACAGGCTTGGCGCAAGCGCTCTTATGCAGGGGCTTGCAGACGGTTATTTCATTTTGCCTTATACAGTAGGCGGTTACCTCGCAAATTTGAAAGCCGATAAGCTGACAGCCGATCACGAAGCCTTTAAGGAAGCAGAAAAAAATGTGAAAGACAGAATTACAAAACTGCTTTCAATAAAAGGGAATAAAACTGTTGATGAGTTTCACAGGGAGCTGGGTCTGGTGATGTGGGATTATGTTGGTATGTCGAGAAATGAAAAAGGGCTGAAGCATGCAATCGAAAAGATAAAAGAGATAAGAGAAGACTTCTGGAAAAATGTAAAAGTGCTTGGAGAAAATGAAGAGCTGAACCAGTCGCTTGAAAAAGCAGGAAGGGTTGCTGACTTTCTGGAGCTTGGTGAGCTGATCGCTGAAGACGCGCTTCACAGGAAAGAATCCTGCGGCGGGCATTTCAGGGAAGAAAGTCAGACAGAGGAGAATGAGGCTAAACGCGACGATAAAAATTTCTCGTATGCTGCTGCCTGGGAGTATAAAGGAGACGGGGTTAAACCTAAACTTAACAAAGAAGAATTAGTATTTGAAAACGTTAAACTTACTCAAAGGAGTTACAAATAATGGAGAGGACTTTGAATTTGCATCTGAAGGTCTGGCGTCAGAAAAACAGAAATGCTGAAGGACGGTTTGTTGACTATGAAGCAAATAATATTTCTACTGAAATGTCGTTCCTTGAGATGCTTGACGTTGTAAATGAGAAATTAATTAAAAACGGTGAAGACCCGATCGCTTTCGATCACGACTGCAGGGAAGGTATCTGCGGGATGTGCAGCCTTTTCATTAATGGACGACCTCACGGTCCGAAGGACGCAATTACAACCTGCCAGCTTCACATGAGAAATTTCAAAGATGGTGAAACAATTGTTATTGAACCCTGGCGCGCAAGAGCTTTTCCTGTTATTAAAGATCTTATTGTAGATCGTTCGGCATTTGACAGGATAATGGCTGCAGGAGGATTTATTTCTGCTAACACAGGCGGAGCGCCGGATGCGAATGCTATTCCAATTTCCAAAAATGTTGCCGAAGATGCAATGGATGCTGCACAATGTATTGGATGCGGCGCCTGCGTTGCTGTGTGCAAAAATTCTTCTGCGATGCTTTTTGTAGGAGCAAAAGTTGCTCATCTCGGAAGACTGCCACAGGGTAAAGCTGAAAGGGAAAGAAGAGTTATTGCAATGGTGAATCAAATGGAAAAAGAGGGATTTGGCGCCTGTACAAATACAGAAGCCTGTTCCGCAGAATGCCCGAAGGAAATTTCGATGGATGTGATTGCTATGTTAAGGAGGGAGTATTACAGAGCAATGCTGAAAACAGAAGAATAAGCAGATCGTCTTTGCTTTAAGTATTACGGGATATTATTGATTGAATTTCATTTACTGTTTGAAGCAGGTCATCAATGTATGTGCTGATTAATTTTGATTGCGCTTCAGAGAGATTACCATAACCTTTCAAACTCTCCGGTGTGCTGTCGCAAAGTAGAGTCCAGATATGACCAATCCTGCTGCGGACAATTCTATCCTCGAACAGATCATTCTTATTTAGCTCTAATTCTTTGAACATCCTTTCATTTTTTTCACGTACTAACTTTGTTAATTTAAGAATTTCCTGCCGTTCAATATTGTTTAAGTTTTTAATAATTTTTTCAGTAAGAGTATTTTGTCTTTTGTTCGTAAGAAGATCTTCAACATCGTTTATGCTGTTTTCCAGATGATGTGCAGTTACAGATAAACTTCGTTTGTGATTGTCCGGTAATACAATCTTTTCATCAGTTTGCATAATTAATTCTCCAGTAATTTTTTTATACGACCACGCTGGTCACTTCCCAGGATATTTTCTATTTGAATTTTTGTATCAGGCTCAAGGTGTAAAAGAGCTTTAACGAAAGCTTCAATTATAAAAGGATCAGTTTCGGTTTTTAATTTATTTAACAAGTGAGGTACTGCTTCTTTTGCATTTATCTTACTGAGTATATTTGCAGCGCGGACGGGCGTAGCTGGTTCAGGATGATTTAATGCTCTTATCAGTTTCTGAGTGTATGATTCATTCTCAAGCTCATTCTGATCGAAGCCGCAGTGAGGGCAGACCCTTTCACTTACAAGAATTTCTTTCCAGCAATTTGTGCAGTAATAAATCATATTATTTATTTCTTCTGCTTAAATAACATCAAAAACCTAAACCGCTTTCTGCAGGTTTATTTGTGAAGCAAAACTTTTTTCAGTCCTTCTTTGACTTTCGTGCTCAGGGGACTTTTCATTAAATCATTAATAGTATTTTCAACATCGTAATCAATTCTGTTCAGAATAATTTTTCCATTTTCATAAACAGCGTAGCACGCCTGTCCGCCGTCTCTCGCTAAACCAACACTTCCGGGGTTGACAATTAAATTAAAATCCAATCGTTTTTCATATTGTATGTGTGTATGACCAACAAGAATATATTCGGCAATAACATTATCAAGTTCATTGACAATTTCATCTCCACTTAAATATTTGGAAATATCACCCTGCGGGGACGCATGTGCAAGCAGGAAAGATTTGCTGTCAAAATGTGCCTTCTCTATCACAGGCATATTTCTCAGGAACTTAATTTCATTTTCATCCAGAAGAGTTTTATGCCATTCCCTCGAGGCTATGGAATACTCCCTAAAAGCTCCCATGCAGTTGCAGTCAACATTAAAACCAAGGGCGTTATCGTGGTTTCCACGTACGTAATAGTCTGCATTCTCTTTGATAAAATTCAAACACTCTTTAGGATTAGGTCCATAATCTACAACATCGCCAAGGAAAATAAGTTTATCGTAGTTTCCTTCTTTATCCAGAACAGCTTTAAGTGCAGGATAGTTTGCGTGTATGTCTGAAATAATTAATGTTTTCATAAGTTATCCTTTAGTTCAGGCTTTTTAATAAGTATATGTCGTCCAGTATTTTTTTCATTTTTGGTTCGATAGCAAGCTCATTTGTCTCTTTACTCTTTTGCGCATTCAGGATAATATTATTTGTATAAAGTAATATCTGGCTGATCTTATTGTTCATACTGCGGCTGAATTCAGAAGAATGATCAGAAACTAATGACTTGTAAAAACTTTGGATCTTCCCAGAGTTTATCATCAGTTTTTCATCAATTCCCTTTTCCATTTTCTTAAGTATCAGTTTCGATAAAAATTTTTGCGGCAGCAGAACGGAGGAGATTTTCAGAAAGTCTACTTCTAAAAATAATGCAGGGTCTTCTGTGTAATAAAAAAATTCCGATGGCAGCTTAATATTAAGCTCTTCAAAATATAACGGCGCAGAGATGTTAAATAATCCCGACGAAAGTCTGCTGATCTGTTGTATCAGCTCATTTATTTTACCGACCGATTCACTGACTATCAGGGAAAATTCATTATAAATTTTCTGTTCGAAATTTAATCTCCAGTTTTCAAATTTGTGTGTTAGCATATCTCTTAAAAATTCGCGGGACGATCTGACCATTTTAATTTTTTTTGTATTGACTGAAGTATTAAGAAAGTTTTGCAGTGACTCATAAAATAATTTCCTGTTATTTATACCAAAGCTTTCAACTTCAAGGTCTATCCTGTTTATAAGTTCAGTAATTTGTTCAGTGAACTGATGAAGTATTAAAATTTTTTCTTTTGATATTCTGTCAATTTCATCGTTGAATTCTTTTATTTTCTCTTTAAAAACATTTACCGGTGTTTGCAATGATTTTAACTGCAGCTCGAGGGAGAAATTTAATTGCGAAACATACGTTTTCATTTTCCGGTTAAGATTGCTTTCCAGGACCTGAATTTTATTATTCTCAATCAGCTTTGTGATTTTTTCTTCAAGATTTAATATACGGCTTTCAGTAAGTTTCTTCCGGTCATTTATGATTCTCCCTTCCAGGGCAGATAAAGAAGAAAGCGGATAAATCTCCTGTTTCAAACTGTGGTTATGTTCGGAAATCATATTGGATGTATAAAGGATAATTTCATTAAGGTCTTTTTCGTTGATAAGGTCAATCTTGTTAATAACGAAAAATAAATTATTTACTTTAGAGTAAACTTCTGAAAGGAAATCAAATTCGGTTTTTGTAATCGGCGGGTCGACAGAAAGGACAAAGATACCCGCATCAATTTTAGGTATGAAATCTTTTGTTGATTTTGTGTTGTGCAGAAATAATGAGCCGATGCCCGGCGTATCTATTAATGCTATTCCTCTGTTCAAAAATTCCGAGGGGCATGTAATTTCAACATAATTTACATTCTTGCTGTTATTTGGATTTCCGCTTTCTGTAATATAATCTTTTAATTCTTGCTGAGATATAAATAGTTCTTTGCAGTCATTAAACAGGACTCTTGCTTTGGTTTCGCTGCCGAAACGTATCATTGTAATAATTGAAGTCAAAGGTAAAACGGCAGTAGGAAGAAGGCTGCGGCCTATCAGTGAATTTATCAGGGTGCTTTTGCCTCTTTTTATCTGACCAATTACGGCGATGTAAAACTGATTTTCATTCAGCTTGTAAATTTCATCCTGCAGTTCGGAGGTTAATAAATGGTTGTTATAGGAATGAGATATTTGAATCAGGTGATTAAATTTGTCTATATATTTTTTTAGAGGATGCATTATCGGATCTCATATTTTTATTTTATACAACACGGTTGGTATTATTCATCAGACAAGAATAACTCCAACCTTATTATGGTAGGAGTCATCAGCCTAAGAGGCATTTTACCGGAAAGCGGGATAAGCGAACTCCATCGCTTTAAGAAAAATAGTTTCCGTAAACTTAAAAAGCAAACTGAGGTTTTATTTCAGGGTCAGAGGATTTTTAGGAGGCAAAAGAAAAGGTTAAATTAGGAAGGAAAAAATAAGAGGGTCTGATGAACAATTTTGAAGAATTAGCAGGTTTATTATTACCTGAAGGGATATTGGAATATTTT
>JAKAGZ010000105.1 GCA_021815365.1 Bacteroidota bacterium
GATGAAAATAAAATGTGAGGGAAGTACATAGGATAAGGAAATATAGGTATAGGGGATATAGTTATATTGTTCGGCTACTATTTGTCTTTGATAATTTACTGTGAACTGATACCCGATCCCCGATGATCTTATCAGGGATCGGGAATCCGGCAGCGGGTATCAGTAATATGTGTCGCTATACTTTTATACCTTTATTCCTTATACCATAGTAATTTGAGCATGAAGAAAAATTCCTTTAATCAAAAACCAGACAGATTATATGAATCTTGATGTACTTGTTTTTGCAGCCCACCCGGACGATGCTGAATTATCTATGGGAGGAACAATTGCCAAACTGACACATAATAAATTTAAAGTTGGTATTATTGATTTCACCCGCGGTGAGCTTGGTACAAGGGGTTCTGCCGAGACGAGGCAGAAAGAAGCTTTTCAGGCGGCTATCATTCTGAAGACATCGGTCAGAGAAAATCTTTACATCCCCGATGGAAATATTCAAAGGACAAAAGAGAACCTGATAAAAGTTGTAATGGAGATCAGAAAGTTCCGTCCTAAAATTATTTTTGCGCCTTATTTTAACGACAGACATCCCGATCATATTGACGCAAGCTGTATTGTAAAGGAAGCAATGTTTTCTTCGGGTTTGCCCAAGGTAAAAACTTTTAATAAGGAAGTGGCACAGGAAGCCTACAGACCTGAAAAACTTTTTTATTATATGCAGACTTATACATTCGAGCCGACTTTTATAGTTGATGTAACAAAATATTTCGATACAAAAATGAGAGCTGTTAAGGCGTTCAGCACACAATTCTACGACCCAAAGAATTCGGAACCGGAAACTTTTATCAGCAACCCGAAATTTTTAGACTACATTGAATCAAGGGCAAAATTTTACGGGTTCCAGATCAGGAAAACCTATGGCGAGCCTTTTTATTCTGAAGAAAGTATTGAGCTGGATATTGCCGATTATCTGAAGTGATGCTCAGGAAGCTGGGATGGTAACTATCACAACAGTCTTTTCGCCATAGATGCTGTTAATGTTGAAAGTTCCGCCGTGTAATTCAGCCAGCTTTTTACTTATTGTAAGACCGAGACCCGAACCCTGCTGTTCGTATTTTTTTCTTTCAAACTGAATATATGCACCTACCTGTGAGATCTGTTCGGGTTTCATCCCCCTGCCAGAGTCGGAGACTATTAAAACAAAATTATCTTTTTCACGGTAAATTTTTAAAATGATTTTTGAATCAGAATTTGAAAATTTAAAAGCATTATCAACAATTTCTTCTATAATAATTGAGAGGTCATCCAGCGATATTCTGACTGGTGTTTCTTCAATTTCATACTCGAGGTCATTGGCTCTCTGGTATCGCTTTGCAATTTTTTTAATTATGGATTCAACAAATGGTTTTGTTACAAGTGATACGTTTATTTTCGTTTCATAATCAGCTTTATATCCAGTACCCAGCATCTCAAGCTTTGTATAAATAATAAAGTTCTGGATCAACCGGTGAAGACGCAGTCCTGATTCGTGGATTGTCTGTGCAAACTCATAAACCTGGTCGTCGTAAATTTCTTTATGCCTGTCCATTAGAAGCTGTGCGTAGCCAAGTATTGAGATCAGCGGGGTTCTTAGTTCATGGGGCAGTGACTGTGCAATATTTTTTTTTAATTCGTTCAGCTTGGTCTGTACTTCTTCGTTCTTTGAGAGTCTCGTTTTAATTGCATTGATGAGTTCATCATTGGTGAAAGGTTTTGTTATGTAATCGTCTGCGCCAAGCTCCATTCCCGTCCTGAAATCTTTTTTATCAACCATAGCGCTCAGAAAAACAAATGGTATAGTTGAGGTTGCAGGGTCTTCCCGCAACGCAAGTAAAACCTGGTGGCCGTTTATTTCGGGCATCTTAATATCACAAAGGATCAGATCTGGTAAGTTTTTTTTCGCAGAAATAATTCCGGTATGACCATTTTCAGCCTGAAGGCAGTCATATCCTTCTTCTTCGAGAATTTCAACTATTGATTCGCGGATGAGGTTTTCATCTTCAATGACAAGTATTTTTTTCATTACAACTATACCCGTGAGTTATATTTAAAATTGCATAACATCCTCACCAGCACACCGTAAGTTAATCAAAATTAGTGACTTACAAAAATTTTTAAAATTATCTTTCAGACGACATTTCCGGCAAATTTTGGAAAAACTATTGGTTAGAAAGTTTACAATGGTTATTTTTTGCTGTAGCCAGTTGTTCAACAATGTAAGAATATAAAATTTTAATAACCACTATCCAGACTAAATGAGGCGTAGATGGAAATAGCGATGATCTGCCTTGCTGCACTTTTTATTGCATACTTTAACGGCTCGAATGATAATATCAAAGGTGCAGCAACTCTTTTTGGATGCGGCTTAACGGATTATAAAAAAACAATTACATGGGGAACGATAACAACTGCTCTTGGCTCGCTGTTAGCTTTGGTGATAGCAAAATCTTTGATAGTTAATTTTTCGGGCAAAGGATTGGTGCCCGAGCAGTTTGTGAATACATTTTCGTTTAACACTTCAATAGCTGTCGGTGCAGGCGCAACCGTTTTGATAGCTTCACTGCTTGGGATGCCCATCTCAACAACTCACGGGATTATCGGGGCAATGATTGGAGCGGGATTTATGGCTGGAGGAAGTGAAATAAATCTTACGAAATTATTTTCCACTTTTTTTCTTCCCCTCCTGTTCAGTCCTTTTGCCGCCTTACTGCTCAGCTTTTTTCTTTATTTTATTTTTAATCGCACACGGCTCGCTTTTGGTTATGAAAAAGAAACCTGTGTGTGCGTTGGCGAAAGAATATTTTCTATTCCTGTGATGCCTATACTGTCTTCGGAGTTAATCTTGGAAGAAGTAAAAAAAATTGATGTATCAGTTGATTCAATAGATAAATGCGAAGTAAATTATTCGGGAAATGTTTTGGGAATAAAGCTGCAGTCTGTTTTGAACTCGGCTCATTTTTTGAGCAGCGGGGTTGTCAGCTTTGCGAGAGGGTTGAATGATACCCCGAAACTTTTAGGTCTGTTCATCTTTTTTAATTTATTTGACCCGAGGCTCAGCCTGCTTGGCGTGACGACAGCAATGATGATCGGGGGATTACTTAATTCAAGGAAAGTTGCCGTAACTATGAGCAAAAAAATTACACCGCTGAATCAAGGTCAGGGTTTTACGGCTAACATTACAACCGGGCTGCTTGTCATAGCAAGCAGTTTATGGGGATTGCCTGTTTCAACAACGCACGTTTCGGTTGGTTCACTATTTGGAATAGGTATGGTTACAAAAAAGTCAAATAAGAAAGTTGTTAAAGATATTTTATACTCATGGTTTTTGACATTACCGGTTGCCGCAATTCTTGGC
>JAKAGZ010000106.1 GCA_021815365.1 Bacteroidota bacterium
CCTATAAAAATTTCAGAAGCTCTGAGCTTAGTTAAAAAAAATGTTGACACACCGAATTTAAATCCCGCTTCCGCCGGACATTTGGGTTACATACCCGGCGGAGGAATATATATCTCCTCTCTCGCCGATTATATGGCGGCTGTTACTAACAGGTTTGCAGGCGTGTTCTTTGCATCACCAGGCGCAGTCAGAATGGAAAATATGCTGATAAGATGGATGTCCGATCTTGTCGGCTATCCGAAATCAGCGGGAGGAAATCTTGCTTCCGGGGGAAGCGTTGCAAACCTGATTGCTGTTACTACTGCAAGAGAAAGTAAAAAACTAAAATCGAAAGATTATCATAAAGCCGTTGTTTATCTTTCAAAACATACTCATCACTGTATAGACAAAGCTTTAAGAATAGCCGGGCTGAGCGGCTGCGTAAAGAGGTATATCCCCCTCGATGAAAAATTCAGAATGATACCTTCTGAAATTGAAAAAGCAATTAAAGAAGATAAAAAGAAAGGACTTATCCCCTGGCTTGTTATTGCTTCTGCAGGTACGACAGACATAGGTGCAATAGACCCGCTGACACACATTGGAAGAATAGCAAAGAAAAACAATTTGTGGTACCACATTGATGCTGCCTACGGAGGTTTTTTTATTTTATCCGAAACAGGAAAGAAAAAATTAAAAGGACTCAATCTCTCTGATTCTCTCGTCATTGATCCGCACAAAGGATTATTTCTTCCTTACGGGCTTGGAGTTGTTCTTGTAAAAAATGTTAAGCATCTCGCTGCCGCTCATTACTACCAGGCAAATTATATGCAGGATGCTCTTTCTGCTGCAGATGAACTTTCCCCCGCAGACCTTTCACCCGAGTTAACAAAACATTTCAGAGGATTAAGGCTATGGCTGCCGTTGAAAATCCACGGCTTAAAACCTTTCCGTTCTGCCCTCGAAGAAAAACTTCAGCTTGCAAAATATTTTTATGAAAAAATAAAAAACACAAAAGGATTTGTAACCGGACCGGAACCGGAACTATCGGTAGTAACTTTCCGCTACGTTCCGGCGAAGGGTAACGCTAACAAGTTTAACGAAATGCTGCTGAAAGAAATTCACAAAGACGGAAGAATATTTTTAACCTCAACAGTTATTAATGGAAAATTCACATTCAGGCTGGCTTTGCTTGCTTTCAGAACTCATCTTACAGAAATTGATTTAACAATTAAAATTCTGAATGATAAAGTGAATTACATTCTGAGAAAATATAATGAATTCAGGTAAAGATTATTTCAGGTGTAATAACTCCATAAAAAATCATTACTGTCCAGAACAAATAAGACATTATTTTTAAAAACTTCTGGGGTTTGAAATTGCCCGGAGGTAAATTATGTACAAAAAGACGATTATATAACCTTTTGTCGAATTGACAATTTATCTTGGACAATATTGAGACCTTATATCTTATTTCCCTGTTATTTTACTATCTTTTTTAATAAGTTTATCGCTGTAATGAGATGTACACTTTGCAAAAAAAATTATCTGTAGTATGCGGACTGCAGTAAAAAGCTGTGGTGAGAGCTACTATAACTTATGGAACAAGTAATAAAAATGTAACTTCAAGTAGCCCAATAATTCCTCAAATAAAAAATGAAATGTTAAACTCTATTACTATAATTTTTGTTTGTTCAAAAAGATGCTCTTAATTATTTCATTAAGAGCCTTCTTTTCCCTGACCTGATAAATTTTAGCAGGAATTGCTATGAAAAAAAGCAACGAAGACAAAAAGACAAACCGTATTTTCTACCTGCTCTTCGGTATCGTTACAATACTGATATTAGCAGGAGGATACATTTATTATAAACACGAAACTGAAACGTACCGCAAAGCAGCTTATCAGAAATTAAAAACAATTGCTGACCTGAAAATAAAGCAGGTTGAAGAGTGGCAGAAAGAAAGACTTGCCGATATAAATATGCTTGTCAACAGTCCCTTTCTGCAGGGAAAAATGAACGCCTACCTCAGCACAAAGAATAATGAAAGCCTGAAAAAAGAAATATTGAAAAGATTTAAGTTAGAGATTCAAAACGAAGCCGATTATAAAAATATAATAGTTACCGGAACAGACGGCAGCATTAAATTAGTTTATGACACCACACTCAGCAGAGCAGATTTAACCACAAAAATTTTGATAGGGCAGGCATTCCGGTCAAAACGAATTCAGTTCGGAAGCATTTACAAGAACAATTTAAACAACAAGATATATATTGACATAGCTGCGCCTGTTTTTAACAGCAGCAAAGAAATTATCGCGGTAATTATTTATCAGTTGTCTCCGAAAGAAAGGCTGTATCCTGTTTTAGAGACATGGCCTGAGTCAAGTAAAAGCGCCGAGACAATACTCTTTACTAAAGAAGGGAACAATATACTTTATTTAAGCAGACTGAGAGGCAAGCCTGATTCTGCACTTTCAACAAAAGTTTCCTTAGAACAAAAAGATAATCCCGCAGTTCAGGCTGTTTCAGGCAGGCGCGGATTTTTCGAAGGTACAGATTACAGGAACACCAAAGTCCTGGAATACATTCAGCCAATAGCCGGCTCTGAATGGTATCTTGCAGCCAAGATCGACAGAGATGAATTATTCTCCGAAGTATATTACAGAGCACGAACAATTACCGCAGTCTCGGTAATACTTTTTTTACTCACTGGCTTCGTTGTTTTATACCTGGTTCACCGCAGCCGCCAGCAGCATTACAAAGAATTATACCGTGAAGAGCTTGAGCTTAAAGCTCTGAAGGCTCACTTTGAATATGTTGTGAAATTTGCCAACGATATAATTTTATTAGAAGATGAAGAGCTTAATATTGTGGACGCAAATGAAAGAGCATTACAGGCTTACCAGTACACAATAGATGAATTGAAAAATCTGAATATAAGAGATCTGATTGAACCAGAACAAAGAACAAATCTCCGGCAGAGATTACTTGAGATAGAAGAAAAAGGCGGACTGGTCGTTGAATCAATTCACCAAAGGAAAGACGGAACTTCTTTTGATGTTGAAGTAAGCGCAAGAACAATTGAGATAGAAGGAAAAAAATTTCATCACCAGATCATCCGCGATATTACTGAAAAGAAAAAAGCCCTGGATGCTTTGCGTGAAAGCGAGGAGCGTTTCAGAACAACTCTTTACAGCACAGGCGACGCCGTAATTACTACAGATATAAACGGACAGATATTGAATATGAACAGAGTTGCCGAGGCACTCACCGGCTGGAATGAATTTGATGCTATCGGGAAAAAGATCAAAGAAGTGTTCAACATTTTTGACGAAATTACAAATGAAGAAATAGAAACTCCTGTTGAAAAAGTAATTGCCACCGGTCAGGT
>JAKAGZ010000069.1 GCA_021815365.1 Bacteroidota bacterium
TTAGACGGGCTGGCAATAGCTACAAGCGCTTCCCCGTTGGAGCTTGCTGATCAATCTGTTTTTGCAGCAATAATCACTCATAAATTCCCGGAAGGATTAGCGCTTGCAGCATTAATGTTAAGCTCCGATTATTCACGTATAAAAATTTTGTTTTATGTTATTGCTGTTGAATCAGTAACTCTAATTGGTTCACTTGCAGGGATTTATTTTTTCAAAGCGGGAATATCTGATATTTTAATGGGAGTTGTAATGGCACATATTGCAGGAGGATTTATCTTTCTGGCTTTGCACGCAGTCTTTGGTGAAATGTTTAAGAATCACAAAACACTTGTGATACTGTCATCTTTATCAGGTTTCGTGCTAATTTTAATTGTTCATTTAATTTTTATATAAATTTTTTTCAGGAGAGATGCTAGAGTGGTTGAATAGGCTGGTCTCGAAAACCAGTGTGGCACTTGTTGTCACCGAGGGTTCGAATCCCTCTCTCTCCGCTGACTTGCGAAATGCTGAAAAAATTTGTCACAGGATTACGAAGCCTTGGCGAAGCAGGTTGCCAGTATTTATCCTTTGAAGACCTTTATCAATACAACTCCGTGAGAAGGAACATCAGCAGTAAAAGTATCTTTAAACCTGCCGAGATTTTTCTGCCTCCAAAGATCACGAATCAAAGATTTTTTAGTAAGTCCCAGACCCTTCAAATCCAGTGTAAACTTTTTTGATTTACTATCAAGATTAAATATCCCCACTGCAATATTACCATCGCTTAAATTTTTCTTCCAGACCTGTATACTATCACGCTTAATAACCGGAACCGCCTGCTTACCCAAAGCATCCTGGTCAAGCGCTATTACTTCATCATTTGTTAAAAGGTTTAAAGTAAAATCATCGAGCCTTTCCAGGTCACAGCCTAAAAGTAACGGTGCAGATAAAAGACTCCACAGGCTTATGTGAGTGTATTGTTCATCAGGAGTTAATCTTGTTGGATGCAGACTCGGGCCCCAACCGACCCATCCGACAATTAACATATCAGGATCATTCCAATGACCGGGTCCGGCGTATTTTGCATTTTCAACCTGGCTAAATCCGATTTCACTTAAACTTTGCCACGTGTCAGTAATGTCTCCGGTAGTTCTCCAAAGATTTCCACCAACTTCAGCGCCCCACTTCCAGACGTCACCCATTCCATATTGACAAAGACTAAAAACAATATCTCTGTCAACTTTATTCAGCGCTTCCCTCATAACATAATATGGTTCCTTCAGCTCAGGCAATGAATGATCTTTAGCTATGTTGTCATAAGAACACCAGTCATATTTTAAATAATCTATTCCCCAGGAAGAATACGATTCTGCGTCTTTTAACTCGTACTGATAACTCGCTGTGTAGCCTCCGCATGTTAAGGGACCAGGCGAACTATAAATCCCGAACTTCAAACCAAGTGCGTGAATACTATCGCCAAGTGCTTTCATGCTTGGAAATTTTTCGTTCACAATTATATTTCCGTTCGTATCTCTTTTGGGATCTTTCGAGTCTCCTTTTACTTCCCAGCCGTCGTCAATGTTTATATAAGTCCAGCCATGCTGTGATAATTTTTTATTGATAAACTCATTAGCAGAAGAAAAAACTTTTGACTGATCAACACTCAAGCCCCAGCAATTCCAACTGTTCCAGCCCATTGGAGGAGTTAATTCGATCTGGTCGCCGATAATTATTTTTAAATAGCTTTGCGCTTTGCCGTACTTGTTGCCTGCGGTTAACTTAACAGAGTATTCACCCTTCTGATTAACTCTTCCTGTTATGATACCTGAATTTTTGTTTAACGATAAACCCTCCGGAAGATTTTCAGCCTGAAATTTCATCGGTCTTGCACCGGACGCAGCGATAAGATAAAGGAATGGCTTGCCCGTTCTCTCTCCATAAATTCTCGCACCATTTATTTGCGGCTTCAACGAAACCGGAGGAGTTAAAATATAAGGTGTCTCTTCGCTGAAGGAAATGCTCTCTTTACTTTTGGTAAAATCAAACTTATATGTGACTATATTGGAATGATCCTGTTTTGCAAGTGAGAAGTTTATTTTTTTAGCTGCACCCGGCTTCAAATTAACGTTGTAAGATTTATCAGAGACTATTTCTCCATCCAGCTTACTTACGGCATTTATAGTGAACTCGCCAGCAAGAGTTAATTTTGGAGATGTGTTTTTCAGCACTAATAATTTTTTTATCGAACCATTCTTATACTGAAATTGTACCTGGTCGTAATTCAGTGAAAGATATTCACTGATCTTCACCATACTTATAGTCTGATCACCTGTGTAAATTCCTCCCTGTCCTCCCTGGTCGAAAACTCTTATTGCAAAAACATTTTCTTTTTCCCAGAGAATTCTCGGATCGTTTACCGATAATGTATAACGACGGTTATAATCCCAAAAGTTTGTCGGTGCATTTAAAAATGAAGTATCAATTTTTGTATCTGAGGGAACATTTTTACCATTGATGCCGAATATCTTTCCATTGATATATGACTGATCAAAATTATTTATTTTGCCAAGAAATATTTTCAAGCTGTCTTTCAGAAAGGCTTTTTCTTTCAGGCTCGATGGAATAAAAACTTTAACTCTGTACCAGGCGAATCTGTCAAGGTTTTCGTATCCCTGGTCTTCCCAAATTTTATCTACTCTTATAGACTTCCATTTTGAATCGTCATAATCTGGCTTTGCATATTCAGGATTATCACCTGGAATAAATTTCCATTCATTCGGGAATTTAATTGTTTCTTCTTGTTGTGAATATATCTTAAAAGGGCTGGTGGATATTAAACAAATAACAATGATAAAAAGGCGGACAGATTTTTTCATTTGATCACTCCAATAAAAATTAAGCCGGAGGCTCATAAATAAGAACGATCAAATATAAATTATTTGAAAATAAATTTCTTTGTTGGAACACTTAATTAACTGTAGGAATATTTTAGGAAGTGTCCAAGGTTTCTGATATTTTGAAACGCAAAACATTGTTTTGCTAATTCATATTCCGACTAATTTGCGAAAGGATTAATTATTTCCAGCCCCCTTATTACCTGACTATTGTTTAAGTCTTCAGAATAAATTTTGCTGCAGGAACTGTATTCCGCTGACACCACTATTAAAGCATCCCAGAAAGAGATCTTGTTTGTTAAACTACAATCAATAGCCTCGTAGATTAGAGGCAAATTTATTTGCACTACTTCAAATTTTTCGAAATATTTTAGGAGGTTTTTAACTTTAATCGAATCCGCATGTAATTTTTTTACAGAAGCATAATAGAACTCCTGAAATACCTGAGTTGAAATTACACCTGAATTTTCTTTTAATAGCTTTGATATCAATTGCCGGCTTTGTTCCTTCCTTTTCGGATAATTACTATCTATAGAATAGACTAATATATTAGTATCAATGAAGTACTTTCCGGTCATAAATATCCTCACGGTTCCATTTTTGACCTTTTGAATCCCCGTTTGTTTCATCCATTAACTTAAAAAGATCGTCTATGGTAGTTGAAGAAACACCACTCACCGTCTTCTGCAAAAGCTCACGTATTAAGGCGTTTAATGATTTACCCTGCTTCTGAGCGTATTCCCTGCTTTTTTTTATTAACTTTTTGTCCATTGATAAAGTTATATTAGGCATAATTGATCCTCGTACACATATTATGTGTAAAGATATATTATAATCCATAATTAGTCAATTCCCTTATAGCGCTGATCTTATGAAACAAAATTTATAAGATAAACATACTCCATATTCCATCTTTTACCCTGCTCTGAGTGACTCTACAATATTTTTTCTCGCAGCGCGCACCGAAGGCAGAAAGCCGCCAAGTATTCCCATAAATGCTGCAAAGACAAGTGATGAAAAAATTATAGAAGGTGATAAAGCAAAAGAAAATTGAAGTTCAGAAAAAGATGCGAAGTTTAATGTAGAAATAGAAAAGAACTGAAGAAAAGATGCCAGGAAAAGTCCGATTAAGCCGCCTGCAAGTGAAATGAGCAAAGATTCAAAGAGGAAAACAGTCATGACACTTCGCCTTTTGAAACCAAGTGCTCTTAGTGTTCCGATTTCACGTGACCTGTTTGCAACTGCGGCGTACATTGTTATCATTGCACCGATCGTTGCGCCGAGACTAAAAATTATAGTAATGAAAATGCCGAGTATCCTTATAAAGTTAGCCATAAGTTCAGATTGTTCCTCAAAATATTTTTTCTCGATCTTTGGTTCAAACTGCTGAAGTCTTCTGTCGGATTCAAAAGCTTTTTTGAACTTATCGAAATCATCTGCGTTTGTAAGTTTTAATGTTACTGTAGAAACAGTGCTGCCCCGGTTAAAAGCATCGAGCAGTTGAAGAGCATCTCCCCAGATTTCAGAATCAAATCCGCTGCCGCCTGCTGAAAATTTTCCAACTATCGTCCATTCATCTCCGGCAAATTTAATTTTGTCGCCAATCTTTGCGCCAACGAAACGATCAGTGATTCCCGAACCAACGATCAGTTCCCTGGTTCCGAAATTGAACATTCTTCCTTCCGTTAGTTTTACCTGGGGGCGAAGCAGAGAAATTTGTTCTGATACTCCGCGGACAGTTACATTACTTAATCCCCCGCCAACTTTATTGAGATTAATAACTACTACCGGTTCACCTGAAATAATTGGCTTGCCATCTGAAGTTTTAGCAATGTAAGGCAAAGACCTGATTATGTTTTGTGTGTCGCCGTCTATTATGCTGGATATTTCTCCGTTAGCAGATTTCCTGGCGATCAAAACATTGTCCGGTTCACCGGTTGCAACCAAAGTCTTCTTAATTCCATAAGCCATCATTAGCACGGCAGCAAAGACAAACACAACAAGTGCAACGCCTGCAACAGTAATTATATTTGTAAGCTTTCTCGATTTAAAATTCTTCAAGCTATATTTAAAAGGTATATGCATAAAATTTCTCCTTAACCTACAAACCTGAAGCCGTCAACAATATTTGTTTTAAGCGCTCTCTGGATCGGCGGAACTGAAGCTACCAGACCAATGAACACCGCGGCTGAGCAGGCAAAGATCACTGTAATTGGCTCCAGCCTGAATATCGGGAAAAATCCTTTTGGTATGACCATTGCAAATCCTTCGACCAGAGGAAATGTTAGGAACAAACCAATGCCTGCACCAATAAATGAAATAAGCAGCGATTCACCCATTATCAAACCTGTTAAATGACGGCGCTCAAACCCAAGCGTTTTCATCACTGCATATTCTCTCGTTCGTTCCCTTGCAGACATTATCATCGTGTTGCCAAGCACCAGCATTATTATCCCGATGATCACAAATGATATAACATTCATTGCAGTAACTATCGCACTTGTTGCCGCAAGAAATCCCTGCTGAAATGCTCTCTCCGATTCTGTCTTTGTTTCTGCCGTAGAATTTTTGAACAAAGCATCAATCTTCTGAGAAATCTCGGCAGCCTGAGCGGGATCCTTTATTTGCACAACATACCAGCCAACCTGGTTCGCACGACCGGGAAATTCTTTTTCCATTCTCTCATTTAAATAATCCCAGTGAAAATACATCCCTGTTGCATCAGTCGTTTTATCTCTTGGTTTGTAAATTCCTCTTATTACAAAATCCCATCTCCCGGGGAAAATATCCCCTTCGATTGTCATAACATCGCCGATCTTCAGCTTGTATGTTTTGGCTATGTCTGATCCGATTACGCATGCGGTCCTTTCTTTCTTAAAATCATCAAGCTCTTTTTTTGAAAGAAGGAATTCAGGATAGACATCAAAGAAAGTGTTTGCATCTACAGCCATACGTGCGAAGAATTGATTCTTATCTATGTAGACTCCCTGAAACCAGTTAGCATAAGTAATATTTGTAACGCCGGGGATCTTCAATATTTTTTCCCTGTAAGAATATGGAAGAGAAAAAATAAATGACACAGCCTGTCTTGTAATTAACCTGTTTGCAGATGAGGCTTCCACTCCGGCATTCCAGGCAGTTACAACAGTTCTTAATAGTCCGAACGCAATAACAGCAATTGATATTCCAAGAATAGTAAGAAATGTTCTGAGCTTGTGCCTTAATGAATTTTTAATAATGAGTTTTATAATTTTCATAAAGACTCCTAAACAAGATCGCCTTTGTCGAGGTGCCGTATTTTTCTGGCTTTTTCGGCAGCGTGAGGATCGTGTGTAACCATCACAATTGTTTTCTTAAATTCCTGGTTAAGCCGCTCAAGAAGCGTAAGGATTTCGGCTGCAGAATTTTTGTCAAGATCACCAGTGGGTTCATCAGCAATTAAAAGCAACGGATCAGTAACCAAAGCCCTTGCAATTGCTACTCTTTGCTCCTGTCCGCCTGATAGTTGTTTCGGATAATGCAACATACGATCGCTCAACCCGACTACACTTAAAGCTGTTTCAACATGTTTTTTTCTCTCTGATTTTGAGAGAGAAGTTAAAAGCAAAGGAAGTTCGACATTCTCGAAAGCCGTAAGTACCGGTATTAAATTATAAAATTGAAAAACGAATCCGATGCTGTGCGCTCTCCACTTCGCTAAAGCAGATTCAGTAAGCTTTGATATTTCTGTACCGCCGACAAGAATATTCCCTTTTGTCGGTTTATCAATCCCGGCTATAAGATTAAGCAGCGTGGTCTTGCCTGAACCGGATGGACCCATCAGCGCAAGGAAATCTCCTTCTTCAACATTAAAGTTTATATTATTCAGAACCGGTATCTGAAAATTATCGCGCATATATGACTTCGAAACATTCTGCACTTCAATTATAGCCGGCATAGTTTACACTCCACAAATAAATTTTATAAAATTTTTATTTTCGTTCCATTCTTAATCTCTTCAGCAGGCTTTTCTATCACCTTATCTCCTTCATAAACACCGGAAAGAATCTCAGTATAGCTCCCGGCTTCCCTGCCGGTTTTTACTTCAACTTCTTCTGCTGTATTATCTTTTATTTTATAGACAAAACTCTTCCCGTTTTTTTTAACAACTGCAGTGAATGGAACGACAAGCATTGGTTTTTCATTAAGGGATTTTTCTTCGATAGCAGTACTCAAAAACAATACCTTTGCGCTCATCTCAGGCAAAACTTTTTTATCATATTTTTTGAAAGCTATTTTGACAAGAACCGTAGCTTTAGAACGGTCTGCCGTGGGAACAATTTTAGCGACATAGCCGGGATAGCGAACATCAGGATAAGCATCGAGAGAAATTTCACAATCCTGTCCTGCTTTTATTCTCTGGATATTAGATTCAGAGACATCGGCTTCAACCTGCAGCGAAGACATATCAGCCATCGTTACAACCGCAGCCCTTGAAGTTGAGCTTGCACCAAGAGGAGAAACAATTTCGCCTACATCTGCATTTTTAGTAAGCACCGTCCCGTCGAAGGGAGCTCTTATTAAAGTATTTTCAAGATTAACCTCAGCGGCTTCAACCTGAGCTTTCGCTACATCTATTGAAGCGAGCACTCTTTTATATCTTGCATCGGCTGCATCGAGTTCAACCTTGGTTGTCGCACCGGTTTGGTATAATCTTTTTTGTCTTTCAAAATTATTTTTTGCATCCTCAATATCTGCCTGGTTGAACAAAA
The DNA here is from genome assembly GCA_021815365.1 of Bacteroidota bacterium. Lineage (GTDB taxonomy): Bacteria > Bacteroidota > Ignavibacteria > Ignavibacteriales > Ignavibacteriaceae > JAKAGZ01. Next base: position 7,625 of record JAKAGZ010000069.1, read on the forward strand.
GGTTAGCTTTTGCTTGCGAAAGCTGTGCCTTGATATCGTTATCCTCAAGCCGTGCAATGATCTGACCTTTCTTAACTGCATCGCCTTCAACAACACCAAGATAGATTAATCTCCCTGTTGCTTTTGATGCGACAGACGCTTTCCGCTGTGCTACGACATATCCGCTTGCGGTTAATACAGCATTTGTTTCAGCAGGAGAAATTTTCGTCACAGTAACAACTTTCGCTTCTATGCCCTGCGAGAATATTTTATTCCATCCCAAATAGATTATCAGTATCAGAGCAATTACTGTTGAGGTAACTAATAATATTTTTCTGAGCTTTGAATTGCTGCCGGTGTTTTCAGAATTTTGTGACCTGTCTATTCTTAAAGATGACAGATCAGCGTGCTTGTTTTCCATAGTTTATAATTCACAATTTTTAGGAGCAATGTAATTGAAAAATGAGACAGGTTAAAATAAGGAATTATAGTCTAACTGATACTCCATTCATAAATGAAAAAGTTCAGTCATGTAATAACTGTACCGCACAAATAGTAAGAGAAAATGCTGGGAAATAATTACCGTGCAGTCTCCAATTGCGGCGTATCTTTTATGTAATGAACGAGCTGATCTATTACAAATTCTTTTTCATCTAAAACAGCTTTAACTACATCGCCTATCGAAATGAAGCCAATAAGCTTTCCATTATCGAGTACCGGCAAATGCCTGATCCTTTTGTTTGTCATCAGCGCCATACATTCTTCACAGCTTCTGCCGGGCGTAACATAAATTACGTTGGAAGACATTATTTCTTTCACCTGGGTTTCTTTTGAGGTTTTACCCAGAAGAATTATTTTTCTTGCATAGTCTCTCTCGGACATTATCCCCACCGTTTCTCCTTCATCATCAATAACCAAAAGTGCACCAATACTTTTTTCTGCCATAACTTTTAAGGCATCAAAGACAGTTGAATCCGGGGAGACCGACCAGATATTCCTGCCTTTGTTTAATAAAATTTCTCTAACAGTTTTCATACTGCCTCCGGATTTTTCATTAAAGAATGCTGCACACTTATAAACAGACTAACCAGCAACAAAATAGATTTTACTATTTAAGATAATAATTTTTTTAAAAATACTACAACACTGCGTAACATAAGCTTAACTATATTTTCCACTTTAACTATTTATTTTTTTAAACCCTTTTCCGTTTTTGATGACCGGGCCAGCATACCGGACAAGGACCGCTCCCGCTATATGAATGACCGCGGCTGCATATTTTCATTTCCCCGTTCAAGGACTTTCTTTTTTAATTTCCTGCCGAATGCTTTCCGGAACAGGCCGGCATCCGCAATTTTTTTGATGCGCAATATGCCATGCTATCCTTCTTTCCAATGATGCTTTTTGTCCTAATACATTTTTAGAGTGCCAGGTTTTATTAATTGCCATAATATCTCTTTTTGGTCTTTGATTTTTTAAGCAATATTTTTTTACCATCCGGGCGAAAAAACAAATCCAACCTGCCTGCTGTTATCAGGTCGCTGGAATGCGTAAGCAAAATACACCTGCCCGACAACATAACCAAACAGATTAACTCTTGCGGCAATGCCAGCAGAAAAAACGGGAATTCTTTGGTTAGATCTTGCAGCCAATTTAAATACAGGGTCGCTGCCTGCTGACCACGCAACCCCTCCGTCGAGGAACAAGGAAAGTTCAGTCGGCAGATAAGGAAAATTTATAAGCCCGAACTGTTCATTTCCAAACAGAGGAATCCTGAACTCCATATTAAAAATTCCTACTCTCGAACCCACAAGCCTGTCAAATGCCGGGCATCCGTTCAGCCCATTACCGCTGCATTCAGACTGATTGAAAGAATTAAAATCATAGCCCCTCACCCACGTTTGATATCCCAGCAGCAGCGGCGAAATACGATTATTATCAGAGTCCGCTCCGTACCTTCCATAATGAAGCAGTCGGAAAGCAAGTGTAAAAGGAGATAAGAAAAAGTATTTCCTGAAATCGGCTGTGAGAGTTACAAATTTTAATGAGCCAAAAGTAGGCTGTACATCAAAACGATACCTGCTTCCATCTATCGGTGACGTAAATCCCATAAATGAATAATCGCCAACGTAGGCAATATCAGTTTGAAATAAATTCAACGCAGGAGGAGAACTAAGACTTTCTGTGTGATAATCTACAACAACATTTCCAACAGCAACTGTATGCTGAGCTTCGAGATCATAGCTTACTCTTTCGTAACCAATTCCGAACTCCATTCGTCTGTTCATAGAAAAAGGATAAGCACCTAATAAACTGAGCTGGTTATCGAAAACTCTCTGCTTATAAAAAATAAAATCGTTTGCTAAATACTGCTGCCCCTGGATTGACACTGTATCTAACTTCTGACCAAAATAACCCGAGAGGTAAGGGATATGCCCTGCAGAAGCGCCCCAGTTAAATCTGTTTGTGCGGTTATAATAAACTGCCTGCCCGCCAATATCTTTAAATTCCCCGTTAGCCTGAACAACAGCAGTAACAAGATGATTCCCTAGCAGATCACTGAAAAGCATACTGACAGCACCGCCAAAATATGTTCCGAATCTGTCAGCACCTACTCCGATAGAAGCCTGACCAATGTCATACAATTTCAAAGCAGGTTCATAATCACTCTTATTGAAACTCTTTTCTGTCTGCAGACCAGTAGTATAATCCTTCATATAATTTTCAACAATGCCTTCATCAGATTTACTTTTCACCGGCAGAGAAATTACTGAGGTAAATTCTTTTTCAATGGATTTATATGAATCCATACCATCGTGGAAAAGTTCGCCCTGTGCTTTATCCTGATCAAGCCCGAAAATATTATAATCGGAATTATTAAAAACATTAAAGACAAGCCTGCCAGTCTTTTGCGCTACCGAAAGCGCCGGTGATATATTTGTAATACCAGTTATTCCGGTTGCAACGTTAGTAACCCTGTAAAAATTATTTGTGTCGAAAGAATACCTGTAAATGTCACTGAACCCGTCAGGATCGGCAATAAAGTAAATACTTTTCCCATCAGGAGAAAACTGCGGGTTGATCAGCTTTACACCTTCAGCCATCGAAATGAATTTTATATTTCTTGTGCTCATATCAAGCAGACCAATTTTCATCGAACCGAATTTATATTTACCAAAATCAGTCTCCCCTCCCTGGTCGGTTACAAAAGCAAGCATTTTTCCGTCAGGAGACCAGGCAGGCTGAAGCTCAGCATATTTATCATTGGTAAGCTGCTGAAGACTTCCATCAGAAAAATTATACAGATACAGATTGCCAATTCCTCCGTATGTTCCGGCAATTGCAAGCTGCTTTCCATCGGGCGACCATGCAAGATTTGAAATACCATCAACTTTCTTTAATGTGAATGTTTCTTTTATATCTCCGGACTGAACATCTATCACAGAGATAGCATTATCGCCATCTTTGACAACAACAAACGCAAAAAATTTTCCGTCAGGTGACCAGCTTCCGGAAGAATTAATGAATTGAAGCGCATCAAAGTGCGCATCGCTGTTTGAGCTGACTAATTTCTTGTAAACTTTTCCTGTGTGTGAATCAATTAAATAAAGATCAAGAGTAAAAAGATTGTGCCGTGCAATTACCGCTACATATTTTCCGTCAGGACTTACTACCGGTGATAAATTTATGCTGCCTTCTTCTGCACTGATCTTATCAGTTAAACTATCGGGTTTAATTTTTCCTTCGAGCTCTTTCTGATAACTTGAAATGACAGTTTCCTTCCATTGAGTTGATAAAGAATCCAGGCTGATTCCCAGTGTTTTTGTGAAAGCAGAATCCCACCCGACATCAAGAGTTTTGGTTAATAATTTTGCAACGGATTCATCTCCCCACTTGCTGCCGATGTAGGCTAAGATAGCTTGTCCATATCTGTAAGGAAAATATTTCGGGTCTCTGCCGATTTGATTAATATCAGGTACATCGTTATGCAACACTGCATCACGCAGCCACATCGAGGTAAGCGGATCTTTTCTTCCGAGTGAAAAATATTCAGCCATACCTTCAATGAACCAAAGTGGAATTGTTGCCGCAGTTCTGAAACCGTCTCTTCTTGCCCTGATCAGATCGTACTGGAATGCGTGTACAAGCTCGTGACCGAGCACATGGTTATCATCAAAATAATCCCCGGTGAAAGGAATAGTGATCCTGTTTTTCAAGCCTTCGGTTACGCCGCCGGTTCCCTGAGATAAAAATCCTTCGACAACATTTGTCTGTTCAAAGTCAGCGTGGTTAGCATAAAGTATCACCGGCTGGTTTTTCTGAAGTGTATCACCGAAAATCTGTGTGTACCTGCTTCTCCATCTTTCAAGCATTTCTGCAGCGTCGTAAGTTGCCTGTTTTTCTTCAGGGTAAAAATAGATATTGAAGTTTTTTGTTTTTAATACCTGGAAATCAAAACTTTGATATTGAATCTTGTTTCTGCCAAAATAATTCTGAGCTTGTATATTGATCACTGATAAGACCGACACAATCACAGATAATAGAAAAAAGAACAGTGTTTTATTCATTGTATTTTCCGCATTTACCATTGTTATCTTGTTTAAGTTAAGTGACAAATAATATCTCAAATGGGTTTAACATTCAAGCCATTATTACATAAACGATTAGTGAAAACCGCAGGCTATATGCTCTGTCTGATTCCGTGAAATAAAGTATAGAGGCTTAAGCTGCCATCTCATAGTGTGCTGCAGTAATTTCATACTTGTTGAACCATTGATGCTGTTGTCATTTCTTATCCCTGAAGAGATTCAAATATTCAGTAAATTCAAATTCGCGGTTTCTTTTCCAGCCTGTTTTTTCATTCAGGATTTTCAGTTTTTCAAAATCGGCAAGTAAAGAATTAGCTGTTGGCTGTGATACTTCCAATTCATCTTTGATTTCCACTGCATTCACAATAGGTTTTCTATAAAGATATTTCATTAATAATTTTGCTTTTGGAAGCTTAGAGCCAAGCGTAGCCAATTTTTTATCTTCAATTTCCTGCTTGAGTTCCAGGATTGTTTTAAATGTTTCTATTACTTTTTCGCTCGTCTCAATAACACCAACAAGGAAAAATTTGATCCATTGAGACATAGCATTTTTTTGCCTTACCATGTTCAGGTTATCGTAATAAAGCTGGCGATGTTTTTCAATGTAATCTGATAAATAGAGTGAAGGTTTTGAAAGCAAACCGGAGCTGACAAGGTAAAGCGTGATTAATAATCTTCCTATTCTCCCATTGCCATCTAGAAAAGGATGTATTGTTTCAAACTGGTAGTGAGCAATTCCGGTCTTTATCAACACCGGAACATCTATTTCATCGTTGTGCAAAAATTTTTCAAGGTCGCTCATCAGTTCATTAATCTCTGTATGTACTGGGGGAACGTATGTTGCATCTTTCAAAGAAGCCCCGCCAATCCAGTTCTGAGTTGTTCTGAATTCACCCGGATTTTTATGTCTGCCTCTTACACCTGTCATCAAAAACTTATGAGCATTTTTCAACATTCTTGTAGAAAGCGTAAAATTTTTCAACTCTTTAATTGAGGTATTCATTGTCTCAATGTAATTCTGTACCTCTTTCCAGTCATCTTTTCTTTCAGGAGCTATTTCTGATTCTTTTTTTATTACTTCTTCAATTTCAGTTTGCGTTCCTTCTATTTTGCTCGATTTTGTTGCTTCCTTTGCCACGTGCATTTCAATGAATATATCAGTTTCCGGCACATTTTGTGAAAATGCATCCAGAGCACCAATTTTCCTGTTTGCCTCCGCCAGTAATGTATTGATTTTACCATCTTCCCAAGTCCAGGATTCATTTATTTTGGAAGGCGAAAAACTCTTATATTGATATTGCTGCAAATATCTGCCACTTATAAAATTTTCAAATTTCATCTTTTTTGGCACTTTTAGTTTTATAATAATTTTTTTAATTAAATATAATACTATTTTCTTTATTATAAAATTTTATAATTAAATGTTTTTAATATTCTTTAATTATAACTATTTATGATTAAATTGATTTAATTATAAACAAGGATACATCCGCTACAACTACGCTCCAATAATCTAAAATGTATAATTTATAATTGATAATTTCCTCATTTAATTTTCCATTATACATTGTAAATTGTTAATTAACCAGTTTCCCTTCAAAGGCTTTCTTTAACATTGATTGTTTTAAGCTCTCTGCCTTCTGCAGGCTTTCATCTATCGCTTTTTCAAGATTGTCTGCTTCTGAAAACAGCTTTTCTATTTCTGAAACGATTTGGTGTTGTTGAAGTGTTGTTACATAAACTCTTTCATCT
>JAKAGZ010000107.1 GCA_021815365.1 Bacteroidota bacterium
GGTTCTTGCAAAAATGTAGTCAACATTCTTCAGCATTTTTTTGCTTTCGAATATCTCTCTCAGTTCATTTTCGTCCAGGTACTTTTTTACTTCGTTTGATTTCAGCAGCTCATCGAGCAATTTTTTCTTTGGGTCAGCCCAGACATCCATAGCCGAAGCCTGAACAAGTTTATAAGCATTTTCTCTCGTCAGACCTTTGTCAACGAGTTTTAATAAAACCGTTTGAGAGAAAACCAGTCCGCGGGTAAGATTTAAATTCCTCATCATATTATCTGGATAAACGAGCAGATCAGTTATGAGCTTTGTCATAAGGTCGAGCATATAATCAAGAGCGATGCAGCTATCGGGAATGATTATTCTTTCGACAGATGAATGAGAAATATCTCTTTCGTGCCAGAGGGCAACATTTTCGAGAGCAGCCATTGCATTGCCGCGCAGAACTCTTGCCAGCCCAGTAATTCTTTCGCTGATAACAGGATTTCTTTTGTGCGGCATTGCAGAAGAACCCTTCTGACCTTTTGAAAAATATTCTTCAGCTTCAAGCACTTCTGTCCTCTGAAGATGACGTATCTCAACAGAAATTTTTTCGAGAGTAGCAGCGATCACGGCAAGCGTTGTGAGAAATTCTGCGTGCCTGTCCCTTTGAATAACCTGTGTTGAAACGGGAGCGGGTGAGAGCCCGAGTTTTTTACAGACATAAACTTCAACTTCTGGCGAAAGGTGATCGAAAGTTCCGACAGCGCCGGATATTTGTCCTACGCTGATAACTTTAATTGCTTTTTCGAGCCGTTCAATATTTCTTTTAGTCTCTTCAAACCAGAGAGCAAATTTTAAACCCATAGTAGTTGGTTCTGCGTGTATGCCGTGCGATCTGCCGACGCAAATTGTATTTTTGTGTTCGAGCGCTCTTTTCTTTAATGTGATTTTCAGATCGGATAATCTTTTCAGCAATAATTCCCCGGCAGCTTTCATCTGGAAGGAGAGAGTTGTATCAAGAATATCTGATGAGGTCATTCCGTAATGAATGTGTCTTGATGCCGGTCCGACAAACTCCGCAACATTAGTAAGGAATGCGATCACATCGTGCTTTGTTGTCTTTTCGATCTCAAGGATTTTGGCAGAGTCAAACCTTGCTTTCTTTTTAATTTCGTTCACATCTTCTTTCGGAATTTCGCCGAGTTCACATCTTGCTTCGCAGGCAAGTATTTCGATTTTCAGCCAGATATTAAATTTAAAATCATCCTGCCAAATTTTGCCCATATCCGGCAGGGTGTAACGTTCGATCATCGCGGCTCCAGTTTCATAGTGGTTGTAATTTCTTTATCTCCCCGTAAAATTTTAAGTGACACAGTTTGTCCGGTACGAAATTCCTGGAACACACTTATTAATGTTTCCTGGTTATTGATCCTGTAATTCTCGACCTGTATAATTATATCGCGCACTCTTATTCCGCTTTCGGCGGCAGGCGAGCCGGGCACAACCTGCGTAACTATAACTCCTCTGTTTGTAGGAAGTCCATAAGCCCTGGCAATATTTTCATCAATTGACTGAACACCGAGACCGACATCGAAATTCCTGTTAATTTTTCCGTGTTCTTTAAGCTCGGTTATAATTCTTTTTACTTTATTGATCGGAATTGCAAACCCCAGCCCGATATTTCCCTGACTCCTGCCTGCTGTGTAAATAAGAGTGTTCATTCCTATCACTTCGCCGAGGCTGTTCACCAGGGGTCCGCCGCTGTTGCCTCCGTTGATCGCCGCGTCGGTTTGGATCATATTTAAATAATACCTGTTGTCAATCGGTTCAAGATTCATTCCTACGGCAGAAATCACTCCAACTGTTACAGTTGGCTTATCATTTATTTCGAAAAGTCCGAACGGATTTCCGAGTGCAATGACCCATTCGCCAATTATAATATTATCAGAATTTCCAAGAGTAACGTAAGGGAGATTTTTGTCATTAATTTTTAATAAAGCAATATCAGAAGCGTGATCAGTGCCGATAAGTTTTGCGTTGTATTGTTTCCCGTTAGTCAGCGTCACTGTTATTTGAGTAGCATTGCCTGCAACGTGATCGTTGGTTACAATGTAGCCGTCCGGAGAAATTATGTATCCTGATCCGAGTTCTTTCACTTTTTGGCTGTAAGTATCGTTACCGAAAAATTGTCTGAAGAATGGGTCGTCTGCAAAAGGATTGAACGGATTCTGGTATTGCCGGATTTCCGTTACGTTTATTCCAACTACAGCGGGGCTGACTTTTTTTACAGTTTCAGTGATAACGGTGTTTCTTTGTCCTGTAATATCGCTGTCGGTCTTTGCAGCCGTTTCCTGTCCGGATAAAACATTCGAGTGCGTATCATCTTCGTAAAAATATGGCGGCTGTTTTTGAGAATCTAAATAGAAAAATATTCCGCCTGAAATAAAAAATATTACTGAAGTAAATAAAACTATTTTAGAAAGTCTGTTCATCGCATTCACCTTTTCTCAGGGGATTTGAATTTGTTAATGATCTCTCTTAACGGATCAATATGCTTTATAAAAATAAGGGATAAAAAGCTTGCAGAAAACATAATTAATAAACCATCAGAATCAGCAGCAGGGAAAGTGAATTTGTAAATAAAATCAACCGAGAGGATGATCAGTAAAAATGTTAAAATCAAAGCGGCGATGTTTGCCAATAAAATATCTTTTTTAAAGATATAAACTATTACCCATAAAATACACCACATTGCAAGTATCAAAGGCGATAAAAGTGCAGCACCGCCTGCAGCGGTTGCAAGACCTCTGCCTCCCTTAAATTTAAGCCACGGATTAAAACAATGACTAAACACAGCAAAAAAAAGTGCCAGTGCCGGATAGATAAAGTTGATTGGGAAAATCAAAAGGCACAGATAAACACTCAGTAATCCTTTTAAAGCATCAATAACAAGAACAAGCAGCCCGATAATCTTTGAGCTGCTTACTTCAAAGGAATTCATTGCACCGGCATTTCCAGAGCCGGCTGCTGTAATGTCAATGTTACGAGCTTTCTTTAAAAGAATATAAGCTGTCGGAAGTGAGCCGAGTATATATCCAATAAAACAACTGAGTAAATAATACATCGTTGGGAAATAAGTCTGTAAATTTATTACACTAATTTACTAAAAATTTACTTTTGACTTCTAAAAATAACTTTGTTTCCGAACATTATTGCAAGAATGTTAATATGATGTTATATTTGACTCTAAAATTTGCAATAGAAGAGAAGTAAGTTAAAAATAAAAATTTAGTGCGGGAATGACTTCCCGATTGTAGGGG
>JAKAGZ010000012.1 GCA_021815365.1 Bacteroidota bacterium
GCGGTCTCGGCTGGATTAAACTCGAATTTTTTATGAGCCCTCTTTAACTGAAGCTGTTCATTGTACCACCCTTTATAGTTATTAAACAATTTTGAAAAACCGTATTCATAGGTCAGTTGATATTTCAGCGGGCACTGCTTATAAACTGCAACCTTTGTTGCAGAGATAAATTCACCCTGCGGCTGGTCTTTAATCTCTTCTGCATTCAGTTTTATCTGAATAACTTCTCCCTGCTCTCCTGATTTTTGCAAGTTTACCTGCTCAGCTCCATTTATAACAGCTATGCTTGTTTCAATATTTTTCTCTTCAGTGACAAAATTATCTCCTTTCAACACGGCAAATTTTAATTTCGAATTAATTACCAATTCCGGTTTTTCAAAATCAATCCCTAGCCCTGATTGTATCATCCCAAGGATTGAATGTCTGTCATACTTATGTTCTTTTTTCTCAGTACCACAGATGAACAAATATTCTATTGCTCTTGTTACGCCGACATAAAAAAGCCTCTTGAACTCTGCAATATTTTTTCTTTCTTCGATCAGGTCTGCAGCACCAATAACAGGTGCGCTTTGATATTCGGAAGAAATATTATAGTTAACAGGAACTTTGGTCAGCAGCCCGAATTTTTTATCTACCTTGATCTTTTTTGCTTTTATGCTGTCTTTCTTTACGCCTTCATCGCATTTGTGCAGAAAGACTGCTTTGAATTCAAGCCCTTTAGCCTGGTGATAAGTCATAATCTTGACAGAATTACTTTCATCAGAAACCACAGCCTGTGATTCATCCTCAAGCTGGTTTATTGACTCTTTGAGATAGCTGACATAATCATAAAGAGTTTTAAAGCCATGTAAATTAAAATTCCTGGTAATGCTTATGAGCTTTTGAATATTTGCAAGCTCCTGCGTGCTGTCAGCCCGTGAAGCAGCAACTGCAAGAAAACTGGATTCATCCAGTATCTTTCGTAATAAAAAAGTAATATCATAGCTTGCAGACAAGCGGATATTTTCATCTAGAATATTTACAGCGTCTGAGAATTTATTTTTCCTCCTGCTGAACTTCCGGAATTTTTCCCAATAATTTTCACCTTCAGTTAAGGATATTTCAAAAATATCTGAATCAGAAATATTAAAGAAAGGCGAGCGCAGCGTTCCTATCAAAGCTGTATCATTATCCTTATCAAGAAGAAAAGAAAAATAGTTATATATATCATAAACTGACTGCCTTTGATAAAACCCTTTACCTCCAACCACGACGAAAGGAATATTATTTTTAACGAACGCACGCTCAAGGTCTTTAAATTCTTTTCTACGGCGGCACAGAACAGCCGCATCATTAAAATTAATTTCTTTATCATAAACCAATTTGAGAATACGCCTTGCGATCAACTCATCTTCTCCAATCCCAAGGGGATCCCTGTCTGCCGACCAGGCAGGCATTCGGAAAGAAATTAATTCTGAAGCGCTAGTAGTTCCTCCTGTTTCCTCCCCTTCGGAAGAATCCGCAACCTGGTTTTTTGCCAGTAGAATTTCAACATGTCCTTCGGATATTTTACCGCTTGCCGAAATCAATTCATTGTAACCGACTTCATTAAATAGCGGGTCTGGTTTTTCAAAAAGTCCGGCAAACAGCGTGTTCGTGAATAAAGCTAAAGCCGGAGCCATTCTAAAGCTTTCGGGAAGCGTTAATAATTTATCCTCACCATCCGTTTTATCAATATCGTCCTTTGTCCGGTTGAAAACTTCAAGCTCAGCATCCCTGAACATATATATACTTTGTTTTTCATCTCCTACTACGAAAAGGTTTCCTTTCTTCAGGTGATCGAGGATCGGCAGGAAAATATTATACTGGATTTCATTTGTATCCTGGTACTCGTCAATCATTATATACTGATATTTTTTAGAAAGTGATTCTCTGACCGCGGGAATTTTTAAAATGTTCTGAGTAAAAAGCAGTATATCTTCATAATCAAGCCAGGCATTTTCTTTCTTTTTATTATCGTAAGCCTCGAGAGCTTTCCTAAAAAAATGTACCACCGTTTTACCGAACTTTGCAAGTTCCAGTTCAACTTCTTTGTAATTGTCTTCAACTATTATATTCTTCAGTTCATCATAAAAATTTTCAACAAGCCTGATCTGACTGGATAACTGTCCTGATAAATCATTGCTGAGATAATCCCTTTTCTTAACGTTGCCTGAGCCTGTTAATATCTGTTCCCCGATCTTTTTCAATATTTTTATTATACCAATGATTTCGTTTTCATTGAAAAGGGAGTTACTCAAAGAAGATATTTCAGCCGCAAATTTGCTATCAGAATTTTTCTTAAGTACGGCTGAGTTTATCTGACTTACAGCATCAATTAAAGGCGGCATTCTATTTTCTAAAATCTCTCGCAATGTTTCAGAGAATGAATTTTCAAAGTGAAGTGCTATCTCTTCAACTTCTTTATCATAAATTTTCTCTGCTATTACAAGAACATTTTTCCTCCTTTTAACCAAGGTGATAAGTTCTTTGGTGAAAGCAGATTTTGAACCAAACAGCCTGATAAGATATTTCAGACCCTCTTGTTCTTCCGGGTGATTGAGAGAATTTTTAATTACTTCGTCAACCGACAATTCAATTAACTCGTCAGAAAGCTGCTCATCTACAGAGGTAAAATTTGCATCAAGCCCAGCCTCAACAGGATGCTCACGCAATATATCAATGCAGAAAGAATGGATCGTGGAAATATTTGCTGAGACAAGCTGTCTCCTCAGGGTTTTTAATTTGTGAATCATCGCAGCATCGTTTGCAGCTTGTAATCTTTCTTCAATTTCGTTTGCAATTTTTTTATAAAGCTCACCGGCTGCTTTATCGGTAAAACTTATCGCAGCAATATTCCTCAGCCCGGGCGATTTTTGTGAGAGAGCAATTTCTAAATATCTTTTTGAAAGTACAAACGTTTTTCCCGAACCGGCATTTGCAGTAAGAGAAATATGCCGGTCAAATTTTAAAGCCGCTCTCTGATGATCGGTTAGAACGGGCATTATACTTCTTTCTCCGTTTTATTTTTCAGAAGTGGAATGATTATCCTGAATGTAGTTCCCTTCTCTGACGACTCAACCAGTTCCACCGAACCATTAGTGCTCTCGATAAATCTTTTTGCAAGTTTTAATCCCAGTCCCATTCCTTTTTCCTTTGTAGTAAAATTAGATTCAAAAATCTTACCCTGGTATTTTTTCGGAATGCCTGTTCCGTTATCAGAAATTAATATTTGCGCTGAGCTTTCCATTTTACTGACAGTGATATCAATCTTCGAAGAATGTGCTTGTATTGAATTCCTTATAAAATTTATGAACAACCGCCTTAGCTGAACTTTATCTGATTCAACGGCTGCAGAATCAAGTTCTGCTTTAACATTTATTTCTACATTCTCATCTAAAAATAAATTTGCTGTGTCATTGATTACCGGAAGCAGATCAATCTCCTCCATTTTATAATTGGGCATTCTCGCAAAGCGCGAAAATTCCGTAGCTATCTGGTTTAAACTTTCAATCTGGGTTAATAACGTAGAAGAAATTTTACTGAACATTTTATCAAAATTTTTGTTTTTATCTTTATAGGAAATAATAAGCTGCTGAACTGCTAATTTCATAGGTGTCAGAGGATTTTTTATTTCGTGTGCAACCTGCTTAGCCATTTCTTTCCACGCATTTTCTCTTTCAAGTTCAGCCAGCTCAATCTGATTTTTTTGCAGCTCACGCGTCATCAGGTTAAACCCATCAAGCAAATCTTTTAATTCACCCTTCTGATCGTTATTTATTTCCACGTTAAAATCTCCGTGCGCAATTGAGCCGGTTGCCTTTGTCAATCTTCTGATGGGCAGTGAAATCCTGTTTGCAAGAAGAGTGCTGATGATGATAATAAGAATAGCAGCAAATGAGTAAATTCCGAAAAGGAATACGTCAACGTCAACCACAGAATAAGTAAGCCTGATCTTGTTAAATGCATCATTTACGCTGATGATCAGGTGTCGGTTCAGCAGGTCAACCCTCTTAAAAAAAGTATTGTAGGAATAATTATCAATTTTTTCTTTATCCAGGAATTCCCTGTAGTTAAGATAATCCATCTGGTAGTAGGCTTCCGGATCAAGCTTGTCGTTGAATAGTCCGTTTTTATAATACTCTTCTTTTGAATTAAAAATTTGTGTTGTGCCTTCATAAACGCTGAATGATATTCCCACTTCCCGTGCTGTGTGCTTAAATATTTTGTCCAGGTCCCTTTCTGCTTCATTATTTATCTGGGCTTTGAAATGATTTTCAACCACATCAGTCTGATTCCTGAGTTCCTCCAAAATTGCTGACTGGGTTTTTTCCTTCACCAACTGCCTGTTATAAATCGCAAGAACAATTACAGGGATAACAGAAATTAATATGAAAGCTATCAATAGTTGGGTCCTGAAGCTGTATTTAAATTTTTTGATCTGCGAGATGAAAATCAGGATGAATAAAAGTAAAATGAATATACTGTGAATTATAAAAATCTTGAAAAAGTTAAAAAGGTTCCAGGAAAGATTTTTTTCTAATACAGAAACCGAAGTAATTTTTTGCTGCCCGTCAACTGTACTCTTGAGAGCATAGGTTAAATAATTTTCGCCATTTAACGAAAGATAAATCCAGGCTTCATTATCCATGGAAAAGTCTGAATTAATTATTGGTTTTATCTGGTCTAAAGAGGGGTAAATATCGCCGTAAACCTGTGATAGTTTATTATTCGAGAATTCAAAAATTTTTAATTGTTCCGGATCAATAACCGAATTGATAATATTTTTCTTTGACTCCAGGAATTCGGGGAAATTATCTCCTTCAACATTCAGTATATTTTCATTTATCGCAGCAGAGACATAACCAAGCACAATACCTCTTTCTGTTATGGGCACGAGACCAATGAGCAATATTTTTTCTTTTGTACTATCCGGATTAACCTGCACAACCTGCAGCGTATCTGTTTTGTCAATTAAGCCCGACAAATATTTTAATTCATCATCTATCCCAACTGAAAATCGTCCGGTTTGTTTTAAATTCTTATCTAGTATCGTGACTGAAGAATTAAGAGATTCTTTTTGCAGCGAACTGCCTGCCCACAAAATAAAAGCTTCAGCATCGTAGTTGCTGTGCCTCAAGAAAAATGATTGTTTTAACTCTTCACTCTTCGCAACGTTTGATAAAGTTTCACTCAAAAGGAACTTCAGCAGGTTATCATTTGATCTGTTTATTTCCAGCGCAGTTGTTTTTAACGATTCCCTTTCTAATTCCAGATTAAAATAATTCATCAGCGTGATAGAAATGACGGAAGCTGCAAGCATTGCGTAAACGTAATTATAAATCCGTATACGGGCATCACTAAAACATATTTGATAAACCAGAAGGAAAAGCACGGCTATAATTACGAGGCTGAGTACCGGTGTTATCAGCGGAGTGTTCTGCAAATGAAGAGAAAGGATCCCAAAAATTTCAAAAGCTATAAATAAGATCGTGAAATATAATTTGGCTTTTTTTGAACTTGTTATACGCAGGAATGAAATTATTAATAGAACATAAATTGCCAGCATAAGAATAACTGACAAGCTGAAAATCAGTGTGTTTAAATTCATTGCAAGAGCCGGCAGGCTGGGTATTAATTCCGGCTCCTTAAAATACCTCAGCGTTGAATCGAATATGATGCTTCTTATAGATGCATTTAACCCCCTGAGTGTTAAAAAGAATAATATTATCAGCGGGATAATTAAAATAAATTTCAAATACTTAAATCTCCTGCTGCTGTCAGGTGATTCAAGATAATTCAACGAATAGGAAAAACCCTTTACCGCAATCAACAACAGGAAGATGACCGTGATAAAGAACTCAACCGGCGATCTTACAAAACCTCCTCCGAAAGTAGAAGAGAAATAAGAGGGGTCGGCTAAATGATTGCTGAACATATTTGTCGGGAATCCTGAAAAATATGTTATGGCTCTGAATATAGCACAATAGATTATGAAGATAAAAAACTTTAACAGCCTGAACTTTAACGACTGAAATTCTCTCCTGAATCCAAGACCGATAAAAAAGATAAGCAGCACTGCTAAGATTGACTGAATTTGTGCTGCTTCAGTTTTCAGTGAATTCAACGAATACTCAAGTGACGGTTTTAAAAAAGTTACTGTACCTATCTTGTTGCTTTTATTGTTCAGCAGGTCAAAGGAGTACTTTCTCCCATCTCTTGAAGGCGAAGCAAATGGATTATAATCAATATGGAACTGGGTAAAAAATTTATTTGATAACTCTTGTGTAAAGCTGACATTCTTATAATAATTATTCTGAAATGTATAATGTTTTTCTATCGGGGAACTGATGAGGTAATAGAACTGATCATTTTCGACAAGAAGGGTATCAGTTACTGTAAGATAAGTAACGAGATCAGAGCGATAAAAATGAGCCTCACCCGCAGGATAGGAAAGCGGCAAAAGGTCTTCTTGTTTTACTGCTATATTATCATTCCACGCTATCAGCTTTCCGTTTGGTGCCAGAACTTCAATCGAATATGCAGAATATTTCTGACTATTTATCAGCCTGATTAAAGAGCCATAAGTTGCTGCCGGTTCAATTAATACTCTTCTTAAATCTCCCCTGAGGTTTTCCGATACTGAAAGTAAATGAGCTTCTCTTTTTTCGAATATAGAATTAACAGAAGTTTCAATATTTAAAATCTTATCCGAAAGCTGTTCATCCCATTTGTCTTTTTTATTCTCTAATAAAATCGGCGTTACAATACCTGAAATAAAGATCAGGAACAAAATAAAAATGACGATAGCAAAATATTTCCTATCGTCTCTGAATCTCTTGATAAACTCCGCACTCATTTAATTTATCGTGATTTGAGTTATAGTCCAGCTTTTACCAGAATTTCTTAGCTGTAAATAAATATGAGCGGAACCCCGTTTGCCCTTAAATTCATAGTCATAGTTTCCGGTAGCAAAGGGATTATTACCGCTTGTATTTATTTCATTAAAACCGAACGATATCATCCTGTAAGTTTTAAGAAAATCTTCTAAAACAAAATATGCCTGGTTTGATGAATAATATCCGCTGATGCCGTTAGGCAGGTTTAAATATGTTTGTGCACTCAGGTGTGCAGATAAAGATTCAATGTCATTTTTCGAAATTGCAGTCTTTATCTGGTTAATGATTTCCCCTGCACGCTCGTTTTGTTTATTAAATTCTTCCCGCTGTTTCTGAAATGTACGCAATTGAACACCGCGCTCTTTCGACTCTTTGTATTCGGGATGTTTGTTTTGCGAAAAAGCAGAAATGCTGATAAGTATAAAAGAAAACGTCACGAGAATAATTTTCAAAAGCACTCCCAAAAAATTCATAGCTGCTCTAAATTTAATTAATAATTGAGAGTAAATCTATAAAGATTTACTCTCAATTATTATTTTGTACAACTTATCTTGTAATAGAACTTTTTAAGCTTTGTCTCTGCTTTGGAACCTGAGACTGTTTCAATTGCCTGTTGCCCTGAACAAGCTGAAAAGCCCAGTCAAATGAAATTTTATCATTTGTAATTGCATTGATCCTGACCTTGGCGTAATGATTATCCCACGTCCAAATTACGTAAGTGTGTCCAACTGCTGCAATCGCATCTTTAGTTGATGACCAGCCTGATGATGGGGCGTTAGGAATGTCATATATATCGCTTGTACTTCCCATATCCTGAATCTCGCTGTCATTCCAAACATCAAGATAAAAAGTTCCGTTATAATTTTCGAAAAAGAAATCGGATGATTTATCATTATAAGGAACTGTGCTGTAAGTAGTGAACGAATAACCGCCTTTATCAGGGTATTGCCTGTAATCAAATATTGATTGATTGAATCCTTCAGGGCGCGGAGTTGAATAAACTACATCGTAGCTTAGTTCGCTTTCATTGCCATTATAATCAAATGCCGTAACTGCGTAATAATAAGTGGTGCCGTTTTTTGCCCCGTCATCAACAAAATAATTTGTTTTGGTTGTACCTATCAAAGTATATTTACTATGATATGAGTAAGAATAATAAACATTATAACCCGCTACATCCGGTTCAGTGTTTTTGTACCAGGAAAGATCAACCCTGTTGTCGCCGTTGATCGCAATTATTCCTGTTGGCGGAGACGGCGGGGTGACATCAATTGTGTAAGGATCATTTATACGAAGGTTACAGGCTGCAAAAGCAAACGCTGTTATTAAGCTGATAAAAAATATTTTTGTCTTCATTTTGATCACCATTAATTTCTCAGCCTGTAAAAATCAAAATGAATGCCGCTCAAAGTGGTTTAATTTTTCACGAAATATAAATATTTGGCTGGCTTGCTGTATACAAAATTGGTCAGATTCTGTAGTAAAATGATCTATGCTTTTTATATAAAGAAAGCTTACTGTGTTGATGCCGGATACCGGATCCCTGATACCAGATAAAAAATATCCGGAATCCGGTATCTGGAATCAGTAATGTTAATCGAAAAATATTATCAATTATCAGCCGAAAAGAAACAATCAGATATCGAAATATTCCCCCATAAAATACATCCTGCTTTTATTGATAACTCCCAAGGCTCTGCCCTTCAAAAGTTTTTTATTAAAAGGGGAATTCCTTGATTTACTTTTAAATTGATTGAAGTCCACCGTCCAGACTTCGTCAGTATCCAATATTGTAAAATCGGCAGGCTCGCCCGGATTAAATTTGGGGACTGGTATGTTTAAAATTCTACGTGGATTAACAGCCATTTTTTCCACTACTTGTTCTAATGATAAAATTTTCTTTTGATAAAGTTCTGTCAATGCTATTCCAATTTGTGTTTCAAGACCGATAATTCCGTTTGGTGCAAATTCAAATTCTACCTCTTTCTCTTCAGCAGAATGAGGCGCGTGATCACTTGCAATGCAATCTATCGTACCATCTTTTAAACCATTAATGATCTCTTCAACATCTGCTTTAGTCCTGAGAGGAGGATTCATTTTATAATTCGTATCATAGGTTTTAACAGAATCATCTGTCAAAGTAAAATGATGGGGAGTAACTTCTGCTGTAACTTTAACGCCAGATTTTTTTGCCTGCCTGACCAGTTCAACAGATTTTTTTGTACTTATATGTGCGATGTGAATTCTTCCGTTAGTATATTCAGCCATCAGAAGATCTCTTGCAACAATTAAATCTTCAGCGACAGAAGGCAGGGGCGGCAAACCGAGCATTGTTGAATTTAATCCTTCGTTCATCGCACCGCCTGCAAGTGTTTCATCTTCACAATGTTCTATCACAGGCAGGTTGTACATTGCAGAATATTCCAGGACTCTCTTCAGAATGGCTGCTGTTTTTATCGCAACACCATCATCTGAGAAGCCAACAACACCGGATTCTTTCAACTCAGCCATAGGAGAAATAAATTCGCCTTTCCTTCCTAAAGTAGCTGCACCGATGATGAACACATTTACCAAATGATCTGCTGCTTGTTTTTTTATCAGAGAAACTACTTCAGCAGAATCAATCGCAGGCTCAGTGTTAGGCATACAAGCCAATCCTGTGAACCCGCCGTTTGCTGCACTGTTACAGCCGCTGATAACAGTTTCTTCATCTTCCCTGCCAGGTTCGCGCAAATGAACATGCATATCGAAAAATCCCGGGACAAGATATTTGCCGGTTAAATCAAATTCCTTTTTCTCTCCCTTAAAATCTTCCGGGTCAAGGCTGCCTATCTTTGAAATTTTTCCGCCTTCAATAATTACATTGGTGCCTGACAGGTTAATTTTTTGTCCGGGGTTTACAAGGTTTACATTTCTTAAAATAATTTTCATTGATACTTCCGTTCAGTTCAAAGTTCCTAACAAATAAAGTATAGCCATTCTTACTGCAACTCCATTTGTTACCTGTTGTAAAATAATCTGGTTCAAACCGTCAGCAACAGAAGAAGATAATTCAACGCCTCTGTTTATCGGACCGGGGTGCATAATTAAAATATCCTTGCCGTTTTTTTCTAATCTTTCTTCCGTTATCCCAAAATATTTTGAGTACTCCCTGATTGACGGGAAATATTCCCTTGCTTTCCTTTCCAGTTGGATCCTCAGAACATTCAGCACATCATTTTCCTGGATTGCTTCATCAATATCATATATCACATCAACTCCAAGTTCTTCGATATACCTTGGGATCATTGTTGAAGGACCACAGACAGAAACTTTAGCCCCCATCGTTGTCAGTCCGTAAATATTAGAAAGAGCAACCCTGCTGTGTGCGATATCCCCTACCATGCAGACTTTCAATCCTTCGAGCTTACCAAGCTTTTCTTTTATGGAATACATATCCAGCAAAGCCTGCGTAGGATGTTCGTGAATTCCGTCCCCGGCATTGATAATGCTTGCATCGCATACCCGCGTTAAGAACTGCGGCGTGCCCGCTGCTGAATGACGAACGACCACCATATCAACTTTCATTGCTTCGATGTTCCTGATCGTATCCTTAAAAGTTTCACCTTTGGTAACGCTGCTCGCTGATGCAGAAAAATTAACAGAGTCTGCCGATAATCTTCTTTCAGCCAACTCAAAAGAAATTCTTGTTCGTGTTGAATTTTCAAAAAATAAATTTACTACTGTTTTACCCTGCAGTGTTGGTACTTTCTTAATCGGCCTTTCGAGAACTTCCCTAAATGTTTTTGTAGTATCCAGAATTAATTGAATATCCTCTTTGGAAATTCCCTGCAAGCCAAGCAAGTGACGGTTTGTTAATGGCATAATTTTAAAAGATTATTTTTCCGAATCGATGAGATAGATTGCATCTTCTTCATCAATCTCATTCATTTTTACTTTTATTTCTTCGTTCTGTGAAGTTGGAATATTTTTACCAACATAATCGGCTTTGATTGGTAATTCGCGATGTCCCCGGTCAACCAGCACGACTAACTGAATTGTATTTGGTCTCCCCAGGTCCATAATTGCATTTAACGCCGATCTGACTGTCCTACCCGTAAATAGAACATCATCAATAAGAATTATATTTTTTTCAGTTATATCGAAAGTGATATTTGTTACTGAAACTTCCGGCTGTTTCAATCTCTTCCTGAAATCGTCCCTGTATAAAGTTACATCGAGAACTGCCAAAGGCAGCTCGATGCCTTCTATTTCATTTATTTTTTCTTTGATCCTTCTGGCTAAAAATTCCCCGCGTGTACGCATTCCCACCAGCACGAGATTTTGAGTGCCTTTATTTTTTTCAAGTATCTCGTGCGAGATGCGCGTTATTATCCTTTTGAAGCCCGCGGAATCTATCACTTTTGATTTAATGCCCATATACAAAAAATCCTCCTTGGATTAAATCCGCAGAGGTCATTTTATTTTTGAATTTTTCTTCATACTTCCTTTCCTATCTCTCAGGATAGATTTAAAGGCAAAATTTTAATTGATGTTAACTTAAAATAAAGACTTGAAAAAGTAAAGGGGAAAATCGGGTTATATAATTTTAAAAACTTCTGAAAAAGTAATTGACATTGCTTAAAAATTAAAATAAGCTTTGCTGCAAAAAAATGAAATACAAAGATGAAAAGAAATAAAATAAGTAATGACGTCTGTTTACCTCAGCCATAAATAATAACTCAACAAACACATAAAAACCCAATACAAACGCGTATTAAATCAGAGTTCAGCTTGGGAATGTCTTAAAGCTAATAGTAAAAGAATAACGGTTTATAAATGCAGCGATCAACTTGTATAAATTTGATTTTTTCACAAGTTTCAATCCATTATTTATTTTAGTAAGTAAGAGTTATACCTGCACCGCCACCCATATCGCTGTCGTAATGCGTTGAGACAGAAAAATATTTAGTAATAATATACCGGAAACCAGCAGCGTACTCTTTATCTGTATTTATCATCAAATTGAAACGTAATCTGCTCGTTATCGCAATATCTTCTCTGCTAAACTGAAAACGGAACTTGCCATCACTATCAATTCTTGCATCAGCGATAAACAACATGGGCAATGTGTAAGCAATACCTGCTGTAACAGTTTTTCGGTTGTTTTTATTGCTCGTTTGACCGAACCAGTTTTTTTCATCGCTACCAAAAATATTTTTTGGTCCACCTTCTTTTTTATAATGATAATCAAAACCAATATAAGGAAACCACCACTGCATCCTGCCAAGATAGCGTCCAAAAAAAGTTTCACTCTCATAGCCGTGTCCGGCATGGTAACCTAAATGCCACAGAGTCTGTAGTTTCCACCGGGTACTGGAGTACATTGCTTCTCCATCGCTTCCATTGCTTTCCACACCAACTCGTCCCATAAGGTGGAATTCACGATCTTCACTAAAGAATCTTTGCAGGTCAACTTTTGGATTGAGTAAATCCGGATTAGGCGGAGAATTTACATAACTGAAAACTCTGCCCATACCGGACATCATGTGATAAAGAATGTGGCAATGAAAAAACCAGTCTCCTCCATTCTCTGAAGCAGCAAATTCTATTGTATCTCTTTCCATTGGCATAATATCTATTATATTTTTCAAAGGATCATAATCACCATGCCCGTTTAGTACCCTAAAATCGTGTCCGTGAAGGTGCATCGGGTGACGCATCATGCTATTATTGAACAGAATAATTCTCAGATTCTCTCCTTTTTTAATAAGAATCTTATCGCTTTCAGAAAGTGTTTTATTGTTCATTGACCACACATAGCGGTTCATATTGCCAGTCAATTCAAATTTCAAT
This sequence comes from Bacteroidota bacterium, assembly GCA_021815365.1. Classification (GTDB taxonomy): domain Bacteria; phylum Bacteroidota; class Ignavibacteria; order Ignavibacteriales; family Ignavibacteriaceae; genus JAKAGZ01. The sequence goes on from JAKAGZ010000012.1 coordinate 12,753, forward strand.
TCTCTAATTGGTCCTTTAGGCAGAGTTGTTTTTACAGGGCTTTTCATCATTCCATAATTAAGCGTAACAATATCCTGCTGCTGCTGTTGCTGATGATTCGTCCCATCCATATTCATCTCTTCTCCATTATCATAACCGGAAATTTCGGGATACATAACAGAGTTCATATCCATTTCCTGATTTTGCATTTTCATTCCTTCCATTTCAACCATATTACCATTCATATCCATCATATCATTCATCATTTTCATTCCTTCAAAATATTTTAGGATAGGCAGCTTCTGAGCATATACTTTTTCTCCGCTTCCCAGCCATAATGAAGCTGAACCGGTGCGGTCTTCCGGTGTTACAAGAAATTCATAGCTTTTGTTGTTTGGGATGGTAACAACAACATCATAGGTTTCGGAGACAGCAATAATAAGTCTATCAACTTCAACCGGTTCTACATCGTTGCCGTCACTAGCAACAACAGTTATTTTACCGCCAGAATAAGAAAGCCAAAAGTAATCGGAAGCACCGGCATTTGCTATACGCAGTCTTACTTTGTCGCCAGCTTTGAATTGCGGTTCTTCAATTTGGTTTTTACCATTTATTAAGAAGTTATCATAATACACATCGCTCACATCCATTGGCAGCATACGCTTCCATTCATTTACAATTTTCGTCCAAAAATTTCCGCTGACTAATGCTTCACCATAACTCTGAGTAGAGCCTTTTTCAATTGCAAACCAATCGTTAGCGCTTTTAAGGCTGCGAAGCACTTCTTCGGGTTTCATATTAGTCCATTCACTTAAAATTAAATTAAGAGTAGGTATGTTCCATCTTTTTCTTTTGTGCATTATGAATGCACCGTACATTCCTATTTGTTCCTGTAACCCGAAATGGCTGTGATACCAATGAGTGCCTTGCTGAATGATCGGGAATTTATACAGATGAGTCGTATGTGGTTGAATAGGAGTTTGTGTAAGATTAGCAACACCATCATATCTGTTGGGCAGAAAGAGACCATGCCAATGAAGTGCCGTTTCTTCATCAAGGTTATTATGCACCCATATTTCTGCAGTGTCACCTTCTGTAAATTCCAATGTTGGCATGGGAATCTGACCGTTTACTGCTATTGCACGTTTATCTTCGCCTCCTAGAGTAACAGTAGTATCAGCAACGTATAAATCGTACCGGACAGTTTTTTGCGCATACATTATTATGGGTGCTGTTATGTATAAAAATAGAATGATAGTTGTTTTCTTCATAAAATTATTTTACCTGTTACTGTTTTTATTTTTATAGTGCTTCAAATGAAATGCTTCTGTGAAAAAAATATATTTAGCTATTTTGCCTTAAGTGTTTCTTTTGTTAAGCCGCATGCAGGCATCTGTTTCCCAAAATAAGGATTACTGATTTGAGATTTTTCACTAACCCAATAAACATGCTTCATAGGGCAATATTGATAATATAGATCAACTTTATTTATTTCCATCAGCTTTATAATTTTATAAAAGTCTGAAGATAAATCTGCGAAATGTTTTCGCTGGTCTTTTAGGCTGGTACTGTTCTCAATCTTATTAGCATGGTTTACTAATTCTTTATAATGCTGATCCCAAATTTTGTGTATATCGGAAGAAAGTTTTTTCATTGGCACGTTTTGAATATCTGCAGAAAGAATTTTTGCATAAGCGCTCACGCTGTCTGCCCTATCTATTGTTAAAGCATTTTTTACATTAATATAATCCGTGATTACTTGCTCAAGATATTGAGTTGAGGTGTCCTGTGCAAAAGTTATCTGCAGCAGTCCGCCGACTGCAAAGACAAAAATAAAAATTAACACTTTCATTTTTATATCCTTTCTTTATTTATATTGACAAATATATAAAACTGATACTACATACCAAGATGCTGCACCGGCGGAGTTACAGCAACATTTATTATAAATGTGATAAATACTGCCATCACCACAATATAACCCCATACCACAATTCTTCTGGTAAGTGAATAATCATCTTTCTTAGAATCTATATACGGTATAAGAATTAGTCCTGTAACTATCAACGCAGGAAAAACCAAAAGTGAAGTCATACCAAACCAGTCTTCAACCTGGTAAAGCACTAAAAATATCCAAGGCGGTTTTGTCATCTCAACTCCTGCATAAGGACCGGGGAAAATTTCTACTGGAAACTGCATAGCCAAAAAACTTATTAAACCATAAATAGCAAAGCTCCACCAAAATATTTTCTTAACGTGATCATAAAAAGTAATTGTCTTGGTAGTCTTTCTTCCCGGCAGCGGTGATAAACCATTAAGCTTCATCAAGACTAAATGTGGTATAAGAAATATTAACAGAAACAATGGCAGAACTAAAGTATGTACAGCAAACATTCTCATAACAGCAGCAGTACCTTGTATAAATTCTGACAAAGGTGTACCAATAACAGGTAACATTTCAATTGATTCTACTGCGTGCTGGTATGCTTCATAGCCTTCCTGGTCCCACTTTACAGCGGTTCCTGAAAACAAGAATGTGAAAGTAATAAGCAATAAACCAATACCAAAAAACCAATTCAGCTTCCTGCTTCCTCGGTAAGAACCGGTAAAAATAATTCTTGATACGTGCAGTACAATTAAAAACATAACGGCTTCTGCAAGCCACCGGTGAAATGATCTTAACCAGAAGCCCCACGGATTCGATGACAATTCCAAAACACTTTGCTGTGCCTGATTTACTGTCGGTGTAATGAAGAAAGCCATAATTATACCAGTAACTGCCAGCAGAATAAATCCAACTACAGTAACGCCGCCAACAGTGTAGCCAAAATTTTTTGCGTGTTCTGGAACGGGGTAATTGAAGTCGTTAAAACTCCATTTTTTCTCTGATAAAATTTCGGAGTTAGACATTTGAATTCTCCTTTTTCTTTCTGGGAAGGTAAAGGAAAGCCATTCCGGCAATGAAAGCAGCCAAGCTGATGGCTTTTATTATAGTAGGCACTGTGCTGTTTTCTACATTCTTACGAATCTGATCAAAGTCTTTTTCCTGAGTTTCATTTTCTTTTGCCTGTCTAAGACTGTCAGAATGAATGCTCTCACCTTCCATATTCATTTGTGAATGCATGTTTTCCATCTGCATTGTAGAAACTTTTTCAACTTTACCTTTATGCTTTTCATCCCCGTGTGGCATTATAACTGCAGACGAGAAAAACAAAAACATTATTGCTGCAAACAAAATATTCTTGAACATATTTTTACTCCTTCTTTAAAAAAATTACTAATAATTTTTGTAAATAATCATTCCATAAAATTTGAGCTCGATTCCATACTGAATAAAAGATTGGACATAATAATATCTTTTATCAGAGACAGTAATTTGAAAGCCTGAACATATTGTTTGATTCTCCTCACGTATAATCTATTCGATTATGCTAAAGTAAGAACCTTAGTTATTTAATTAAAAACTAAAAGATGATTTTAAGGCGGATAGTATTAAATCAGGAGTATAGAAATTATTTTATACAATTTGTTTGAAGTATCTTGTGGAGGTGAAAAATGATAGGTAACAAATTTTAAGGAAAATTTTTTTTCATATTGAAGGTTATTATAAACAGTTAAAGTATGTGTAGCGAGTATAAAATTTAACAGTTGATTTTTAACTTGCCTCTGCCCTTCTGAATTAAAGTATAATATTCCGGAATCTTCGCAGCATTTTTCTATTGACTTAGAATATTGCTGGTTGAAAATGTAACTGCCCTTTGCTGTCGGGGATGATGTCTCGTGGTTGTTATGTTCTGCCATTTCATGTGCAACAAAGCAGAATGATACCTCCAAAGGAAGAAAAATGAAACCTATCAGAAGAATGAATATAAAAACTCTTGATATTTTTATTTTAATAACGGGTCTCATTGGTTTAAAAATCAATTTATGCAAGTTTAGAAAATACTTTTGATAAATACAAGGAAGTTCTGAGTGACTAGTTGACATTAATTTTTCATAGATTTCTTTAAGAAATAAATAAGGAATCTTACCTAAAGATCCATACTTTCAAGTTACCTGAATCAATTATTTACTTAACACTTTAAATTCTATTCTTCTGTTCAATGCCCGGTTTTGTGGTGAGTTATTATCAACAACAGGATCTGCTTCACCACGGCCAACAGTTGTCAAACGGCTTGCATCAACACCTTTTGAAATAAGAAAGTTTTTAACTGTTTCAGCTCTTCGCTCAGACAATCTCACGTTGGCGGCGCTTGAACCAACATTATCAGTGTAGCCGTCAATCTCAACGTGAACAGTCGGATGAGTTAAAAGTATTTCTGCTGCGTTATAAAGTATCGGGTAGCTTTCTGGTCTCAATGTAGCTTTGTTAAAATCAAAGTTCACTCCGATAAGAGCCCAGTTACCTTCGCCAACTGTGCCGCTGCCTGCATATTTTTTAACTATATCTTCGATCCTGTTATAATCAACAACAGTGGGTTCGGTTGCATATTTTTTAACAATTGATTCGAACTTATCATAATCAATCTTCGGCTCTATGCCTGTGTAAAGATCATTCAGCTTTGAAGGCTCTCCTTTCATAAAGTAATAAACCGCACCAAGCTGAAAGGTCATATAAGTATCATTTGTTCCGCCCAGGAAGCCGCCGCTGTTTGTACCAGACAGTCCGTCCCAGGAAGATGATGCTGTTGAGTAGTAATTTATTTCTGTCCTGATTTTCCAGTCTTGTACAATCGTCCACTCTGCACCAAAATCAAAATTGAACTGGTAATCCAGCACTGACTTATTCAATGAAGCGGTCGGTGAGTTTGCGATTTTATGTGTATAACCACCAAGCCCAAAACCCAGATAAGGAGAAATAGGTTCGCTCGGCGCCATATAGTAAAGCAGATCAAGATTAGCTCCGAACAATTTATTAGTAATATTAGGACCTTTTGTACCGCCGGAGTGTGCAGCCATATTGAAATAATTTGCTAAGACACGAATTCCTAAATGCTCTGAAAAATTTCTCTGGATAGAAGCAAAAGCTCCATAGTGTTCCGGTCCTTCAACCCAGGTTAAATTTGTACTTACGTATCTCGGATACATCACACCAAATCCAAAACTCCAGCTATCCTGTGGAAGCCAGGTATATTTATTGGTCTGAGCTAATGAAGTACTCATTAGAATAGCTGTAAAAATAAAAGTTAAAATTGCAAATAGCTTTTTCATATATTTCCTCACAATAAATTGAAATCCTTCAAAGCCTCTTAAAAGATTAGTAAACTATTAGCGAAAAAATTTAAGTTACATTTCTTAAAAGTTTGATGATTTCCGATGTAACTCTCTTAAGTTTAATAAGTTATAAGATTAAAATAATAAGTTTTTTACTAAATGCAAGCTGACGACCGATTTATTAAAGAATTTTAATTAAAGAGAAGAACATTTTTACAGCTTAAAGAAAAACCACACAAGTAAACTTTTTGAATAATGGAAAAAAGAGAGAAAAAATCTTACCTTTGTCTGCGTAATTTTTGATACTTCGGGGTGTGGCTCAGCCCGGCCTGCCTGCCGGTCAGGCAGGTTAGAGCGCCCCGACAGGTCGGGGAGCCTGGAGGTTTGAATGTTGTATTTTACATATATTATAGAATCTTCTAAATCAGGTAAATGGTATTATGGACATACCGACAATACGGAAAGAAGATTGTGGGAACATAATTCTGGACAAAATATATCAACAAGAAATAAAGGTCCGTGGAAAATGATTTTCCTGTGGTCTTTCGAAACTGAGCTTGAGGCAATCAGGTTTGAATTGAAATTAAAAAAATTGAAAAATAAAGAATACATTAAAAAGAAATATCCAGAGTTCTTTTTGAAAAATTAATTCGGGGTGTGGCTCAGCCCGGTTAGAGCGCCTGGTTCGGGACCAGGAGGCCGGAGGTTCGAATCCTCTCACCCCGACTTTGATAATAAATAGTTTGTTGACGCCGGGCAGATAAATAATGATAGGGTAGAGCGCCCCGACTCTGTCGGGGAGGCCGGAGGTTCGAATCCTCTCACCCCGACTTTTGATAATAAAAATAGTTTGTTGACGCCGAGCAGATAAATAATGATAGGGTAGAGCGCCCCGACTCTGTCGGGGAGGCCGGAGGTTCGAATCCTCTCACCCCGACTTTTGATAATAAATAGTTTGTTGACGCCGAGCAGATAAATAATGATAGGGTAGAGCGCCCCGACTCTATCGGGGAGGTCGTAGGTTCGAATCCTATCACCCCGACATAATTTAATTCGCGAGGTTACTGTGGCTCAAAATCATTCTTTCGACATCGTTTCTGAAATTGACTTCCAGGAAGTAGACAATGCCGTTAACCAGGCGATAAAAGAAATCCACCAGAGATATGATCTGAAAGATTCACACACCGAGATCGAGCTGAACAAAAAAGACAAGTTCCTGAATATCAATACAAAAGATAATTACTCCTTAAAGGCAAGTATAGATATTCTGCAATCAAAATTCATAAAGCGAGGGATCTCGATAAAAGCTCTGAAATCAGAAGAACCTGAAACAGCTTCGGGAGGAAGGCTAAAACAAAAAATCAATCTTCAAAGCGGGATATCAAAAGAGAACGCAAAAAAAATTACTTCGCTCATCAAAGATTCAAAGCTGAAAGTGAATGCACAGATCCAGGATGAAAAAATCCGCGTGCAGGCACCGAAGATAGATGACCTGCAGGCTGTTATTAAAATGGTCCGCGAAGCAGACTTGGATTTCCCCACTCAGTTCATAAATATGAAATAATACATTCCAACTTATAAAAAATCATTAATCCCAAAATCTGCGCAAGTGCATTTTTAGTACATAGCTTCTATCTATAAGATTCATATTTTTTACAGACAGATAACAAAAGTTACTATATAATGTTTACCACAGATGAAGATATTGTATGGATATGCCAGTACTGCGGAGAACAAAATTCAGTCTGGGTTGACCTGACCGTTTCTTCAAAATTAGATTTCATAGAAGACTGCATGATCTGCTGCAGACCAAACAGGATCCTAATCAGGATAGATGAAGATGAAAATATATTTCTCGAATCCAGACCCCAGGATGAATAGTGAAAGCCTTCTTGAAAAGCTGACAAAAAATAAAATTATTAATTCTCCACCTTATACCATATACCGTATTCCATACTCCCTATACCATATTCCATCCCTACCCTTCATACAACCTCGCAGCTTTCTCTGCTGAGGTAGTTATCCCTTTTATCAAAGCTGAGCTGAAGCCATTATGTTCCATCTGGTTCAAGCCGATAATTGTGCAGCCGCGCGGCGTTGTGACTTTATCAACTTCACTTTCAGGATGATTATTTTTATCAACGAGAAGCGATGCGGCACCCTTAGCAGTCTGAGCTGCCATCAGCAATGCTTCTTCTGAGTGAAAGCCGATTTCAATCCCTCCCTGTGATGCAGCTCGTATTGCTCTTAAAAAGAATGCTATTCCGCAGGCACATAAAGCAGTAGCCGGGATCATAAGACTTTCATCAATCACCAAGGTTTTCCCCACTGAGTCAAATATCTTCTTTGCAGCAATGAGTGATTTGTCATTTTTATTTTCAGCAGCAATACAGGTCATTGATTCCCCGATCGCAATTGCTGTATTTGGCATTGCACGTACAACACTTATTTTCTCACCTGCAATTTCCTTTATCGCTTTAATGCTTGCACCCGAAACGATGGATATGAGTTTGTGTTTTTTTCCATCCAGGTGAGGTGCGATTTGTGACAGCAGGTCATTTAGCTGACGCGGCTGCACAGCAATGATGATCAGTTCAGAGTTTGCAACTGCTTTGATATTGTCGCTTGTGACGTGAAACCCTTTCTTCTCATATTCTTTAAGAAATTGTGTCTGCTTTCGGGTTATAAAAATATTTTCAGGACGAAATAAATTTTTATTAACCAGTCCGTTAACGATCGCTAACCCGATATTTCCACCTCCTAATACAGCAACTCTCATTTTCGAATCCATTTTATCCTCTATTAATTAAAAATTCTTTTAAGCTTTTAAAATCGGAAGATATTTTTATTGACCTTTTTTCTTTCTGCAGACATGCCCTTAACCTTTCCGGTATAATTATCTCTTCTCCAACAGTATTTTTTATCACATCAATAAATTTTGCCGGATGTGCAGTTTCAAGTACTATTCCGCTGCATTGTTCAGATTTTTCAGCGGATAAATATTCATTAAGCGCCAGGTAACCAACTGCACCGTGCGGATCAATTATGTAACCAAATTTTTTATTAACAGATTTCACAGCGTCCAGCGTTTCCTCATCGGTAAAAGAACGGCTGAAGATAATTTTTTTTATTAACTCATAATCGTTATTAAAAATTTCCTTTATGCGCGCAAAATTACTTGGGCTGCCGACATCCATTGCATTGGAAATCGTTTTTATTGCAGGCACCGGGTTGAACTTCCCGGTTTTCAAATATTCTGAAAAAACGGTATTTGAATTTACCCCAGCAATAAATCTTTTAACCGGCAGTCCCATTCTGTATGCCATCAAGCCGCCTGTCAGATTGCCGAGATTGCCGCAGGGAACTGAAAAAACAACCGGCAGCTTTTTTTCTTTTCGCGTTGTGATCAATTCTGATAATTGTGCATACGCATAAAAGTAATAAACCGATTGCGGAAGCAGCCTTGCTATGTTTATCGAATTTGCAGAAGAAAGATGTATCCTTTTTTTCAATTCCTCATCAGCAAAGGCTTCTTTTACCAGTCTTTGACAGTCATCGAAGTTTCCTTCCACTTCAAGTGCAGTAATATTTTTATCGAAAGTAGTTAGCTGCTTTTCCTGTATGACGCTCACTTTTCCCGAAGGATAAAGAAGGATAACCTCTGTTCCGGGTACATCGTAGAATCCATTTGCAACAGCGCTGCCTGTGTCACCGGAGGTAGCAACAAGAATAGTTATTTGTTTATTGTTGTCTTTCAGAAAGTAAGAAGTAACCTGAGCCATAAATCTTGCGCCGAAATCTTTGAATGCAAGCGTCGGTCCGTGGAAAAGTTCAAGGACGTATAAATTATTTGAAAGCTGAACCAGTGGTGCGTCAAAGTTAAAAGCTCTTTCGATAATATTTTTTAATTCATCCGGTTCAATTTCATCCGCCGTGTAAGGTTGTAAAACTTTCATAGCTATTTCATTGAAGGAAAGATATTCTATGCCTGCAAAGAATTTATCTTTTACCTGCGGAAAAGTTTCGGGAAGATATAATCCCCCGTCTGCAGCTATTCCACTCAATACCGCTTGTCTGAAAGTAACGGGTTCAGATTTTCTATTTATGCTGAAGTATTTCAATGCTGCTCTAAAAATTCTTTGAAATGATTCTCGGACCTGCTTTATTTATTCCTGAAATAAATGCTTCGTTTTCTACTCCCAGTTTGTTTGCTGCATTTTGCATAGCACCGGCAATTTTTTCCGCATTATTTCCGGATCGTGAAAGTGCAAAGATTGACGGACCGGAACCGGAGATACTGCAGCCCAGAGCACCGTTATCAAGCGCCGCATTTTTTATTTCATTGAATCCGGGTATCAATGCAGAACGAACCGGCTCAATTATATAATCTTTAAGTGAGCGGCTAATCAGTTTGTAGTCCTTTTTCATTAAGCCCGCAACCATCGCTGCTATATTTCCCCATTGCCTGACTCCATCGGCTAAAGAGATATCCTTCTTCAAAATCCTCCTCATATCTGAAGTGTCCATCACAATATGCGGATACAAAATTGTGCAGTAAAGATCATCCGGGTAATCTATATTTATTATATCAAGCTCATCCACGCTTCTCGCAATTATAAAACCTCCGTACAAACACGCTGCCACATTATCGGCATGCATCCTGCCGCCGCAGGTGAGCTTTTCGCCTTCCAGTGCAAACTTCATTAGTGTTCGTTTATCAAATTTTGTTTCGAGCAATGCATCGAGCGCAACAACCGCAGCCACCGCGCTTGCAGCGCTCGATCCCAGACCGGTGCCCAATCCCATTTTTTTATGAATTTCAATTTCGATCCCTTCCTTAAAACCAATCTCATTTACAAATGAGCTTGCGGCTCTGCCTGCTGTATTTTTTTCAATCTCCCTTGAAATCATCCCGTTGTCGCCGGTAATATTTTTTATCGCCAACCCTTTGTGACCGTTCAGCCTGACTACAACCTCGTCACCGGGATCGTCAAGAGCAAAACCAAGAACATCAAACCCGCAGCCGACATTTGTTACCGAAGCCGGCGCAAAAGCTGTAACTTCTTTCTGCATACTATACCTGCAATATTTTTAATTCATCTTAAAACAAAAAAACCGGCTCCTTTTTTGAAGCCGGTCTCTATTAAAACTACTGAAAATTTTTATATAACCCTGCTTCAACCGCCAGACATAAAGGTTGGTGTGGTGGGAGTAGTCACACTCGGGGTTGGTAGGGCTCTATATGATGATTTATTTTTATTCATTTAAAAGCTCACCGGCTAAGCTAATGCAAATAATTTCTTTTGTCAATATCGGTGAGTGATTATCAGTAGATATTTATCAGGAGAGGTTCATCATCAAAGATGAGCCTCTCCTCTACTTTAATTTTACTTCATCAGCACAAGCTTCTTGTTTGCCACAAATGTTCCTGTTTTCATTCGGTAAATGTAAATGCCTCTGGCAAGATTGTCTGCATTGAAGGTTACATTATAACTACCCGCAGTCTTATTTTCGTTGACAAGTGTCGCAACCTCTTTCCCGAGTACATCATAAATTTTTATAGTTACAAACCCGTCAACCGGAATTTTATAATGAATTGTAGTCGCTGGATTAAATGGATTAAGGTAGTTCTGCGAAAGCGAATACGAGGTTGGCTTTTCTTCTGCCTTTTTGATTTGAAGCTTTAGCAATGAATAGCCAAGATTTGCCGAAAGCAAATTACCGTACACATTATACGCCTCTTCTGCTGTCGATACTTCCATTGGTGTAGATAAAGTCCGATTGAGCTTTAAGTTCACTTAATAATCAAGCGGCTGTGTTCAAATCATTCTCGTTATATAATGCGATATTAAAATTATTAAGCTTTGCCCTTACACTTAAAGATGTGTTCGGGTTCTCTGCATAATACTATTGTTTAGCTTTTTTGCCATATTTACATTGCCTTGCTTTAAGTACAAATATGAAAGCAGAAGCTTCAGAAAGCTGCAATACAAAGAGAAGAATGTTGGAAGAAAAATCAGGCTGCATAATGAAAAGAAACCTAAAAGTATTACAAAAGCTAGCGGAGCTGAAGTGAAGCGGGACATTAACTGAGATTTATTATAAATCAACTTCACCAAAATATTTTTTCAAAAAGTCTATTTCCACTTGAACCATTACAAAACAGCTTTCTTACGGTTTTGCCGAAGCAACTTTAACTTCTTCTTTGTTGCCCAACGAATCTAACTCAGCTGTTACTTTATCTTTTATTTTATCAAATTCCGTTAAGTATTTTGCAGCTAGCGGATGAGCTGAAGGAATCTTTTGTTTGAAAGGATCAACCTGAGCTCCGTTTTTCCAGAACCTGTAGCAGACATGCGGACCCGTTGCTTCTCCTGTCATTCCCACATAGCCGATCACCTGTCCCTGTTTAACTCGAGCTCCTTTGTGTATCCCCCTCGCAATATGTGACATGTGCAAGTATTGAGTTGTGTAGACACTGTTGTGTCTTATCTTTACATAGTTCCCGTTAAATACTGAATAGGTTGCAGCAATAACAACCCCATCACCTGTTGATAGTATCGGGGTTCCTGTCGGTGCTGCGTAGTCAGTCCCAAGGTGTGCTTTTATTCTATGTTCAATCGGGTGGAATCTGTGCAAAGAATATCTGGAAGTTATCCGGCTGAATTTAACAGGCGCTTTCAGGAATGCTTTTCGCAAACTCTTTCCATTCTTATCAAAAAATCCCCGCTCACTGCCGTGTTCAAAATTAATTGCATAGAATGACTCGCCTGCATGATTAAAATATGCACCGATGACTTTTCCAACTCCAACAGGCTGGTTGTCTACATATTCTTCTTCAAAAATAACTTTGAAACTGTCCCCCTTTTGAATTCTGTAAAAATCAATTTGCCAAGCATAGATTTCAGATAGTTTAATTACTAATTCTGGATCAACTTCGTTATCCGTTATTGTCTGGTAAAGGGAATTATTTATGACCCCATTGACTGTCCTTGTTTTCATTTCTACTTTTTTAGATCCTGAAAAGACAAATGCTGAATCCTTTAAATTGACAACCACATAGTCAACAGGATTTTTTTCATAAACAAGGTACTCGATCTTAGCTGAACTATCTTTTGTAGTGTAGATATGGTAACTGTTGCCCGATGTAATTTTACTGAAATCATAAACATCTTTGAATTTTCTTATAATTAGGTCTATGACAGGGTAAGATATATTATACTGCAGGAGTATATCGGAAAAAGTTTCACTTTGATTAACTGAATAATCGTCACGCAAAAGGTTAGTGGAAACAAAGCCATATTCATTAAGTTTCGGAGGCGGGTGATTCTGCAAGGCGGTTTTCGGTACCTCAAATATGTATCGGTCAACAATTGAATAAGCAAGCAGTAACAATGCAGCAAAGTAAAAAATAAAAGTAATTAGGTTTAATCTTTGGATAGATTTCATCATCAACTTTTTTTGAACGAGAATGATTTTTTGCAAATTTAACACAATGAGCTTAGCAATGCAATTTTTTTTCTGAATATACAGGACTTTTAAAAAATTAAAATTTGGATTTTTTATTTGGGTCGAATTGAGTAAGTTTTAACAAAAAGTATAAGGCTGTGACCTTGTTGATATAGTTAAACAGGTTAAACAGAATATTCAAAGAAAGATGCACTTATTGTTTAATTTAATATTGAAAAACAATTCCTGGGTTTTAATTGGAATAGTTTTCTTAACCGTTGTGCAAATACCTTGCTGCAGGGAGGGAATAATAAACCCGGGAAACCCTGTCGGCAATTTAAACGAACCGGTTATTTCAAGATCTGAAAATAATTATTCTTTTCAAATTGATGCTGATAAAGTTTCTTTCCTTAAAACAGATAGCACTTTATTGCATATCACCGAAACCGATGTATTTATTACTGTGACAGGTTATGGAGGAGGAACGGTTCAGATCAGGGTGATAGGGGAGAGTAAGCTGACACTTTATCAGGCATTGATAGCAAATAATATAGATGGCAAACAAGCTACCATAATAAATAATATTCCGGCTAGTGTGTCTTACCACTTTCAGAATTTTTCTGGCAAGTTCAAAATCGGGCTATCAAAAAAACTTTTTACTCTTTAACAGCAATGACTTTGTTTTATCAAATCATTTATTCATTGACGGCATTTCCATTTTTTTATAATCTGCCGGGTGAGTAAACAACGATCCATCAAGCGATCTTTTTTCAATAGAAATCACTTCTAATTTGCTTTTGATTTTTCCATCAGAATCTTTAGTAATAACAATCATTGGTAAAAATCCTTCACTAACAAGTTTTTTCTGCCATTCAGGTTGGTTTTTATCTTTCATCGGATCACCCATTAGTAAATTTCTGCCCAAACCTTTGGTTATCCAGGCTTCATCCTGAGTTCCATCTTTATCTGTATAAATTATTTTTTCAGATTTGTATCCAAGAATAACTTTTGTCTCCCCCGTCATTTTAAAGTTTCCCTCTTCTTTTTTCTCGGCAGTCTGGCTGGTCTGTTCTTTATCCATTGCAGATCCGAAAGGATATTCGATGTACATTTTTTGCTCAGGCATAATGATCATCATCTTTTTATTCTGGTAATCTATCACCATAGCACCCCTCATTCCCTCCTCCTGTCCCTCAACGCGCATCTTATTATCCTTAACATAATATTCAATCGTAGAAGGAGTATTATCGCCATCTGTCATCTTCATGACTATTTTCCCTTCAAACTTTGTCTGAGAAAAAGTACTGGTTTGGAAAAAGCCAATTACAAAAAGACTAATAGTAAAAAAACTCAAAACGTGTTTCATCTGAGGCTCCTTTATAAAAAATAAATTTATTTCTTTAATTAATAGAAAGTAGCAATTAGAAAGCCGAATTGCAAAATCTGAATGTTTATAAGTCGGCAAAAAATCAATTGTTTAATGATTTGAAATAATGCCCGCTATTTTTGTGGATAATTAAACGTACAGCAGACTATAAAAAACGTCGGCCTCATTTAACTTTATATAATATTTTCGTAACTTTTTGACACAGCTAATTAATATTTCCAGCTAATTTAAAATAAAGAAGGGGAAAGGGTGTTTTATGTCTGTAAAAAAAATTTTTGACAACACTAAATATTCAAAAACAGAAGTATCTTCGTTGCCTTCCAGGTCGGAAATTGACGAGAAATATAAATGGAACCTGTCCGATATTTATAAATCCGAAGATCTCTGGGAAAAAGATTTTGAGTGGGTTAAAGGTAATATTGACGGTTACAAAAATTTTAAAGGTGAATTAGGAAATTCCTCTGAGTCTTTATTTGAATGCCTGAAGTTTGATGATGAAATCGGAATTAAACTTGAGAGGCTTTATTTATATGCAATGCTTTCGAAAGACAGTGATATGAGCGTAACAAAATATCAGGCAATGGATGAACGGATTAAAAACCTTTATGCTCAGGTGTCAGCCGCAAATTCTTTTATCCGTCCCGAGATACTTACCATTCCCGAAGAAAAACTTCTTAAATTTTTAGATACAAACAATGAGCTGAAAGTTTACAGGCATCTTATTGAAGATTTGCTGAGAACAAAAGTCCACACACTTTCACAGGAGCAGGAAAGAATTCTTGCACTTTCGTCTGAGGCTACTCAGGCATGCTACAATGCTTTTTCAATGTTTACTAATGCCGATTTAAAATTTTCACCAGTAAAGGATACAGAAGGCAGAACAATAGAAATATCTCATGGTCGTTATTATGCTGCGATGTATTCTAAAAATCGTAAATTCAGGCAACAGGCTTACAAAAGTTATTACCAGCCATATAAAGATTTCGTAAATACTTTTGCTGCTCTGTTCAATGGAAATATTAAAGCTAATATTTTTCATGCTAAAGCAAGAAATTACAGATCTGCAAGAGAAGCAGCTCTCGACAAAAATAATATCCCTCTTTCTGTTTACGATAATCTTGTTGAAAATACAAATAAGAATCTCAGACCTCTACAAAGATGGGCTGTGTTAAAGAAAAAATTATTAAAACTTGACGAACTCCATCCGTTCGATACATACGTAACTCTTTTCTCAATAGAAGAAAAAAAATATACATTTGAAGAAGGTAAGGAAATAATTTACGAAGCGTTAAAACCTCTTGGTGGAGATTATTTTAACTCACTGAAAACAGCATTTGATAAAAGATGGATAGATGTTTACGAAACACATTCAAAAAGAAGTGGTGCTTATTCTTCGGGAACTACTTTTGGAGTGCATCCTTACGTCTTATTAAACTGGACAGATCTTTTGAATGATGTATTTACTCTGGCTCACGAGATGGGGCATAACATGCATTCTTACTATACGGGATTAAGCCAGCCGTTCCCCTATGCAAATTATACTATCTTTCTCGCTGAAGTAGCTTCAACTTTTAATGAAGCCTTGCTTCTTGATCATCTGATAAAAAAATCAGTTTCAAAAGAAGAAAAATTATATCTGCTGGAGAAATATCTGAACAACATTACTTCAACGTTTTATCGTCAGACTATGTTTGCGGAATTTGAAATGCTGGTTTACGATAAATCCGAAAACGGACATGCTTTAACACATGAAGATCTTTGCAGAATGTACAGAGAACTATATCAGAAATACTGGGGCCCCAATATGGTTATTGATGAGGAAGAAAATTATACATGGGCAAGAATTCCTCATTTCTATTATAATTTTTATGTATATCAATATGCAACAGGATTTGCTGCCTCAGAGGCTTTGTCCGAAAAAGTTTTTGCTGACGGAGATCCGGCAGTAAACAAATATTTAAACTTCCTGAAAGCAGGCAGCAGTGATTATTCTATTAATATTTTAAAAGCTGCAGGAGTAGATATGAGTTCACCTGACCCTGTTATTGCTGTTGCTCAGAAAATGAGTCAACTGCTTGATGAACTTGAATCTACTCTTAATTTTTAATCGTAACTGTTGTTACGTCAGCAAATCTTTTCACATAATTTTAATAAAGGAAATATCCATAAATGAAAATATATTCTAAAGAAGCGCTTAATGAATTTCATCAATCATTAACTTATGATGACATCAGTTTAATACCCACAGAAATTTCAAGAGTTAAATCAAGGACTGAAGCCTCAACAAGCTGCAGCTTTTTAGGATTGCAGCTTGCCCTTCCCGTTATATCAAGCCCGATGGAAACTGTTACAGGGATTGAAATGGCTAAATCTCTGACTGAACTTGGCTGCCTGGGAATTTTAAACAGGTTCGATAGTTCACTTAAAGAAATTCTGAGAAATAATAATAACGGGAAAAAAATCAGGGGGATATCAATTGCTCTTACAACACCAATGAGTGAAGTTGAAAAATTAGCTGACGCAGGGTATATTATTTGTATTGACACTGCCAACGCAAACAATAACGAAGTGCTGCACAAGACAGAAGAAGTAAAAAAGAAATTAAATGTTAAGGTGATAGTTGGCAATATTGCACACGGGAAAAGTTTACATCAACTCGAAAATGCCGGTGCAGATGCTGTTAGAGTTGGAATAGGCAGCGGAAGCGTTTGTACAACTTCTATACAAACAGGAATAGGCATCGGGCAAGTCTCTTCACTATTAAATGTTTTATTTTCAAGAAATGAACAGAAGCTGAATATTAAAATAATTGCAGACGGCGGGGTTAAAAGTCCGGGTGATATTGCCAAAGCTATTGCACTCGGCGCTGACGCAGTTATGCTTGGCAGAATGCTCTCCGGAACAAAAGAAACTCCTGGTGAAATAATTAAATACAATGGTCAGCTTTGGAAAAAATACAGAGGCTCGGCATCGTTCGGTGTAAAAATGAAAAATGAATTTATCGAGGGCGAAGAAACTATGGTAGCTTATAAAGGCACGGTAAAAAATGTGATTGATAGTATTTCAGATGGCTTAAGAAGCTCGATGAGTTATATGAATTGTTTTACGCTTGATGAATTAAGAAGAACTGAAACATTTGCTGTTTTAAGCAACAGTTCGTACCTTGAAAGATTACCGAAGATTTAATCAAATAAATTTATCCTTCGTGAACTTTTAGATGAAAGTTTTTCTATATTAAATATATGGATGAAGAGAAATTTAAAACGGCAGTCGAAAAAGGAAGGATTGAATGGCGAAAACATGTTTTTCAAAGAATGGTGCAAAGAGGTATAAAGAGAGAAGACGTTAAAGAAGTTATTACAAAAGGAGAAATGATAGAGAGCTATGAGAATGATAAGCCATTTTCTAGTGCATTATTCTTCAAAATTGTTAATGGCGAACCTTTACATGTCGTAACATCTTTTGACGAAAGACAGAATAAAGTGTATATTATTACAACATATAAACCAACCATAGAAATATTTGAAAGTGATTATAAAACAAGGAAAAGGAAATGAAAGGAAATATTTGTCCGATCTGCGGTGGAATGAAAGTTGCTTCAACTACAAGTTTTACAGTTGATTATAATACAGGAGTAGTAGTGATCAGGAATGTGCCGGCAAAAGTTTGTACGCAATGCGGTGAAGAATGGATTTCTGATAGAACAGCAGCAAAACTTGAAAAGATTGTTTCCGTTTCTAAGAAACAAAGGCAGGAAATTTTTGTTGCCAGATTTAACAATTATTCCTTAGCATCTTAAATTCTGTGGCTGTAGTATAGGTACAATTCTGTGAAAATTAAAAAACAAAAATACTTGTCTTGTTAATCAACCCCCCGGTACTTTTTGTCGCCGCTCCCGGAGTTTTTTAATTTATTATTACCTATTATTTTGCTTTAAAGTTTTTCAATCTTAAAGAATTACTTACCACCGAAACTGAACTCATAGACATTGCGAATGCGGCAAACATCGGGTTTAACAATCCAAATGCTGCAAGCGGAATACCTATAACGTTGTAAATAAAAGCCCAGAATAAATTTTGTTTTATTATAGATAGAGTTTTTTTAGAAAGTCTTATTGCATTTATTACACCGTTCAGGTCGCCGCTCATTAAAACAATTGAACCAGACTCCATCGCAATATCGGTGCCTGTGCCGATCGCAATTCCCACATCGCTTTGAGCAAGAGCAGGCGCATCATTTATTCCGTCACCTACCATAGCAACAACTTCATTATTATTCTGGTATTTTTTAATGGCATTGGCTTTATCACCGGGCATTACTTCAGCTTCAAAAAAATCTATGCCGATTTGTTCTGCAATGCTTTCAGCAGTTTTTTTATCATCTCCTGTTATCATTACTGTCTTAATGTTCATTTCCTTAAGTCTTTTAATTGTTTCTGCTGAGTTTGGTTTTACAGAATCACTAATGCAGAGAAGCCCCTTGAGTTCTCCGTCAATGTTCACGTAGACAGTTGTTTTCCCCGTTGGATTCAGCTTTAAAATTTGTTCTTTAAAGATGTCAAGATTCGTCGAGTATTCGTTCATTAATTTTTCGTTACCAATAACGATGGCTCTGCCATTAACTACTGCTGAAATCCCCTTGCCCGTAATACTGTGAAATGATTCAGTCTCAACGAAATTTATATTTTTCTCCTTTGCAAATTTTATTATTGATTCTGCAATTGGATGTTCTGATTTATTTTCTGCTGAAGCAACGAGCCTAAGTAACTCTTCTTCCGAAATGCCATAAGTAAAAATTTCTGTTACAGTCGGCTCGCCTTTTGTGATCGTACCGGTCTTATCAAAAATTACTGTTGTGATTTTATGAGCAAGCTCAAGGCTTGAACCATTTTTTATTAATATCCCAAGCTGAGCGCCTTTGCCAGTACCAACGATCAATGCTGTCGGGGTTGCTAAACCAAGTGCACAGGGGCATGCAATTATCAGAACAGCGACAAAATTAATTAATCCGGAATTAAAAGCATTATTCCCTCCGAAGATTAGCCACATTATAAACGTTAAAACCGCAAATGCGATTACGGTGGGAACAAAAATAGCAGCAACTTTATCAGCCAAGTTTTGTATCGGTGCTTTTGAACCCTGTGCCTCTTCAACCATTTTAATTATTTGACCGAGAACTGAGTTGTTGCCTACTGCAGATATTTCAAATTCGAAATAGCCTGTTTTATTTATTGTTCCTCCGATAACTTTGTCGCCGATTACTTTTTCTACCTGTTTACTTTCGCCTGTTATCATTGATTCATCGAGTACAGAATTACCAAAGACAATTCTCCCGTCTGCAGGAATTTTCCCCCCTGGTTTAACAACAACAATATCCCCTATCCGAAGCTCATCAAGCTGAATTTCTATTTCTGCAGTGCCGCGCTTTACTATCGCAGTTTTTGGTTGCAGCCCCATTAATTTCTTGATCGCAGTATTAGCTTTTGATTTTGCTCTCGCCTCAAGCCATCTTCCCATTAAAATTAATGTTATGATCACTGCTGCAGTATCAAAATAAACGTGAGGTAAATCTCCTGGCTTTAGAACTAATTCTGGGAACAGTACAACAATAGTGCTGAAAATAAAAGCCGCACCTGTACCTACTGCTACCAGAGAGTTCATGTCTGCTGAAAGATGCTTCAGGTTGTTCCAAAAGATAACGTAAAATCTTTTGCCGGATATAAAGACTACAGGAAGTGTCAATAAAAATAAAATTTTATTTATATCGTTTATTGAAACAGGCAGCATTTTGTGGAAATTTTCCCACGATACTGACATACTTATTATAACAATCGGGATTGTCATTACTGCAGAAAAGATAAGATCTCTTTTCAGCTTTTTTTCATATTCAGTGTGTTGGTCAGGATTTTCTTTTTCGCTAAAAGAACCACCGCTTAATTTTTCACTATCAAGCAGAATTTTGTATCCCGCTTCTTCTACAAGTTTTTCAATTTTTCTGTAATCAGTATTCATCGGGTCAAATTCAAAGGAAGCTTTTTCAGATGCGAAATTGACCGATACATTTTTTACTCCTTCAGCTTTGGAAATTGCTTTTTCAACTCTCACCACACAGCTTGCACACGTCATTCCTTCGACAGGTACAGTAATTTTCTTTGTTGTTGCATTCCTGTTATTCATTGGTTTGCCTGAAAATCTTTTATCTTTTTCTTGATCAAGCTACTATTTTGTAACCAGCTTTCTCAACAGCGTTTTTAAGATCGCTGTCTTTTATTTTATTCTCATCATATTCAATATCTGCCGAACCTATCTTTACATCTTTTACTTTTATACCCAGCCTTGAAAGTTCACTTCTAACTGAATGAATACAATGCTGACAGGACATTCCTTCAATATTTAATTTTTTACTTATCATTTTTTTTACTCCATTGATTTTGATCTGCGGGGTAAAATTATGATTGCAGGTATCAAAAAGCCTTACACTTTCTGTTAAAAAGTTTATAGAATTTTAAACTTTATCCAAAGGAATTCTTTTTTTGTTTTTTAGATTTTTATAATGACTCGGAGTGAAACCGGTGGTTTTTTTGAACTGACTTGAAAGGTGCTGAACACTGCTGTAACCTAATTTGAATGCGATCTCGCTGAGCGTTAATTCATCATAGACTAACAGTTCCTTCACTTTTTCAATTTTCTGATGGATGATATATTTTTCGATTGTGATATCTTCAAGGGAAGAAAAAAGATGACTCAGGTATTGATAGCTTATGTTCAGGTTTTCTGAGATGTATTTAGAAAAATTAAATTTTTCTAATTCACCGTTTGTTGATGACTGAATTTTCTCAATGATAATAGTTTTAATTTTTTCGATAATTTTACTTTGCTTGTCGTTTAACATTCCGAAGCCATTACTTTCCAGCACTGCTCTTATTCTGTTCATATCAATGGAGTTATTCTCTGAAACAAATGTGGCTTCACCAAGCTCAACATTTTGAACGGTCAATCCCAGTTTTGTTAGTTCTTCACTAACTACTTTGATACATCTTCCGCAAACCATGTTTTTAATATAAATAGTTGTAGTCTGCATAGTTATAATTGAACAGCAAAATATCAATTATAAAAATAAAGTATTAATGATAAGAAAGACAGGACAAAAGCAATGTGAAAAGTTATAATTTTATTGTGGGAAGACTTAGCGGTCAGTTATTCAACCAAAGCTGCAGAACTGATTTTTAATTTATGCATTGGTCTGAGATCATTATTAGAATAGAAGCTATAAATATTAAAGACCTCATTTTCTGATTTCTTTGAAGAAGATGGTTTGGGGATGGGTCTGAATACTTCAGACGCCTTAGGTTTTTGAATTTTTTGCAAGCCAGGGTTGTCTTCCTTCTTTCTGAGTATTTTCTTTACCTGGTCACCATCAGCATTTTCGTTCAGTACTTTAAATTTCTTATCCTTTTCTTTTTTCTCTTTTTCTTCCTGGGGTTCGTGAACCTCAAGAATTAAATTTGATTTGATCTCTTCTGTATCTCTTTCATACGGCTTTACACGGTTTCTGCTCTTGATCTTGTAAACAGTAAAAGAAACCATAAAAGTAAAGGAAGTTAACACAGTAAAAATACCAAGCGAGGCTTTGATGATCGGTATCAGTTCCATTTATTCCTTTGAGAGATATTTGTAAAAATTCTTCTATTACGAGTATAATTTTAACAATTATGATGCCATTTCTTATTTTTGTCAAAAAAATAATTTATAAATTTACATACGAATATTTATGAGATTTCTTATCAATATGAGACCTGCAGCAGAATAATTTTTTTTTCACCATTAGCTAATAAACATTTTATTTTTATCAGGATAGATAGGTCAAAAATTTTTCTTACATTGATTTAGTTGATTATAAATACAACATTTACGAAGTGATAAACTACTTATTACAACTTAAGTTGATTTTGCGCTAAATCTTCAATAATTTAAATCACTGATTTGTAAAGAGTTATACAATATTAAAAAATAGAAAGGTGGTATTATGACTAAGGCAGACATTGTTGATAAAGTTGCATCAGGCACAGGCTTGACAAAGCTTGAAACGGAAGCCATTATTGAAGGCTTCTTTAAAACTGTTATCGAAGCCTTAAAAGAAGGCAGAGGAATAGAAATAAGAGGGTTTGGAAGTTATAAAGTTAAGAAAAAAAATGCCCGACAGGCACGAAATCCCAAAACAGGTGAACAGGTTTTCGTTCCCGAACATTTTGTTCCCACTTTTAAATTTTCAAAAGATTTTAAAGACTTAGTTGATAAAGGTATGAAAGGGCGGGAGTAAAAGAATTATATGTTCAAATTTTGTCCTGAGTGCGGGGTTAAGTTAGATAAAGAATTTAAATTCTGTCCGGAATGTGGTATTGAGTTTGAGAAGCAGGAACAAAAAAATTTTTCTGCCGATGAATTAGGTAAGCTGGTTATCTGTGAAAATTGTGGTGAAGAAAATAGTGCGGCAAGTGTTGTATGTAGAGGTTGTGGTGTAAGGTTAAAAAATAAAGAAGAGGCAGAAGAATCAGAAAACAAAATTATAGAGAAAGAGAAGCATAATTACAAAAACCGCCAAAAAAAAGTAAGCAGTTCTAAAAGCACAAATCAAAAAGTTTCCGGAAGCGCAACTAAAACTTTAAGCAAAAAAAGACTGTACACAATTACAGCAGTGCTGTTTATAGCAGTAATTTTATTGTTGATATTCTCAGGAATTTTTGATGCTAAAAAAGTTCAGGTAACCAGCCCAGGGACCAATCAAATCCAAAGCTCCGGCGTAGATTTGAACAATTTACAAAAAATAAATGAGCTTGAAGCGCGTGTAAAAGCCAACCCTAATGATAAAGAAACTTTGCTGGCATTAGCTCATCTTAAAAATGACTCAGGTTTATACGAACAGGCAATTATAAACTACAAACAATATTTACAATTGGAGCCAAAGAATGCCGATGCAAGAGTTGATATGGGTGTTTGTTATTACAATCTCGGAGATTTCAAGACTGCGATAAGTGAAATGGAAAAGGCTCTGAAGTATAAACCTGATCATCAGATTGCGTTTTTAAACTTAGGAATTGTTAACTTATCAGCTGGAAATTTAGAAAAATCTAAAGAGTGGCTGAAAAAAGCTGTTAACCAAAATCCAAATAATCAAATTGGCAAGCGCGCAAAAGAATTACTAGACTCTCATACAAAATAAAAGAACAATGGAGGTAACAAATGCCTTGCGGCAGAAAAAGAAAACGCCATAAAATGGCAACTCACAAAAGGAAAAAAAGACTAAGAAAAAACAGACATAAAAAAAGAATAAGATGATTTTCTTTTGAGTTATATTTAGGCATGTGTTAAATTTCACCTGCCTATTTTTTTTAGTGTGCAAAAAGCCATCTTAGCTCAGCTGGTAGAGCAACTCATTCGTAATGAGTAGGTCGCCGGTTCGATTCCGGCAGATGGCTCAACATTACTTCATTTAGTTTGTAACTGTTTTAAAAACTGTTATGATTTAAAACACTTTCTCACTTCAATCCACAATTTTCATTTCAAATTTATTTACTCTAAAAATTTTTAGTTCAGTAATTAAGCAAAACTATAAAAAATTATTCTTTGCTAAATGATGGCATTGTTGTTGGTTAGAATAATCCGGCATAAGACTGCTTGCTGAATTGACAGGCAGGTTAAATTATCTCCCTCCGATAATTTTTAAACATTTATAAAATCTCTATAATCACCCACAGCAGGGATTATTTTAAAAGAGAGATGATATAGACCGTATTAGATTTATAAATCAACAAAAGCATTCCTTAAGGAGGGAAAATATGAAAAGACTGTTTACGTCTTTCTCTGCTTCGTTGTGGTTTGTAATATTATTTACAGGCATGACGTTAGCACTACCAACAGCACCAACTAATTTATCGCCAAATGGGGTAAACGGAGTATTGTTAACACCAACTTTTAACTGGACAGCATCTACTGGCGCCTCTGGTATTACATATAGATTACAGATATTTACAAACCCAAGCTTCAGTGGTTCTAGTCTTTTCAACGGCAGCGGCATTTCAACAAACTCATTTACTTTGCCGCCAAATAATCTTGCATACAGTACTGTTTATTACTGGAGAGTTCGTGCGGAAAGCAGCTCGGGAAACAGCAGCTACGCAACGGGAAGCTTTACTACAGCAAACCAGGTTACACCTCCTGTTTTAACCTTCCCTGTTTCTGTTACTTCAGTTTCAATAACACCGACTTTAAGCTGGCAGGCTTCGACAGGATCAGGGTCGGTCACTTATGATGTTTATTTAAATTCAGATCCTACTTTTACCGATTTATCAAGGCAAAGGATTGGCTCACTTGGTCTAACGGGCACTTCTTTAACGGTTCCGGGTTTGCCAGGAAATGTTTTATCATACGATTCAGTTTATTATTGGCGGGTTATAGCTCACGATGCAAACGGATCGAACACATCTTCAACTGCAAGTTTCAGAACTAAATTATTAAGCCCGACATTACTTTCACCTTCAAACGGTGCACTAGGACAATCAACAAGTTTAACTTTAAGCTGGTCTGCAATTAATGGAGCGACCAGTTATCATCTTCAGGTAAATACTGCAAGCAATTTTTCGGGTACAAATGTTTTTGAGAGTTTTTCGGTCACTTCAAATTCACAGGTCATATCAGGGTTAACTAATAACACCGTTTATTATTGGCGTGTCAGAGCAAAAAATTCAGTAATGAATGACAGCAGCGATTTTTCAGGTACTTTTAGCTTTACAACAGTGCTTGCTGCACCAACAGGATTAAATCCAAATGGTGTTACTGTATCCACTTCTCCTTTGTTAAGCTGGAATCCGGTTGCAGGCTCAGGAGTAGTTTATGATATTTTTGTTTCGACAGACTCAACCTTTACTGACAGCAACAGGTGGAGAGTAGCAAATTTATCGTACACAGCAACAAGTATACAACTGCCGCTTGCAAATGATGCCGGGCATATTTTGTCTAATGATTCGCTTTATTATTGGCGCGTGAGAGCTAAAGATAATAATAATGTTGTCAGCGCATATTCATTTGCTAGTTTCAAAACAAAACCTGCAGGACCAACTTTACTATCACCTGCAAATAATTCAGTTGCACAACCAGTTAATTTGGTTTTAACCTGGTCGTCTGTTACCGGTGCTGTCAGTTATCATGTACAGGTTAACACAGCAAGTAATTTTTCAGGCACAGATATTTTTAATAGCTACTCAGTAGCCACAAACTCACAAGCAATTTCAGGTCTGGCACATAACACCGTTTATTACTGGCGCGTCAGTGCAAAAATTTCTCCGACAGACAGTACAGAATTTTCTGCAACATTTAATTTCAGAACAGTAATAGCTCCGCCTACATTATTAATTCCTGATGGAACAACAAGCGAATCGCTGACCCCAACATTAATCTGGACGGCTCCTTTAGGCGTTGCACCAATAAAATATGTTTTGCAGCTTTCTCCTGATCAGACATTTTTAAATACTGCGCTTTATCAGGCATGGCAGGTAGATTATTCGAGTACTTCATATACTGTCGTACCAGGGAGACTATTAAATAATACGCGTTATTACTGGCGTGTTAAAGCACAGGATGCAAATGGTGAAAGTGCTTTTGCGATAGCTTCATTCCTGACTAAATTAAAAACTCCTGAGCTGCCGCAGCCAGACAGCGGTGCTGTCGGTCAACCAACAAGTCTAACACTTAGCTGGTCACCGGTTAACGGCGCAACAAGTTATCATTTGCAGGTCAACACACAGCCAGATTTTCTGGGGCAGATGATTTTTGACAGCTTCTCGGTTTTAACGAACTCACAGACGCTGAACAACCTTCAGCGTGCAGTGATTTATTATTGGAGAGTCAGAGCTGTAAACAATACAACACAAGATAGCAGCGACTTTTCAAACGTATTTAGTTTTGCGACAACAACGGCACAGATTCCAATTCCTTCAAATCCAATCGGAGGGCAGATTGTTTATTCATCTAATCAGCAATTAAGCTGGTACTTAAATAATTCCAATGGTCTTACTTTTACTTATGATTTACAATTTTCAACGGATCCGAATATGCTTCTCGGCGTTCAGGAAGTTGACGGGATTTCTACTTCCAACTACACGATACAACTAAGTTCAGGAAATACTGTTTATTACTGGAGGGTAAGATCGAGAGAAGTAAACTCCGGGTTCTATTCAGCATATTCGAATATAGTAAGTTTCAAAACAGATGCTTCACTTGGTGCAGTATCTCCAATATTATCCTGGCCAATCGGCGGTGCTACTATATACACAGCATTACCAACATTGAGCTGGTACCTGAATACCGGATTAACACCCGGACCTGTAACATACGATGTTGAGATTGTGCAAGGCACAAGTTCGTTTACAGGAAACCCAACAACAGGGTTGGCAGGCTTAACATCAAGTTCGGTAACTTTGACATCTCCTCTGGAAGCAAATACAATATATAAATGGAGAGTAAGAAGTCATAACGGTGCTAATGTTTCTGGTTGGTCATATACAGAAACATTCAAAGTAGATCTTAGTCAGGGAGGGGCACCGGTTCCAATTCTTTCATGGCCTGTTGGCGGAACAACAGTATATAACGCTACTCCAACATTGAGCTGGTATTTAAGTACCCCTGCAACAGGACCTATTTATTATGATGTAGATATAGTTCCGATAAATACTTCTTTTGGTTCAACACCGACTTTTACACTGGTATTTGGCAATTCCTTAAATATTACTACTTCTTTAGTTGGAGGTACAACATATCAGTGGAGAGTAAGAACTCATAATGGGGCTAATGTTTCAGGCTGGTCTCCTGTTGCAACGTTTATCGTGGCTACAGGATTTAACGGAGCTCCTGTTCCGGTTCTTTCATGGCCAATTGGTAATGCTTCAGTTTATACGACAACACCGAGGCTTAGTTGGTATCTTGGAGTTGGTACATCCGGCACTATAACTTATGATATAGAAATTCTTCCTGCCACAAGTTCATTTACAGGTACACCGACTTATTCAGCTATAACTACTGAATATTTTGATATAATAAATCCTTTGAGTTCTCCAACAACTTATAAATGGAGAGTGAGAAGTAACAACGGTGCAAGTACGTCTGCGTGGTCGCCGGCAGAAACATTTACTGTTTTACCGGAAGCAATCGGTGCGCCTACACCAATTGTTGCTTGGCCATTAGGTGGGGCTACTGTTTATACAAACAATCCTGTTTTAACCTGGTATTTACCAAGCGCTCCTGCAGGATTTATTACTTACGAAGTTGAAATAAAACCATTCTACCAGGCATTTGACGGGACAAATACTGTAACAGGTATTCCAGCGAATTCATATTATGTATCGTCAACATTGGTGAGCGGTACATCTTATCACTGGAGAGTAAGATTAATAAGCAGCACTGCGGGCACTTCTGCATGGTCAGATCAAAATGTTAACGGCGGTGCTTATTTTAACACTGCCGCAAGCAATTTATCATCTGTAGCTCCGACTATCGGAAGCCCGAAAGATGGTGTAAGTGTTTTCGGTGGTAAACCCGTTCTGTCCTGGATGATTTCAACAATACCAGCAGCAAACCAGACATATAAAGTTGAAATCTCAAAGAATGCAGATATGAGTTCCCCTGTGTTTGTCAAAGAAAATCTTACTGATCAATATCTTGAAATCACTACATTATCCAGCGGGACGTATTTTTGGAGAGTGCAGTCGAAAAATGATAAGAACTCGTATTCTAATTATTCTCCTGTTGGAAAGTTTTCGGTAGACGCAGTAACTGGTATTGATGATAATAAAAATAAAAATGTAATACCTTCTGCTTTCGAATTATCCCAGAACTATCCAAACCCGTTCAACCCGAGTACGATAATCAGGTTCTCACTGCCTCAGTCGTCATTTGTAACGATGAAGATATATAACATACTTGGTCAGGAAGTGAAGACACTTGTAAATGAGAATAAGAATGCAGGCACATATTCAGTGCAATGGAACGGAGATAATAATTTTGGAACAAAGGTAGCAAGCGGAGCCTACATATATCGGATTGTCGCCGGACCAAACGTAGTGACAAAAAAAATGATTCTAATGAAATAATTTTTCACAGAGATGACCCCGACAAGTCGGGGTCATCTCTTCAACTGCGATGTGTAACAAGTGAGGCTGACCTCAGAAGTGAGCCGCACATAGTCTGTGAATTGTAGAGCCGTACTTTCTCAGTACGGCTCTTTTTTTTATATGGTAATTTTTTAAGCCAGTTGCTTAACAACCGTGACTATTTTCCCTAAAAACACAAAATTTTTTTTAATTTATCCACTCAGCAGAATCATCAAAAATTTCATTTTTTAAATTCTTTCAACAAGAAGAATTTACGACATATCTTAAAGTAACTTCTTAAGACCAGATGACAAAAATTTGGGGAAGTAGTGGAAGAAAAAGAATTTTTTTCTTGACAATGGACAAATTTTTCCCTTATTTTGGGGAGTAGTGGGGAATTATGGTGAATATTACCAAATGAGGTATTGATTTTGTTCAGAGGTCAATTTACATATTCAGTCGATGCAAAAGGCAGAATCAGCATTCCAGCTAAGCTTCGCAAACAAGTATCACCGGATGCGAACGATACTTTTGTTATGACGAGAGGTAATGGGAAATGTATAGACGTTTATCCTCTAGATCAGTGGCTTGTCTTTGAGAGAAAACTAGAAGAGCTGAATCCCTTCGATCCGCAAAAAGCAAAATTCATCAGAATGATTTTACAACACGCAGCCGAGGATACCCTGGATTCACAATCCAGGATTCTTATTCCGCAAACACTTTTAGAATATGCGCACATTAAAAAAGAAGTAATAATACTTGGTGCATTAAAAAAAATTGAAGTCTGGAATCCAAAAGATTTTGATGAGTACCTGAAGGCTACTCCCGAAACTTATGAACAAATTGCAGCACAAGTAATGGCGCCGTGATGAACATTCATCATAAGCCGGTATTATTGAAAGAAAGTATTGATTTCCTGGTTACCGATGAGTCCGGTATTTATTTCGACGGTACACTTGGTTTTGGCGGACACTCGCAGGAAATATTAAAAAAGTTAAATCGTGATGCATTGCTTGTAGCTACCGACATAGATAAAGATGCATTCAACTTTTCAAAAAAGAAATTTTGTGAAGAAAAGAGAATGAAAATTTACAACTTCAATTTTTCTCAAATAGGAGTTATCTCTAAAATTGAATCGCTTCAGAAATTCACCGGAATTTTTGCCGACCTCGGTGTCTCCTCATTTCAGCTCGATAGCCCTTCTTCAGGGTTTACATATCGTGACAGTGCTGAGCTGGATCTTCGAATGGATAAAAACAAAACTGTGAAAGCTGCAGATATTGTCAATTCATATTCCGAAGAGGATATAGCAGGAATACTTTACGAATTCGGAGAAGAAAAAAAATCAAGGCAAATTGCCCACAGAATAGTTGAAAGAAGAAAAGTCAGTCAAATCAAAAATACCCTGCAGCTTAAAGAAATAATTTCTGAAATAGTTCCTGAAAGATATCTGACGAAAACATTATCAAGAGTTTTTCAGGCTCTGCGCATTTACATAAATGATGAACTAAATGTTTTAAAATCTTTTTTGAATGAATCTACCAGCCTGCTTAAAAAAGGTGGAAGGCTTGTGGTTATCTCTTATCATTCGTTAGAAGACAGGATAGTAAAAGAACATTTTAAATATGAAACTCTGGATTGCATTTGCCCGAAAGATTTTCCGGTTTGTAAATGTGATAAAGAGCAGAGATTAAAAATATTAACAAAAAAACCCGTTGTTCCAACGAAAAAAGAAATTATGCTGAACAGTCGTGCACGGAGCGCAAAACTGAGAGTAGCTGAAAGAGTATGAACAAAGGATCAAAATCAAAAATAGCTTTTACTCTTTTCATTTTTATAGCTTTTACTTTACTGGGCCTTGGATATGTAAGCGTTAAGTTAAAATGTGAAGAGCTTACAAAAGGAAAAGTATTAGCAGAAGAAAAACTGGGTGCATTTAAAAACACACGAATTAGTTTAATTGCATCACAACAATATCTGACATCAGATGAAAGGATTATAGATATTGCAGAAAATGAACTCGGTATGATCAAGAATACAGATACACAAATGTCATTAACAGTCAGTAAAGATAAAATTGATGAGATAAATAAAATCCTGAAAGAGAAGTATGAGTAATTCGAGAGCAATTATTATAATAGTCTTTATTTTACTGGTCTTTGCAGCCCTGGTGATTAAACTTGTTGATATTCAGATCGTCAGGAGTGAAGAATTAAAATATTATGCACAGAGACAGCAGACTAATCTGGAAAAGATTGATGCTGAAAGAGGAATGATTTACGACAGGAATAATGTGCTTCTCGTTTACAACAGAAACGATTATTCTTTTTATCTTGATCTTCGGATGGTTTCAAACAAAGGGAAGAAAAAAATAGCTGAAAAATTTTCTTCTGTATTCGGCAAAAGTAAAAATTATTATTACAACCTGATGAGTGATTCGGGAAAAATAATTTGCCTTGAAAAGAAGGCACCCGGTGAAAAAGCATTCTTACTAACCAATTTTAAAATCAACGGATTATTTTATAAAGAAGATCCAACAAGAGTTTATCACTACGGTGATCTCGCTTCACACGTTTTAGGTTTCGTGGGAACTGAAGACCAGGGAGTTAATGGTATTGAAAAAGCTTTCGACAAACAACTGGGAGGCGAAAACGGAACCCGGCTTGTTGAAAGAGATGCTATCGGTGATATGATCACTGTTGCTGAAGAGGAAACTAAACCGGCTGTGCCCGGTGACAATCTTGTTCTTACTATTAATAAAACTTATCAGGCAATTCTTGAGGAAGAACTAAGGAAGGGCTTATCTGAATACGGCGGTACCGCTGCGATAGGAATTATTATGGATCCTAACACCGGGGAAATCCTTTCATTAGCAAACATGAATGATTATGACCCCAATAAATATTGGGAATATTCTGATGATGAAAGAAGAAATAGAGCAGTGACCGACACGTATGAACCGGGTTCAACTTTTAAATCAATTACAATGGCAGCTCTCCTCGATCAAAAACTTGTTAATGAGAATGATAAAGTCTTTGTTGAAAATGGTAAGTATAAATTTAAAAACATATCTATTTTCGATACGCACAAACATTCCTGGCTGACCGTAAAAGGCGTGATGGAAGAGTCGAGCGACATCGGGATGGCTAAGTTAGTGCAGAATATTGATGATGATCTGTTCTATAAATATGTACGCGCTTTTGGCTTTGGTAATTATACTTCGACTGACTTACCGGGAGAAGTAAAAGGAAAACTGAAAAAACCAAATGAGTGGTCGCAGTTTACAAAGACATTTATGTCTTTTGGTTATGAAGTTGCTGTTACACCAATTCAATTGATTACTGCCTATTCAGCCATTATCAACGGTGGAATATTATACCAGCCGCAATTAATTAAGAGAGAAGTTTCGCACAACGGCAAAATCGTTATGGAATTTTCTCCTAAAGAAGTCAGGACAGTAATTTCGCCTCAAACTTCCGCTGAGATGAGAAAAATACTTGTTGGTGTTGTCAAGAATGGCACAGGTCAAAATGCGAAGTTAGATTTTATAACAGTTGGCGGTAAGACAGGCACATCTCAAAAATTAATTAATGGAAGTTACTCAAAATCGGATTATAACTCTTCCTTCATAGGATTTTTCCCTGCTGAAAAACCCAAAATAATTTGCCTGATACTTGTCATTTCACCTGAGAAAGGAAAATATGGAGGCTTTGTTGCTGCCCCAATCTTTAAAAACGTTGCGCAGAGAATTATAAATACCGATGTAAAATATTTCCAGGATCAGCAGCCTGATCAAATGAAAAAGGGAAACGACCTTAAAGTTGTTTTTGCTGATAACAAAAAAAATGGAAAAGAAAATTTAGTGCCGGCAGGTAAGCCGGTAAAAATTTTAGGTGACAACCTGGGTGCTTTTGCAACTGATGAAATGCCCGACCTGATTAACTATAATTTAAGAGACGGAATAAAAATTCTGAACAGGCTGGGATTAAAATATAAAGTCAATGGCTCAGGAATAATTATTTCGCAGAGTATAAAAGCAGGCGAGAAAATTTCCAAGGGATTGTTGTGCAATATTGATTGTAAGGAAATCAAGATCAACGGTGCATCGGTATATTAATGGAATTCACCCAATTATTAAATAGCGTTCATGCGATCCAGGTAGTTGGAGAAGTACAGAGGAAAGATGTTGCTTCGATTGTATATGATTCGAGAAAGGTTATAAAGAATTCGGTTTTTGTCGCGATTAAAGGATTTAATACTGACGGACATAAATTTATTATGGATGCAATCAGTAAAGGCGCTCTTGCTATAGTCATCGAAGATAATAAAGCGGTGCCCGAAGATATTTTTATCCGGCAGGGTGTTGCAAAAGTTCTTGTGAAGGACAGCAGGGTGGCTCTGGCTGAGTTATCAAATTATTTTTTTAAAGAACCATCTAAAAAATTAAAGCTGATTGGAATTACCGGTACGAATGGAAAAACAACAACATCATATTTCATTAAAAATATTTTAGAAACTGCCGGGAACAAAACAGGATTGACAGGAACAATAGCAAATTATATCGGAGAGGAAAAGCTTAATGCTTCACTTACTACACCTGAATCGAATGACATGAACGAGATACTTCTGGAAATGTACAACAAGGGCTGCACTTACGCTGTTATGGAAGCTTCTTCTCATTCATTGATTCTTAAGAGGACTTATAATCTGAATTTCAGTGCAGCAGTATTTACGAACATAACTTCCGATCACCTGGATTTTCACGAGAATTTTGAAAACTATCTTAATGCAAAAAAAATACTCTTCGACTCCCTCACACAGTCTGCATTTGGTGTCTATAATACAGATGACAGGAGCAGTTCATTGCTGGTAAAAGATTCTAAGGCAAAGTTGTTTTCCTTTGGAACGGCATCAAATGCAGATTTTATTTTAAGGAATATTCAATACGATCTGAGCGGAACAAAGTTTACTATCGAATATAAAGGGAGTCATTACCATGCTTCTACTTCGTTAGTCGGAGAATTTAATGCCTACAATGCAGGAGCTGCATTTGCTGTTACCGTTCTTCTGGGAGTGGACGAACGGAAAGCGATTGAGGGAATTAAAAATACTTTGCAGGTTCCGGGAAGATTTGAGATTATAGGAAGCGGTGCAAAAAAAGTAATTGTAGATTATTCTCATACAGCCGACAGCCTCGAAAAAACACTTGCTGCGATTAAAAAAATTGTAAGGAATCAGAACCCTGTTTATACGGTCTTTGGCTGCGGCGGCAACAGGGACAAAACCAAACGACCAGTTATGGGAAAGATTGCTGCAAGCTACAGCAAAAAAGCAATCATAACTTCGGACAACCCAAGATTTGAAGACCCGTTTGAAATCATTGATGAAATTAAGAGTGGAATTTCATCCGATAATTATGAAATTATTGAGGACAGAGAGCAGGCAATAAAAAAAGCGATCGAAATTTCTGAAGATAATGCTGTGATTTTAATTGCCGGGAAAGGACACGAAGATTACCAGGAAATAAAAGGGGTCAAAAAACATTTTTCAGACCAGGAAATAGCACGGAAATATTTGTGAAGAAAATAAATCTGACACTTGAAGATATTTTTGAAATCCCCGGAGCCGTTGTCTATAATTCTGATAAGTATAGTGATATTGAGCTTGTTTCGAT
This sequence comes from Bacteroidota bacterium, assembly GCA_021815365.1. Taxonomy (GTDB): domain Bacteria; phylum Bacteroidota; class Ignavibacteria; order Ignavibacteriales; family Ignavibacteriaceae; genus JAKAGZ01. Next base: position 46,596 of record JAKAGZ010000012.1, read on the forward strand.
TGATTCAAGAAATATAAAAAAAGGTTCTTTGTTCATTGCTATTAAAGGTGAAAAGTTCGACGGTCACGATTTTGTAAGAGAAGTATTAAAAAAAAATGTATCTGCTGTGATGATAGATCAAAACAAATATAAAAATTTTTCCGACCTGGAACTGCCCGTCATTACTGTGAACGATACAACAAAAGCTCTTGGTGATCTTGCAAGAATGTGGAGAAGGAAATTATACGCTATCTGCGGGTTAAATGTAATTGCCATTACGGGCAGTGCAGGCAAAACTTCAACAAAAGAAATGATCGCAGCAATGCTTGCTGAAAAATATAAGGTTAACAAAACCATTTTGAACAATAATAATCATATCGGCGTGCCTTTAACTATTCTCAGCACAAATGAAAAGCACCAGGTATTAGTGCTTGAGCTTGGAACGAACCATTTCGGAGAAATACAATATACTTCAAGTATCGCAGAACCTGATTACGCACTGATTACAAATATTGGCAGCTCACACCTCGAGTTTTTAAAAAATAAAAGAGGTGTGCTGAAAGAAAAATTTGCTTTATTCGAGGAAACAATAAAAAACAACGGCACTCTTTTTATAAACCAGGATGATCCGTTGCTCAAAAACTCTGTTAAAAATTATAACAGACAGATAACATATTCATTTAAATACAACTCTGATGTAAGGGGAGAATTAAAAGGGATTGACAAGAATGGGAAAGAGATTGTTGAGCTGAACTATAAAAATATAAACATAACAGGTGCTTTTGTTTACGGAGAGCAAAATGCAAGAAATCTGTTAGCATCATCTGCAGTTGCTTTCAGACTCGGGCTGAATAAAAATCAAATATTGAATGGAATAAAAAAAAATAAACCGATTGATAAGCGATTAACTATAAAAAATTACAAAAATAAAATCACCCTGATTGACGATACTTATAATGCAAACCCGGAATCAATGAAATATGCAATTGAAACACTGAATAAAATCTCTGGCGGAAGAAAAAAAATTGCTGTTCTTGGTGATATGTTCGAATTAGGAATTGAAAGCGAGAAATATCACATAGACCTTGCAAAAGTACTTGTGAAAAATAAAATAAATGAAGTTCATTTAACCGGCGCAATGATGAAAAGTCTCTATTCAGAGCTGAGCAGCAAAAAAATATCCGGCACCTGCAAGGCGAAGCATTACGATGATAGAAAAAATCTTGAAAAATCTTTGTTGAGCTTAGGTTACAAAAATACAATCGTGCTGGTGAAAGGTTCACGCGGGATGAAGATGGAAGAATTTGTAAAAATTTTAGAGGGAAAAATTAAAGGCTGATGCTTTACTATTTATTTGATTATATAAACAAAATTTTTAGCCCCCCGGGATTTAAAGTATTTCGTTACTTAACATTCCGGTCCGCCTTAGCAGCAATTACAGCGCTCATTCTTGCTTTTTACCTGGGACCGAAGATAATTAAAATTCTGGAGAAGCATCAGATCGGCGAAGCAAAAAAAGCAGATGGGCCAAAGTCTCATTGGTCAAAAGCAGGAACGCCTACTATGGGCGGCGTGATACTGATTATTTCAATAGTGATTCCAGTTTTAATGTGGGCTGAGTTAAAGAGCATGTATGTTATCCTGATTTTAGCAGGAACAGTATGGCTTAGCGGAGTTGGCTTTCTTGATGATTATTTAAAAGTGATCAAAAAATTACCAAACGGATTAATAGCAAGATACAAACTTCTAGGTCAGTTTCTGGTTGGTTTGATCATCGGGTGTGTAATTTATTTTAGTCCTGAGTTTAAGGAGTTCGGTACAATCACTACAGTTCCTTTTTTGAAAAATGTAAGTCTTGATCTTTCAGTTTTTTATATACCGTCTGTAATATTTATAGTTACAGCAACATCGAACGCAGTAAATTTAACGGATGGTCTCGATGGTCTTGCAATAGGTGTGACAACAATAGTGATGCTCGCTCTTGCTGTCATTGCCTATGTAAGCGGTAACGCAATTTATGCGAAATATTTGAATATCATTTATCTGCCGGGTGCCGGCGAACTGACGGTTTTTATTTCTGCAATGATAGGTGCATCGCTGGGATTTCTTTGGTTTAATTCGTACCCCGCGCAGGTCTTTATGGGTGATACCGGCTCGCTTGCTTTGGGCGGCGCATTTGGAATTCTATCTGTGCTGATAAAAAAAGAATTGCTCATTCCGATTCTCGGCGGCATCTTTTTTATGGAAACAATTTCAGTCATAACACAAAGATTGTATTTCAAATATACAAAGAAAAAATACGGAGAAGGCAGAAGGATCTTTAAAATGGCCCCGGTTCATCATCATTTTGAAATGCTCGGATGGCCCGAGCCGAAAATAGTAACCAGGTTTTATATAATTGCGATAATTCTTGCAATTATAAGCCTTGCTTCATTTAAGATACGCTAATGGAAATTCCAGGGAAAAAAATATCGGTTATCGGTGCAGTCAGAAGCGGAACTGGAGCTGCAAAATTAATTAAAAGATTGGACGGAAAACCGTTTGTAAGTGACTCCGGCGATTTAAAAAAACTGGAGAAGCAAATAAAAATTCTGAAAGACAATGAAATTGAATTTGAGACTGGCAGGCATTCAGATAAAGTTTATGATTGTGACCTTATGGTTGTAAGCCCTGGAGTTCCTTTAAATTCAAAGGTGATTTTGACTGCAAAAGAAAAAAATATAAAAATGATCAGTGAGGTAGAGCTGGCATCTGTTTTCTGCAAAGGGAATATAATTGCTATTACCGGCACCAACGGGAAAACCACCACGACGAGTTTGTGCGGTCATCTTTTAAAAACCTGCGGCGCAAAAACTTATGTCGTTGGAAATATCGGCGATGCATTTTCGGAAGTTGCTTTGGAAGTAAAAAAAGATGAATTCGTTGTGCTCGAGGTTTCGAGCTTCCAGCTTGATTTGATAGATACCTTTAAACCAAAAGCTGCAGCAATTTTAAATATTACCCCCGACCACCTGAACAGATATGAAAATAAATTTGAAAATTATGTTTACTCGAAGTTCAGAATTTTTAAGAATCAGGACAATTCAGATTATTTAATACTTAATAAAGATGATAAGACAATAAATAAATTTTTGTCGCCGCACGAAAGCAACGATTTATATTTCTCTTTAAATGAGGTGCAGGACAATGGTTGTTTCAGGCTGAACGAAAAAATTATTTATAACAAAAAAGGTAAAAAGGAATTTGAGTGCGATGTGACAGATATCCCGATTCCCGGAGAGCACAACATTGCAAATGCAATGGCGGCAATTAGTGCGTTAAAAATATTCGGTTTCGATAATGAAAAAATAAAAGAAGGATTAAAAACTTTTAAGGGTGTTGAGCACAGGCTTGAATTTGTACGCGAACTGGACGGAGTCAAATATATAAATGATTCCAAAGCTACAAACGTTGATTCAGTCTGGTACGCCCTGAGAAGTTTTAGTGAACCAGTATTTTTAATACTCGGAGGTCAGGACAAAGGAAATGACTACAACCAGATAAAAGATCTGGTAATTGAAAAAGTTGAAAAGATCTATGCAATAGGTTCATCTGCAGATATTATTTTTAATTTTTTTCATAAAGACGTAAAAGTTGAAATTAAAAACACTCTGCAGGAAGCTATTATTTCAGCAAACAAAGAAGCCAGGCAAGGAGAGATCGTTTTACTATCTCCTGCCTGCGCCAGCTTTGATCAGTTTGAAGATTACCAGCACAGGGGAAGGGTATTTAAAGAATTTGTAAATAACTTGTAAGCATTTGGCTTAATTTATAAATGAAAAAATTAGGATTAACAATATTTCTTGACGCTTTTGCATTGATGCTGCTTGGGCTTATCATTGTTATGAGTGCAAGCAGCACTTACAGCGTTATAAGGTTTGACAGTCTGTTTCATTTATTCAATTCACACCTGTTCAAAGTTATTGTTGGAATTGGAGTGATGATAGTGTTCAGTGCGCTGCCTTACGAAATTTATAAAGAATACAGTAAACCGGCTATAATTGTTATTGCAATAGTGCTGCTGCTGACTTTATTCTTTGCACAGAATATCAAAGGTGCGGGCAGATGGATAAACATCGGATTCTTTTCATTCCAGCCGGCAGATGTTGCAAAGCTTATTTTGATCATTCATCTTGCTGCACTTATCGAAGACAAGGGTGAGGCGATCAGAGATTATAAAGAAGGATTTCTCTACTTGCTTTTCTGGGTGGTGATAATTTCTGTGCTGATATTAATTCAGCCGAATGTAAGCAACGGTATTTTGCTTGTCCTTATTTCTTTTGTGATGCTTTATATCGGCGGAGCTAAGGTTACACATCTTTTCGGTTCAGCAATAATGTTTCTTATTGGTAGTGGGATAGCAATAATGTTGTTTGCACATTCAAGGGAAAGAATATTTACATTCTTAAACGCTGTAAAGCACGGAGGAACGGCAAACATCCAGGTAAAGCAGGCTTTGTTAGGATTGGGTAGCGGAGGAATTTTCGGCGTTGGTGTTGGTCATAGCATGCAAAGCAATTTATTTCTACCTGAATCTTATGGTGATTTTATTTTTGCAATCATCGGTGAAGAGCTTGGGTTTATCGGCTCAGTTATAGTTTTGGTTAGCTATTTGGTTTTGTTTACAGCAGGAATTTTAATTGCAAAGAAAACTAAAGACACATTCGGTCAGCTTCTTGCATTCGGAATCACCTTTTCGATAATCCTTTATGCTTTTATCAATGCAGCAGTCGCAACCGGGTTAGTGCCTACAACAGGACTGCCCCTGCCTTTCATAAGTTACGGAGGCACTTCACTGATTTTGTTATGTGCATCGGTTGGAATTTTGGTGAACATTGCATATACAAATGCTAAAAAAGAAAATGCAGTAAATATCATTCCTTCAACTTCTGTTATGAATGAAGGAGAATGATGAGTGGAAAGAAAACTAAATACAGATTTTTGTTTGCCGGCGGAGGTACGGGAGGTCACTTGTTTCCCGCAGTTGCAGTTGCAGAAAAAATCAGATCGTTCGTTCCTGAAGCAGAGATATTGTTCGTCGGCACAAAATCTAAAATTGAAGGGAATGTTGTTCCGCAGCTTGGTTATGGCTTCAGTTCTATTTGGATCAAAGGTTTTTCGAGAAAGTTCAATGCTGAAAATTTATTGTTCCCTGTAAAATTAATTGTTTCAATAATACAGTCAATAATGATTAGTATGAAATTTAAACCGAAAGTAGCGATAGGAACAGGCGGATACGTCTCAGGCCCGGCTATTTTTGGCGCTTCGGTTACAGGTGCAAAAATTATTTTGCTTGAACAGAACAGCTACCCCGGGGTGACAACCCGGTTATTAGAAAAATACGCTGATGAAATACACATCAGCTTTGACGATTCAAAAAAATATTTCAGAGATAAAGAGAAATTGTTATTGACCGGCAACCCTGTCAGAGAAAACCTGAAGCTGATTCAGAAAGAAGAAGCAAAAAAATATTTCGGGTTAAATCCTGCAAAAAAAACTTTGCTGGTTCTTGGCGGAAGTCTCGGCGCAAGATCAATTAATCTGGCAGTTGCATCGTCTGTTAAAAGATTTGAAGGATCAGGTATCCAGGTAATCTGGCAGACAGGAAAGAATGATTTTGAAGAATTCAGAAATTCTGAATCAGAAAGCACTAAAGTCTTTCCCTTTATTGATAGAATGGATTTTGCATATTCTGCAAGTGATCTTTTGCTTGCCCGAGCAGGAGGTATAACAATTGCAGAAATTCTGACGCTGGGGGTTCCCTGCATTTTGGTCCCCTCACCCAATGTTGCAGAGAATCACCAGCACTTTAATGCGAAATCACTTTTTGATAAGGATGCAGCAGTATTTGTTTCGGACACAGAATTAAAAGAAAGAATCTTTAGCGAGGTTTTTTCTCTGATAAATAATGATGAAAGGCTTTCTGTTTTGCACAAGAATTCATTGAACCTTGCAAAACCGAATGCTGCAAAGATCATCGCACAAAACGCTATAAAATATGCAGAAGCTTTATGAGCAACGAAGCAGAAAATAAAAAAGAAATTTTCAAATATAATATGTCGTTTTACTATCAATCGACAATTATATACTTCGTAGCATTTTTGCTTTACGCTCTGATCCGGGGTGAGTTTGTTGAAGACTCTTTCACGCTGATTACGAGAGACCCGATAATTTATTTTTTTGCAATTATAGTTCTTGTTTCTCTTGCTGCTCTTCTGTTCAACGTATATAAGAACAAGTACCTTGCCTTTGATGATAAGAGCTTAGTATTTGTCAACAGGTTCAGGACGAAAGAATTCAGGCTTGAAAATATTGTAAGGATCAGAATATCAAGCAGTAAGGACAAAGAGAAAAACGGAGCTTTCAGAATTGTAAGAATAAAATTAAATAACAGGAAGAGACCTCTCGTGATAAGACCTTATGATTACGAAAACGGGAAAGATTTATTAAAGAAATTTCAGGATATAAAATCTAAAATAGAGAATCACTGATGTTCAAGAACATTAAAAAAGTTCACTTTGTAGGAATTGGCGGAATTGGAATGAGCGGAATAGCTGAAATACTTCTCAGCCAGGGATTTGAAATTTCAGGCTCTGATAAATCTTTGAGCGAAGTTACAAACAGGCTGAGCGGGTTAGGGATAAAAGTTTATGAGGGACATTCTCCTGAAAATTTAAAGGATGCTGATGTGCTGGTGTATTCATCTGCTGTTACTCCTGATAACCCAGAAGTTAAAGCCGCTGCCGAGAGAAAAATCCCGATCATTAAACGTTCGGAAATGCTTGCCGAATGTATGAGGATGAAATATGGGATCGGAATTGCCGGCACTCACGGAAAAACCACGACCACTTCGATGGTCGGTTTAACTTTAACTGAAGGCAAAATAGATCCCACAATTATTGTGGGTGGAAAATTAAGCGGACTTGGCGGAACAAATGCAAGGTTAGGTCACGGTGAATTTATCGTAGTCGAAGCCGATGAATTTGACAGGACTTTCCTGAAGCTTACTCCTACTATTGCTGCTCTGACGACGCTGGAAACAGAGCATCTTGATACTTATAAAGATCTCGACGATATAAAAACTGCATTTATCGAATTTGCAAATAAAGTTCCATTCTATGGCTTTGTTGTTCTTTGTATGGATGAACCGGCTTTGCAGGATATTATTCCGCAGATAAATAAAAAAATTATTACCTATGGATTAACAACGCAGGCTGACATAAGGGCAGTTGATATTTCCCATAATGAGTTTTCAAGTTCGTTCACAGTGAAATATTATGGTAAAGAGTTAGGTGATTTAACACTTAAAATTCCAGGTCTTCATAATGTAAAAAATTCCCTCGTTGCCGTAACAATAGCTCACGAGCTTGGAATTGATTTTAAAATAATTAAAAAAGCGCTTGAATCGTTTACCGGTGTTTACAGAAGGTTTGAAGTAAAATACAACAAAGATATTCTAGTGATTGATGATTACGCTCATCATCCGACCGAAACCACTGTGGTTCTCGACGGAATAAGGGCTGGGTGGGACAGAAGACTCGTAGCTGTTTTTCAGCCGCATCTTTATTCGAGGACGCGTGATTTCTACCAGGAATTTGGCAGATCGTTCCTGAATTCTGATGTGTTTGTTTGTACTGATGTTTATCCTGCAAGAGAGGAGGCGATTGCAGGAATTTCAGGTGAGCTGATTGCAGACAGTGCAAAAAAATTCGGTCACAAAAATGTTATTTACGTAAAAGATAAAAATGATCTGCCTGGTGTTTTAAATGTCTTAAAAAAAGAGGGGGACATAATTATCACTATGGGTGCTGGTGATATTTGGAAACAAGGTGAGAGATTTGTCGAGTTGCTAAAAAAGTCAGCTTAAATGCGTGAGAGGAAAAGTAAAATAATAGGTGTTTTGATATTTACGGTGCTTGTGTCTGGTTTGCTTTATTTAACTTTTTTTGCAAAGAAGAAAATAAATAAAGGAGAAATAAGGATGATCGAAATAACGGGAAACAATCTGTTAAGTGCAGATGCTTATTTGAAATTTGCAAGGCTTGATGATTCGACAGCATATCAGAATCTGAAGCTGCCTGTTATCAAGGACAGGATTTTAAAACATCCGTATATCTCAGAAGCTGATGTTGAGTTTGACGGTGTAAGTGAAGTTAAAATCGAGATAAAAGAAAAAGTCATCAAGGCGGTAGTGTTAAATGCGGGGGAACCATTTTTCATTACAAATCAGTTTGAGATTCTTCCGCTGTTGACGGGTACTAAATTTTCTGATCTGCCGATAATCAGCAACTTGTCTGACACAACAGCAGTTAAGCCGTTCTCGTTCTTAAAAGATAACGAAATGAAAGAAGCATTTGAAATTATTGATGCGGCAAAATTAACAAACGAAAGTATTATGCAGCATTTAGCTGAAATTAATTTGAGGAAGGGCGGAGATATTATCCTGACTTTTTCGGGTGTTAAAACTCCTGTTATATATGGTAAAAGCGGCGCCGCAAAAAAGATGGTCTATCTCGATATTATCTGGGATGATATTCTAGCGGGGAAAAATGTGATCGAAGACAGTGAATATATTGATCTGAGATTTGCTAATGAGATTTACATCGGCAAATCTGAAAATACGGGTTTGAATTAATGAAAAAGAACATTATAGCCGGGCTGGATTTAGGAACAACAAAAGTCTGCGCAGTGATAGCTGAAAAAACAGACGACAATAGAATTGATATACTCGGTTTTGGCGTTGCTCCTTCAGAAGGGTTGCATAAAGGACTTGTGGCAAATATCGGCAAAACTGCCGAAGCAATTAAGGAAGCTGTTTCTATTGCTTCGAACAGGGCAGGGATACAGATAAGTCTTGTAAACGTTGGTGTTGCCGGTGAACATATAACGAGCATAAGACATCGTAACTATGTAACGATAACCAGTGAGGAAAAAGAAATTACAAAATCGGATCTCGATAGATTAGAGTCGGATGTAAGAACAATAAGAATTCCGTCTGACAGGCAGATACTTCATATTATTCCTGAGGAATTTTCTGTTGATCACCAGGGCGGTATTGAAAACCCGATAGGAATGTCAGGCTCGAGGCTTGAGGCAACGAATCACATTGTGCTTGCTTCGATACCTGCGATACAGAATATAAAAAAATCCGTAGAACGTGCAGGACTCCAGGTACAGGATTACATCCTGCAGCCGATAGCTTCAAGCTCCTCTGTTCTTGAAGAGAGCGAAAAAGATCTCGGCGTTGCATTGATAGATATTGGCGGTGGTACAACAGACATAGCAATTTTTCATAAGAAAGCTATCAAGCATACAAAAGTTATCGGGGTTGCTGGTAACCAGGTTACAAATGACATCCGTGAATCTCTTGGTGTGATCACGGAAGAAGCTGAAATATTAAAGCGTGATTACGGCTATGCAACTGAAAGCGCCATAATAAGAGAAGAAGATATTCTGATCAAAGGTGTGGGTGCAAGAGGCAATACAAAAATTCCGGTAAGTCTTTTAACACAGGTAATAAGTTTAAGAATGAGGGAGCTTTTCAGCCTGGTAGATAATGAATTAAGAAGCGCTGGTTTCAAAAATAAAATTAAAGCAGGCATAGTTTTAACCGGCGGCGGCTCTTTGCTTAAAGGATGCAGTGAGTTAGCTGAAGAAGTCTTCGGGCTGCCGACAAGGATCGGGGTTCCGCAGGAATTAGGCTCCGGCTTGTCGAATGAGATAGAAAGCCCTGAGTTTGCAACTGTTGCCGGATTGATCCGCGGTGTACCGGGCGGCAGATCGAGCGAATACCAGACTTTAATTAAAACAAAAAAAATAAAAGGTAAAGGAAAAATTTCTTTTCTGGCTAAAAGGATACAACAGTTTTTTGATGAATTATAAATTATTATTCACAACTTAGGAGGTAACTATGTCGCGATTCGCAACCCTGGATAGAGACAAATCAATGTCAGCTATCTTAAAAGTAGTCGGTGTTGGAGGCGGTGGATGCAATGCAATTGAGAGTATGATCAAGAGAGGTTTGATCGGCGTTGAATACGTTGCTGTAAATACCGATTCACAGGTTCTGAACAGCAGCAGTGCGACTCACAAAATTCAGGTCGGTTCTACTATTACCCGCGGACTTGGCGCCGGTGCAGATCCTAATGTTGGTAAAAAATCTCTCGAAGAAGACAGGGAAAGAATTGCAGAAGTTCTTTCAGGAAGCGACATGGTTTTCGTTACCGCAGGCATGGGCGGCGGAACAGGTACAGGTGGTGCGCCGGTTGTTGCATCAATTGCCCAGAGTGCCGGTGCACTCGTTGTTGGCATTGTTACCAAACCTTTCAGGTGGGAAGGAAAGAAAAGAATGCTGAATGCTGAACAAGGCATAATGGAATTACGTCAGCATGTAGACAGCTTGATTGTGATCCCAAATGAAAGACTGCTCAGTATCCTTGACAAAAATATTAATGCCTTTGCAGCATTCGATAAACCTAATGAGGTTCTTTACGAAGCAACCAGAGGTATTGCAGATATCATAACTGTTGAAGGTCTGATTAATGTTGATTTTGCCGATGTTCGTTCGGTTATGAACCAGAGCGGCGAAGCTTTAATGGGATGCGGAATTGCAAGCGGCGAGAACCGCGCAATTGAAGCAGCACAAAAGGCAATATCAAGTCCGCTGCTTGAAGGCGTGAATATAAAAGGCGCTAAAAGTGTTCTACTTAATGTGACCGGTTCAAGCAATCTTACTATGCAGGAAATTAATGAAGGTAACAATGTCATCTTTGAAGCCGCAGGAGAGGAAGCAAATGTTATCTTTGGCTGCGTGAGAAAAGAGGAAATGAATGATTATGTTTCTTATACTGTTATTGCAACCGGTTTTGAATCAGCACAGAATTACAAAAAAGCAAAACCGGAACAAATCAAGCCGAACAAGCATGAAACATTCCGCGGCGGTTTTAACTTCCTGGAAAGTGATAATATAGATAAGGAAGACCTTGATGTTCCAACTATATTAAGAGTGAAAAGCCCGAAGAGCACCATAGAACCTGCTGAAGATGAAACTCCTGAAAGCGGATTTAAATTTGAATCTTCGAGATATAATTGGGCAAAAGATAAAGCTGAAAAGAAAAATGAAGAGGAAAATAAAGATGATAAAGACAGCTCTTCGTTTTTAAGAATGATAATGGATTAGGTTATAAGTA
>JAKAGZ010000013.1 GCA_021815365.1 Bacteroidota bacterium
ATATACCTCAAAGGTTTTTGATTTCGGAAATCTAATTGGTTATTTTGTAGAAGAGTTTGAAGAAAAATTTAAAGTACAGTCGGCCGCAGACCCACGGGATATGATGACAAATGTTTTAGGAAAAATTTTTGGCAAAATTCTGAAGAAGAATAAAACTATTCTTCCTTCACAGGTACTGATAATTCATTCACTGCAATTTATTTTAGTCAATCTATGAATTCAGTATTAATAATAGACGACGAAAAAGAGATTTGCGAAAGCATAAAAATGATCCTCGAATATGAGGGTTATAATGCTGACTATTCGACAAGCGCAAATGAATGCCTCAATAAATTAGCCGGAAATTCCGAAAGTGGTGGATATTCTGCCTTGCTACTCGATATTCAGATGCCGGAGATGAGCGGATTTGAAGTTATAAAAAAAGTGAAAGAACAATATCCTGATCTTTCGGTTGTAATTATCTCCGCACACAGCAGCATTGAAAATGCAATCAAGGCAACAAAATCAGGCGCTTTCGATTTTATAGAAAAACCTATCGACCGGGAAAAATTATTGCTGAGCATTAGAAATGCTGTTGAACAAACTAACCTGCTGAAAGAAAATACTGAGATCAAAAAATCGCTTATCGGTGATGGCAGAATCCTGGGAAAAAGCAAATCAATTCAGAACATACTTGAGATAATAGATAAAGTCGGTCCGCTCGATACACGCGTTTTAATTTCAGGAGAGAACGGAACAGGAAAGGAATTAGTTGCACGTGCTCTTCACAACAAAAGCCATAGAAGAGATAAACCTTTTATTGAAGTAAACTGCGCTGCAATACCGAATGAATTAATAGAGTCTGAATTATTCGGTCACGAAAAAGGTTCTTTCACAGGAGCCGTTCAGCAGAGGATCGGAAAATTTGAGCTGGCAAATAAGGGAACGATTTTTTTAGATGAGATTGGCGATATGAGCCTGCAGGCGCAGGCTAAGGTTTTAAGAGCAATAGAAGACGGTAAAATTGAAAGAGTCGGCGGTGGTAAAAAAATAGAGATAGACGTCAGGATACTTGCAGCAACCAATAAAGATTTAAAAGCCGAAATAGAAAAAGAAAAATTCAGAGAAGACCTTTATCACAGGTTGAATGTTATACCAATCCATATACCACCGCTGAAAGAGAGACATGAAGATATCCCGGTTTTAGTCGAACACTTTTCAAAAGAGATTACCACCAAGCACAAAAAGCTGCCGGTCACTTTTGACGATGAAGCTCTCAAACTTCTTCAGAGCCAGCAGTGGAGTGGAAATGTAAGGGAGCTGAGAAATATAATTGAACGGATAATCATAATAATTGATAAACGGCAAATCACAAAAAAAGATATTGAATTTTTATTCGCCGCAGGTAAATCTTCTGTGGAAGATATTATTGCTGAAAGTAATTCTTTCCAGGAATTTAAAGAGAAGGCTGAAAGAGCTTTCATTGTTAAACAGTTAAAAGCTAACGATTGGAATATCAGCAAAACTGCTGAAGCACTCGAAATTCAGCGAAGTCACCTCTATAACAAAATGAAAAAATATGGAATAGAAAAGGAGGAATAATTATGGGTCATACCATCTTTTCTAAAATTATCAAAAGGGAAATCCCAGCAGACATTGTTTATGAATCCGAGCTTTTGCTCGCGTTCAAAGACATAAAACCAAAAGCGCCCGTACACATTCTAATAATTCCGAAAGCCGAAATTCCAAAAGTAACTGACATAAGAGGATTCGAGCATGCAGGTTTGCTCGGAGAAATGTTTGACGCAGCAAATAAAATCGCTAAAGATTTTGGAATTGCTAAAGACGGGTTCAGATTAGTATTTAACTGCGGGAACAACGGCGGGCAGGAAGTTAACCATCTTCATATGCATCTTTTAGGCGGAAGACAAATGACCTGGCCCCCCGGATGATGGGTTGAACTATTATTTATATCTTCATAGAAAATATTCTTTCTAGCACATTCACCATTTTTTCTCTAAAGATTGGTTTAGAGATAAAATCATCAAAACCAGCAGCAATGAATTTTTCTTTGTCGCCAGGCAAAACGTAGGCTGTTACTGCAATGATTGGAATATTTTCATAACCCTGCATCTTCTGAATAATTTTTAGTGCATCCAGACCATTGTACTCACCCTGAAGATTTATATCCATTACAATAAAATCAAAATGATCACTGTCAAGTATCGGGAGAGCTTCTTCAAAGCTGACGGCAAATTTTATCTCTTTTAATTCCTTCATCTGCACCTTGAAGAGAATTTGAGAATCCACCTGGTCTTCAATGTAAAGGCATCTTAGTTGTGAAAGATCCAATTTACCTGATGTTTGTGAAGACGAAGAATATTCATTTTCTTTTTTAATTTCGCCTGAAATTGTTTTAGCTTCATATTCAGTCTCCTTTTCTGTCACAGGTACTTTTTCGAAACCTGCTATCTCTTCTTCTTCGGCAGCTTCAAATTCTTTCGTTACCTCCAGTTCGCCATAATCTGACTCATCAGAAAGTTCTTTGATAGCTTTTTCGATTTCATCTTCTCTCTTTGCTGACGCTTTCTGTTTTTCTTCAGCAGCCAGATAAAAGTCAACCGGAAATACGAACCTGCAGTTAGTTTTTTCACCATCACCAAGTATTTCAAACTTACCATTTAATATTTTTAGCAGAGCTTTTACAAGTCGCAAGTTCAACCTGGATATTCCATGATTTTTAGCGGTATCTATTTCACCGGTTATAAAAACAATCTTGTAAAAATCAAGCAAATATTTAGTTGTGTTAGCGTAATTATCTCTGACGGAAATAATAAATTTATCGTTGCCTTCAGGATAGGAAGAGAAATATATTTTCTTCTCTTTGCTTACAGACGCAGCAATTTTCACAAGTAAATTTATAAAATGCTGGAACTTTGCCTTGTCCGATTTGAATTTCAACGATGAGGAAATCTTACCGTAACCAAATTCTGTTTTCTTTGAACCTGTAAACTCGGCAATGTTACTATGCAGGTATTCGATTATCTCGGTAATAGCAATATCAGAAATATTAAACTGCACATTACCTTTTTCAATATTAGTGTACTCGACCACAGAGTTCATCGTCTCAAGAAGTCTCTCCCGGTTTTGATTAATGATATCAGCCGACTCTTTCTGTTCTGGTGTCAGGTTATCTATGCTTTCAGTTAATTCCTGAACAAAACCAAGTATGACATTTATCGGTGTTAATATTTCGTGGAATAATCCGGACAGAAAGGATGAGTCTATCTTGCCGGAAGCCTGGCTGGTTTTTTCAATCGGTTTTTCAATGACAACTTCTTTAATAATTTCTTTTGTCTCAACAACCGGCTCTTCTTTCTTTTTAACAATAATCGTAAAAGACTCAATTTCATTTTTAAAGTTTAACACAGGAACTGCAAATAATTCAGCTTCAATAAATTCGCCATTAAGACTTTTCATACTAACAGTTAAGGATATTTCTTCCCTCACATTCGATTTAAATACTGAAGTGTTGACTGTCCCCCTGTCTTCGTCTTTCAGGTAAGAGGCGAACGAACTGTCCGTAAAATCTTCTTTAGAATGACCTAAAACTGCGCAGGCAGCATCATTGACGAACGTGATAAAACCGTTTGGATCGGTAAGGAAGACCAGGTTGTCGGTTTTGTTAAAAACTGAATCAAAAGATTTTTCTTTCTTTTCAAGTTTCAGCTTTTCAGTAACATCCCTGATAATGTTAAAATGAGCATCCCTCTCTTTATATTTAAAAATTATTTTACTTAACTCAACAAAGACAGAAGAGCCATCTTTCTTTTTGTGTCTGTACGGTCCTGAAAATTTCCTCTCATTAATTTCACTTTTTGAAGTATCTAAAAGAGATTGGATATCCTCCGTAGTGTAGAGGTCCGTTAGGTCCATTTGCAGAAATTCATCCCTGGAATATCCGTAAAGCTGCAAAGCTGCGGCATTCACTTCCAGAAAGCGCAGATTTTCTGTATCATAAATAAAAATCGGTTCAGGATTATTTTCAATTAATATGTCAAACATTTTCCCTCTCCTGGTTATCAACTTACCAAGATCAATTGACTCTTCAACACTCTCAATCAAAATTGCAACGCCTTCAAGTTCATATTTCTCGTTGTAAACTTTGCTGAGTTGAAGAGAAATTTCTCCTGAATATTTTCTCTTAAATTTACTCTGATTATTAAGCCTGTACTTTTTCTTATCTGAAGAACTTAAAATAAACTCGTCAATTATGCCAACTATTTCGTTGGGTAAAATCCGGTTATAGCTTAATCTCCGTAAATCGTGAAATTCTGTTTCGAATAATTTACGAAATTCTTCAGTAGTTTGCTTAAAAATTCCATCCTTGTCAATTATTGCAACAGGTTTGGGGAAAAATTGCAGCAAATCGGCAGGTGAAGCAAATATATCTGAAATACTTATTCCTTTGTTTACAGCAGATGACGACTGGGTAACACCAATAATTGCTATCACATTATTGTCGACATCACTTAGCGGAATTTCTATGGTTTGATATTTATCGCCAGACCGGTAATTCTTTAACGGAATTCCTTCAACAATCACATAATTCAGTGATTTCTTAAGATACGAAACTAAAGAATTGTGAAAATCGATAAGATGTGCAGGCAGGAAAGAAGCGACAGACTTCCCTTCAACCTGTGAGACCGATATTCCGAGACTGTTTGCTAATTTATCATTAAGTACCTGGTAATTTCCGTCTATATCCTGCACCCAGAAAAGTTCGTCGAAATTATTGATTGCCTTCTGAATTTTTTCTTTACCTATAAATGTAAAGGGATAAAGAGATTTAATTTCTTCAATAACTGTTAGGATGCCGGGGTTATGTATTATTTCTTTGAGGTCTTCGTTCTTTACAAGTATTTCTGTTCTTCCGCCGATAATGATCTGGTTCTCTTTCTTTTTTATGCGGCAGAAGATGAAGTTTTCCTCTCTTTCTTTATAGGAATTTACAATCAGTTTAACATCGAATTCATCCCCCGACATTAAAATGAACCGGCTGTTAATCGAAATAAGTTTCTGTAAGGGAAGTTTTTTAGCAAAAAGTAATTTCAGCTCTTCTGCTGAAGCGTCATCAAGGTAAGAAAAAATATCCCCTTTGTTGTTTTCGAGCGATAATAACTCAGAAGCTTCTTTATTAAATGATAATATATTACCATCCACATCCAGGACCAAAAAAGGGTCTTTGATGTGCTGAATCAATGATCCAAATAGATTACCATTTGATTTGTTATCTGCCTCCAAGCTATACCATATATATTACTGTAATCAAAAGCCCTATCAATTTTAGAAATTCCCATTCTTAGCTTAGCATTAATTTACATATTCTTGCTCTTTAGCACTACGCTTATTTGGGATACACACTTACTACATTTGACCATGCAGAATCTGTGCTGGAGACTGCTTTAATTCTGTAAATATATTCCAATCCATAAACTGTTGAGCTATCAGTATAACGAGTAGTGTTTTTATCAACCCTTAATATTTCTGAAAAATTATTCCAGGAATTTCTTCTTTCAATCTTGAAATAATTTTCATTACTGCTGTTATCATTCCAGCTCAGATTAACTGTCGAACCTACACCCTGCACCGCTGCAAGATTTGTCGGAGGCAGCAACGCCGTTGATGATGTACCTACATTCATAGAATTGATTTCCGGGCTGAACGCAGAAGCACCGGCATTGTTTACTGCTCTTATCTTATAATAGTAAAGTGTATTTACAAGAGCGTTATCATCATTAATATTAAATGATTTTGGCGATGCGGTTAAATACTTTGAATATGTTCCATTGAACCCTACACGCCGCCAAATTTCATAACTTGTAACACCAAGCGAAGAATCCTGCCAGGAAAGATTAAGTGTATTTCCCGTGCCAAGACGAGTGAAAGTAAAATTATAAGGTGTATAAGGAGTAACCCTGACATCCGATATAACAACTGCTTTCTGCACATCGCTTCTTGCTGAAGAACCATTCTGATCATAATAAATCAAAAAGTAATCGATCTTCGTACCAATAGTGTTTGGGTCCATCTTAAAATTTATCTTTGGCAGGCTGCCATCTGACCCGGTGAAGAATATAGAATTAAAATTATTATTTATATACAGCTCAATAAATTTAACTCCGCTACCTCCGGTAACAGAATACTTTATCTGCTCGCCTGCATAACCGATAGAATCATTGCTGACAGGGCTCAGGACTTGAATTTTTCCTGCGGTACCACTTGCAGTGCCGTTGTTCGGATCAGGAGATAAAATATCTGTACACCCTGCAACGATTATTGCAATTCCAATAAGGCTAAAGAGTATATATTTTTTAATTATTGTTTCCATATCAAGTCCTGTTTACTTTCGTAAAACCCTTATGAATTTGTTTGATTATAATCTATATAATATGTTCTGGATTCGTTAGGCTCCAGGTCGTTGATATAAACATAAACGATCCTGCCTTTCTTATCATAATCAAATCTTGCTTTTTTAGTGCCGATAATTTCTGAGCTTAAAGAAATCCTCTGGGCAGGGGCATTTAATTCAACTTCAACAACTAAATTACTTGCTGTAGACTTACCCGGATTAGAGACCGTTAAAGTTACCCTGTTTGGTCCTCTCTTATCAGTTCTTATCTCAACACTGTTTTTCTCTGCATACCATTTTTGTATTTCTTCACCTGTTGTGATCCAGAAATTTTTCTTTTTAAGATCTTCAATCACATTTTTAACCACACCAATGTTCTCAGGTGCGCATTGATATTCTGTATGCATTTTAAATACATACATACCGCCTTCAAAGAGAACTCTGTCAATATCTTCCTGGTAAGTATAAAGCTGAAAATCAGGCTGCTTTAATCCAAAGTCACGGATAACTTCATAATCATCGCGTGCGGTTTTTGTCATAGTTGTAATTCTCTTGTCACCTAAGATTATATTGTTAGGTACAGAACGATCTGTTAAGGAGTCGGTCATTATATATTTATAACCGTCGTCTATTAAAGCTCTCAAAGTATTCTGGTCGAATAAGCCATAGTAAGGGAAAGCTCCAACAACTTTTGAGCCTGTAACTTCTTCGAGTTCTGTTTTGGCATCTTTCAATTTCTGAACCTGTGAATCATAGTCGTTCAGTGAGTTAACAGTGTCATTGATTGAACTAAGATAGCCTATATCAACAAGCGAACCAACTTCACCATATCTTGCTAAAGATCTCACCAGACCTTTATTTAACTGAGCCTGCATTGGATTAACAAAGAATGTTGCTTTCACTTTTTCTGATCTTAATACGTTCAGTAAATTCTGAATGTTATTAGCATCAGCATTAACAGCAGGTGCAAGCATTGCAGCCGCGTCATAACCAACGGGCCATTCTTTAGCAAATGCAATCGGCTGATATGTTAACCAGTTGATCGAGTTATTAAATAATCTGTCAAAGTATATATAGTCTTCCTGTACACCGATAACAGAGTTTATCTCGAACCCCATCCAGACAAACCTTCCGCGTCCGTATGTACCATAAACTATACCGGCGCTCTTCTTAATGTTTTCTCTTACCAAGCCATTCTCGAGCCTGTAATTGTACCAGAAGCTTACCTGTGTAGTCCTGGGATCCATCACTTCGACTGAGATCGGTTTATCCCACGTAGCAACTTTTAATGGAAAGCCGGTTGGTATATTTGCAGTTATTGGCAAATCTCCTCTGAGAGTATGGACCTTTGTTACCTGATCATTATTTATTTCTTTAGAGAACTCCAATCCAAAAACTTCTGAGAAGAAATTCCAGCCTCTCCATTTACCATCATCAGAGTATGAAGCTGTACCGCTTGTTGCAAAAATGCTTCCGCCTTTATCAAGATATTTTTTAATCTCAACTATTTCTTTATCGCTAAGCGCTCTTGAACCCGGCAGAACTAAGAGGTCATATTTAAAATGCTGCCCCAGCTCAATAGTTTCATCACTAATGATATCATATTTCAACCCGGAATTGTCTAAAAACTTTTTCCAGGTTGTAATGTTATCATTTAACCAGGTGTTACCTTCGGGAAGCATATTTTCAGTATACTTAGAATAAAGTATTCCTATAGTCGGTTTACTGCCAGCAATGACACCTTTCACAACGCTGGAGCTGGGAACTAATTCGTTTGCATTAAATGAGCCGTAGACTCCGCGTAAGATAAAAAAGTACGTCAATACTGCGCCGACTAAGAAAATTAGTCCGCTGAAGACGATAAGGCCCTGGCTGATGCCGCCTTTTTTATTTTTTATCTCCACTTTAAAGCTCCTGTGTTTTTATTATCTTCTTGTGGTGTAATGTAACCTTCAGATGTATACTTCAAGAATTTATTACCTGAAGATCTCTGAGCCGTTCTTCCTGAAACAGATGCACCCTGGAATGCTCTTCCGGCATTATATTGCTGCGGTTGAGGAGTAAACCTGGGCTGTGATGCCTGCTGAACAGGTTCT
This sequence comes from Bacteroidota bacterium, assembly GCA_021815365.1. Lineage (GTDB taxonomy): Bacteria > Bacteroidota > Ignavibacteria > Ignavibacteriales > Ignavibacteriaceae > JAKAGZ01. The sequence continues at coordinate 8,488 of JAKAGZ010000013.1, forward strand.
TGGTTCATAAATATCGGCTGACGCTGAGCATATCCGTATGTTTCCTCTGCGTAAGCAGGAAATTGTTCTTGCTGAGGAGTTGCCGAAGGAGTAATTAATTCGCCTCTGACTTCAGAAGGTCTTGGTATATATACCTGCTGCCCTCTGGCTTCTCTTGCTTTATAAAGTATGTAAGCGCCTATTGCTAATAAGAAAGTACTTATTGTAGCAACGAGAATGATTGTTGAAAGAATAGGGATTAGTTCCATAATGACCTCTTATGTTTATAAATTATTAATTAATAAATTTTACCTGCTTGCTCCAACTCTCTCTAACTTACCCCAGGTCATTCGTATGCCCAGGAATTCCTCGATTGTAGACATCAGCTTGCTGACGTCAATCATTAAAATGAAAAACATTCTGTATATCAATGAATAGCCTACCAATCTGAACTCTTCTTTTTCAACAGCGACACAGTACAAGGCTGTTACAAGATCCAGCAGAGCCAGCCCTGCCCACCAGAAAAAGATCAATGATGTAAAACCGAAAAAGATAGCTGCAACTATGAAGAACAGGTTTGCTGCTATATTCATTGCAGGCCAGATCAAAGCTTCATAGAACATTGTCCAGAGAATAAATGTATCACCAAAATTTATCGTAGGATTGAACATTAATTTTTTATGTTTTCTGATAGACTGCAAAATTCCTCTTGTCCATCTGTAACGCTGCTTCAGAAGCTGATGTAATTTTTCAGGGGCTTCTGTATAAGATATTGAATTCGGCTCATAGTAAATCTTCCATCCGTTTGCTAATATCTTCAGTGTTAAATCAGCGTCTTCTGCAAAAGTATCGCTTGAATAATATCCTGCCTCTTCAATTGCTTTCTTTCTGAACAAGCCGATAGGACCCGGGATAATATTCACAAGCCTTACAAAACTTTGTGCACTTCTTGCCATATTCAAACCTTCGATATATTCAAGAGCCTGAAGATCAGTAAACAGTTTTCCTCTGTTGAGAACTTTTACGTTACCTGCAACAGCACCGATTTCTGGATTGGTGAAGTGACGCACTGCGACTTTAATTGAATCAGGTGATAACTGACTGTCACCATCCATGCACAAAACTATTTCAGCTTTTGAATGTTTTATACCTGCATTAAGAGCCTGTGATTTTCCGCCATTTGGTTTATCAATAAGTGAAACCTTAACAGATCCATAACGACCTTTCTGATATCCCACCAGCGTTTCAGCAACTTCTTTTGTTCTATCAGTAGAGCCATCATTAACAACTATTATCTCATAGTTTGAATAATTAAGGTCAAGCAAGGACCTTACTGAATCTGTTACTACCTTTTCCTCGTTATAAACAGGAACTATAATCGAAACAAACGGGAAAAAGCCGGATGAAGCTTTATAGGTATATTGATTCACATACATATAAGCTAAAATCAGGATCGCAAAGTACCTGAACAACAGTACAAAAAGAAATATTACTAACGCCACAATAGTTGCATACTCAAGCAATGAGCTTGTGTTAAGAACTGTTTTAGGCATTGTATAAAGGATGATCATTATCAGAACAAGAGATAAAAAGCCTGAAACAAGAATACGCTTTATCAGCTTGCCCTCAGTATTCAGATCATTCGGCTGATCTTCAACATTTTTTAATACTATTGAAGCTCGTTTAACTGGTTGTTTTGTTTGCATGTGATTTCACTTTATTTTTTATTAAAAAAACAATTATAATGCCATTAAAAAATCTCTTTTTTTCTATCTACAAAAGATTATAAACTCTTTGTTTGTAACAGTTCTGGATATATGTTTAATTTGTTTCAATTTTGTACACAACTTTAATAAGCACAAACTGCAACTGTTATAAACTGAAGATCAGGTTAAGCCGGCGTTGTGTAACGCCAGCCTAGCCATTTACCTCAAGAATTTCAAATAACTTTTATTTACTTAACTTATTAAAGATTCCAGAAAGCTCCGAAGTATGCAGAGAAAGAGCTGTAACCTAGCGTGTTCTGGAAGGTGCTTCCATAAGCTATAGTGCCCTGCAATGTAAATTTAGAAGCTGCTGCCCAGCTAAAGGATCCGTAAAGCTGCCTGATGATATATGAGCTGCGAGCGATTAGTCCAACTTTACCACCTACTGAAACTTTCGTCAACTTATCTTTCGATTTGTAAAGATCAAAATCACCGAATAAACTATGAGATGAATAATTCTGCGGAGAATAATAACCCGGACTTACGAAAGAGAAATTCAATCCTTCATATTCATAACCGATTAATACTTCGGGATAGAAATATTTTCCAAATCTCATATTTAATTTGTAGCCGCTGTTGCCGTCTGTAATATTCAGGTATGAAAAGTCAGTAGAAATTCTGAAATTGTTCTTAAAGTTATAAAAACCTGTGAACCTTGTTAAGTCAGTATATTCTCTCGTATTAACCAGGTTAGGTGAGAATAATACCTGGGCTGCGTCTACCCTTGAAAATGAAAGTACAGCGGAATAATGATCAGGTACTTCGCTTTTCAAAAATGCATCAGCTAATGTTTTCCTGCCGCTGTTTGCATAATATGAATTGCCCAAACCAATACCCAGTGTTGTATTCGGCATCAGAGTGATCATTAAATTCCATTTAATATTATTAATATTTTCTTTCGTAGAATTATTCGAAAGCGTTGTACGATTGCCTTCAACACCTATGGTCATGAACGAAGTAACACCTAAGTCAAACCTGATTCCCTGGGTATTAAATCTGAATCCCAGGTTATCGCCGTAGTATGCGCCGTAAGGTGAAAGCATTGCGTATGAAGGGAAAGATGACAGAGCTGAGCCGAAACCGCCTCTTGGCAGCCAGCCTTCTCTCATCTCAATCATAGCAGTCTGTGAAGAATCTAGCTGCATATTTTCTTTCATCCTGTCATACACGTCTGCAGCTTCATCGAACTGGTGCATTTTAGCATAAGAATCTCCAAGATAGAGGTTTACAATAAAATCATCTGGTTTATCTTTTGCTAATTTCTGGAACGAGCTGAGTGCATCAACAGAATCTTCCATATAGTAATAAGTTTTTGCTCTCATCAAATCAGTATCGTAATCATAACTCTGACTTAACAGATCGTTATAAATAGAAATTGCTTTGCTGTAATTTTTAGCACAGACATTAACGTCAGCATATTCTCTCTGCACAATGACGTTCGGTTCTGCTTTTGCCATGTATTCATCGTATTTTGCCAGAGCCTCATTACAACGATTTTCATAAGAAAGCTGGCGTCCTTCCTGCAGAATCTCGAACAACCTTTCCTGCTCTGCGGCAATTTTTGCTATTGCAAAATCTGATTCCAGCTTATCAAGTGTAGGATTAGTGGGGTCAATCTTCTTAATTTGATTTAAATAACCTCTTGAAGCATCAAAATCTTTTTGCTGAAGAGTTAAAGAAGCCAGTGTAAGCATTGCAGGAACATCTTTAGGATTTTTTGCAATCATATTTTCAAGTACTGGTTTTACTTTGTCCAGATCCCTGCCGGACCAAACTGAAAGCTGTGAGCGGAATAACTGGTATTTATAATTATTTGGTTCCGATTGCAGCAGTTCATCCACTACTGTAAGAGCTTTTGAGAAATCCCTGTTCTTTGCAGATAACTGAGCATATAAATATTTTACGTCATTGTTATTACCTGAGGAAGTTTTTGCTAGATAATCATCCAGAACTTTTAACCCGCTGTCATAATCTTTTATCCTGTCATAATATTCTGCTAACCCCATAACAGCTTTTTTGTTCGTAGGATCATTTTTTACTAAGGCTGAATATTCATTAACTTTTTCGTGATAAATCTTATCCAGCCTGGCTTGCAGGTCTGAAGAATACTGGTTGTATATCTTTACATTCGAAGTAGTATCACGCGATAAAATATCCAACTGCTCGGTTGCTTCTTCGTATCTTTTAGCGTCAACTAATTCTTTAACAAGCTTAAATCTCAGCTCATTATTATTAGGAGTCCTTTTTAATAATCTGTAATCCCTGTCGATCGGGTATTCGAAAACTTTTCTTACAGGTCCTCTTCCTGCATTATATTTTACAGAGGTATCATTGATAGTGTAAACGTATCCATTTCCTTTAGCCAGGTCCAATCCATCCAATGCTTCCTGGAAGAAGGGTCTTAAAGCCAAAGCATGCTCGAAGGCATCAATAGAAATTTTGAACTTACCGAGCCAGAGAGTAAAATATCCATATCTCGACCAAAGCCTGTGGTCGTTTGGAAATTTTTCTGTATATTTTTTAAGTATTGGCTCGCCTTTAGCAATGTGATTATTTTTTGCTAATATTTCAGAATACCTGATTATCTCGTCAGGGGAAGCTTCTTCTCTTGCAAGGTACTGATCATACCACTCTTCAGCAGTTGCCCATTCGCCGAGATTTTTATAGCATTTACCTATCTCAAGATAATTTTTAGCTGCATTCGGATTTATTGCAAGCTCTCTTTTATGTCCTTCAATTTTATTATAAAGGAGAGACTGCCATGCGGTTGTAGCTCTCGAAAGGTTAGCGCTTATATCTTTGTTATTAGGTTCTAACTTCAAAGCAGATCTATAGTCATACACTGCATTTTCATAATCTTTTCTTTTTTCGTAACAGATACCGCGAAGATTATACCCCAAAGCTTCCTGCGGGCGTGCAGAGATATATTTGTTCAGCAGGTCTATGGCTTCACCATAACGCCCGAATTGCATTTGCTTTTGTGCTTCCATTCTCAGCGCATCAGCCTGAACCTGTGCAAAAATGCTTGAGGCACTCAAAAATGCAAAAAGAAATACTACAGAGATAAATATTGTTTTTTTCATAGCTCTCTTATCTTTTAGTGAAAATAAAGTTTGTTTTTTTCTTCTGTTTCTTCATTTGTAAGCTGTTGAAGCAGATCCTCTGCACTTTGAATTTTTTCATCTACTTTTACAACATACACCGATATGTGCTGCAGCAGTTCGGTTAAATTAACAGCCTGGCTTAAAGGTAGATTAGCTTTTACTCTTCCGATAATGGAGTTAATGCTCTTCTGATCTTCTTTTGTAATCAGAACAATGACTTTGTTATTTAAAATACAAATCTTATCCTTCTTATCAGTAGCTAATCTGACTGCATTTTGTAATTGTGTTATTGTCAGTAAACCTCTGTTCTCTGCTGCCTTATCCAGACGGAATGACATTACTGTGAAAACCTGTCCTGTGCTTTTATACAGCGCTATCTGATTATTTAAAATTAATCTAAAATCATTTTCAGAGTAGTAACTTGTAAAAGTATAATTTTCAAATGGTACTTCTACATCTGCTAATGATTTATATTTCTTTTCAGTCCCGGGAACCTGCGAAGGATATTGTATAACTTCCAAGGACTTAGGTGCCTGATAATCTATCACTATACCTTTATACGGTTCAATAGAATAAGTGGAAGAAACCTGTCCTTCAGTATGCCCGATGTTGGGTGTAATAGTCATAACGCCGTTTTGAACGGAAGTTGTCTTTGCGTTTTCATTCTTCTTAAGATAAACAACGCCTGTTGAAAAGGAAGTAAGAGTATCTACTATCGCCTGGCTGCCGGCAGCGGCTGGTTCGCCAAGTACATATAAACTTGTAATGCCGCTGTCTTCTATCGTTTCACAAGTGTTGGAGAATGACTGACGTAATATGGAAATATTATTAAAGCCTACAAAAGGAGTAAGCTCGTCGAAAACGATTTTGCTTGGCTGATATTGTTCGACAACTGTTACAATGTCATTCATATATTCAACCAAAAAATTATCAGGATTCCCGGCTTCATATAAATCAGCAGGAGGAGCTACTCTTACTACAATTATAAGATTCTGATTCATATAATTCTGAAGATCCAGATCAATGGAAGCTGCTTGTATCATTAAATCTTTAGGACGCATACTTGTGAAATACAAACACACTTCTTTTTGTTTAGCGCATTCCATAGCGTACTGGAGGCTTAATAAAGTCCTGCCGGATTTCCGGGCACCTATCAAAAGATATGTACCTCCCCTATAGAACCCGCCCCACACTTTATCTACCAATGGAATTCCAGATGCTATTATTTGTATTTTTTGTTTCATTTTATTACTCAATTTACCTAGTGATTGGCAAAGATTATGCCGTGCTTAAGCCCTTGTAGTTCAAGATATTTTCGATATAATTTTAACAAATTACTGGATTAAAGAAATACAAATCCCTTTATCCTTGTATCATTATGCTACGCTTTTTCTTGCAGACATACCAATTTTTGGACCGTTGTCAGAGAAATCAATTGTAACGCCTTTATAAGGCTCTATATGATATTCAGTTCTGAACTGCCCTTCAGTATGCCCGATATTAGGAGTAATGATCATCTCTCCGCCCTGCTGTTCTTCGTCTTCTTTCTTCAGGTAGACTATGCCGGTCGAAAGAGTAACCATTGAATCAACTATTGATTGTGATGCAGGGGCTGCAGGATCATTTAATACAAAGAGACTTGTAATTCCTGCATCTTCTATTTTTTCACAGGTTTCTGAGAAAATATTCTGAAGGAGATTAAAGTCATTAAATTCGATAAAAGGTGTCAGCTCATCAAAAACTATTTTAGACGGCTGATATTGATCTACAACTGCAGCAATATCGTTTAAGTATTCAACTAAAAATTCATCACCATTTCTTTCGGGCATATCTGAATCAGCAGGAGGAGCTACTCTTACTACAATTATCTGATTCTTATCCATATACTGCTGAAGGTCAATATCAATTGATGCAGCCTGGATCATTAAATCTTTTGGACGCATGCAAGTGAAGAATAAACAGACTTCATTCTGGCTGGCTGCTTCCATAGCATACTGAAGGCTTAGGAGCGTCCTGCCTGATTTATGTGAGCCGACTAATAAATAAGTACCGCCGCGATAAAATCCGCCCCATTCTTTATCTACTAACGGAATACCCGATGATAATAACTGAATCTTCTTTTGCATATCTTCCTCTGTTTTTATTTTTAATAATTATTTTTTAATATCTTTTTATGTTTCTATATCGTCCGTATTATCAAACTCATCACCATTGTCACCGAGCGTATACCCATCATTAAAAAGATTTTTACGCCCGTTACTACTACCGCCAAATTCTTTACTGTTACCTTTTTTCATTTTACCTCTTGCAATTTCCATAACAGGTGATGAATCAACAAAATCTACTGTAATACCTTCATAAGCACTTATCGAATAGATAGATTTAAACTGCCCTTCAGGATGCCCTACTACAGGTGTAATTATCATCTCTCCTTCTTTGGATTCATTTTCATTATTAATATAAATTACACCATTACCTTCCTTAACAACTGTATTAACTAAGTTTTCTGAAATATTATTTGCAGGATCTGAAAGGATGAAGAGACTTGTTGCCTGGTTTTGCTCGATTGTTTCCATAGACTGCCGGAATACTTCCGTCAATGCTGCTGAATTATGAAAACCGATAAAAGGGGTAAAGTCGTCAAAGACTATTTTGTCAGGTTTATATTGTTCAACAACTCTTGTAATTTCGTTCCAGTGAAGTGCTAATTCCTCGTCGTGCTTTCCGGTAATATCCGACATTGAAGGCAGGGCAATTTTAATCACTATTATTAAATTTTGATTAATGAAAGCCTCCATATCAAAATCTATCGTTGCAGAATGAATAAGAAGATCTTTTGGCTTCATAGCCGTGAAGTAAAGGCAGACTTGTTTTTGTCTTGCACATTCTCTCGCACACTGAATACCTAAAATAGTTTTACCGGATTTGTGCGGACCAATCAGGAAGTAGGTTCCCCCGATATAAAACCCGCCCCAGGTTTTGTCCACCAGTGGTATTCCTGATGATAGAACGTGTATCTTATTATTCATTTCGCTTATATATTTTTTTGTTGAAATGCCAAATAGTATGCCAGAAATGGATAGCTGTAAATGGTTATTTTTTAATAATTTTAAGTTATTTTTCGTGAACCAGGTAGATACAAAAACTTTTCTCTGTATCAGCTTGTGACAGCGGATTTGAGAAGTTCTGTGCTGAAGAAACAAAGTAATTGGACTACAATTTTCAGTATAGTGTTGTGTCAACCTTAAATTGCCGCTAATTCGAGAATGATATTAGCGCATTCGCGGCTATATAAAAAGAAATTCTGCATATTTGACGTGACAATAGTTTGTTTGTCCCTGATTTGTTAATTTTAATAACGAACTCATAGCACTTTTTAAGTTTTAATTGAGTTAATCTTTCCAGCAGGATAAATTTATTATATCCGGGATGATATAATTGATAAACAAAAACGGGCTTTTATTTTTTATCTTCATTATTACAACAGCTTATGCCTGTAATGTCTTTGCACAACCCACCCTGTTTGTTAAAAACGGTAAGGAAGATTATTCCCTTGGAAGGTACATTTCTATTTTAGAAGATAAGGGAGGTCATCTTACAATTGACGAAGCTACTTCCGATTCGATGAAAGATAAATATGTTTATTACGGAAAGGAAACCATTAATTTTAAATTCACCTCATCTGCATACTGGGTCAGGTTCGTTTTTAAAGATACATTATCTGATCCTGCTTCCGGTTTGATTGATCCTCAAAACATAAGGAATTGGATACTGGTTAATAACGAACCGGTTATTGAAGATATACGTGTATTTTATAAATCGCAAAATCAAAGTAAAAATACTTACGTTGAACAAAAAGCAGGCAGTATTGTCCCTGTTAATAAAAGGAAAATAGGAACAAATGACTTTATCGCAAGCCTTCCTGCTCTGACTGATAAATCTGATACTGTCTACATTAGATTAAAAACAAATTCACAGTTCATCATATCACTCAATATGATGACGGCAGAAGAATATATTTTACACAGCACAAATAAATATTTCTTTCACGGGATTCTTTTCGGGATTCTCGTTATGCTAATTGTGTATAATATTCTGCTTTATTTTTCTATAAAAGAGAAGACATACATTTATTATGTTCTTTATATTTTATGCTATATGCTCTTTATTTTTGTATACCATGGATATTATTTTAAAATTATCAGCAGAACTTTTTATCATGATTATTATATTCTCCCGCTGAGCATACTGTCAATTGGCGGTGTGTTCTGGCTGCTCCTCACAAGAGAATTCTTATCTACAAGATTTTGTCTTCCATGGGCTTTTAAATTACTTACTTATTCTACTCCATTAGCTCCTATCTTATGCATTTTAGTGTTTGTTATATCACCTTCGTTGGCTGCAGTTTGGTCTATATCTATCCTAGGGTATTATGTTCTTGGATTTGTAATAGCTCTCATTACTCTGAAAAAAGGCATTGAAGTTTCAAAGTACTACCTTCTTGCTTTATTGGGTATGGCATTAGGAATATTAATTACAAGCTTTACACGAAATAATTTTCTCCAATTGACATATAATTTCTGGACACAGAATGCCGTTAATCTTGGAATATTGTGGGAAGCGCTGGTTTTAGCTGCAACTGTAGGATACAGGTTCAACTATCTGAAAGCCGAAAAGGAAAAAGAGAAAGCATTGATGAGAAGCCAGATTGCCGCTGACCTTCACGATGAAGTTGGAAGCAATCTTAGTACAATTTCATTGCAAAGCAGCTTAATGATGAGAGATAAACAGCTCAATTATAATTCCAAAGAACAGCTTCAGAATATTTCTAACCTTGCCGGAACGACAACAGATATTATCAGGGACATAGTATGGTTTATAAATCCTTTCCACGATAAATCCGCAGACCTCTTTCTCAGGATGAAGGAACTTGCTTCAAAGATGCTGGCGAATTTGGATTATACTTTTTCATCGGATGGAAATGCAGAACAAATCTTTGACCTTTTGCCTGACCTGAACAAAAGAAGACACGTGTTTTTAATATTTAAAGAAATATTGAATAATATTGTTAAACATTCCGGCTCTACAGAGGCTAACATTTTGTTATCGGCTGAAAGCGAAAAATTTATTTTGACTGTTAGTGATAACGGTAAAGGATTTGTTGAATCCGAAATTGTACCCGGTGAAGGTTTGAAAAATCTCAGGAACAGGGCTGAACAGGCAGGCGCTCAGATTTCAATTGAAAGCAACAGCGGCATAGGGACGAAAATAACTCTCGAAGTCCCGCTGTAAATTTTTATTTGATGTTAATTCCTCACCTCGGTACAAGTCCTTCCTTCAGCGCCTTGGATACAAGACCGCTTCTTGTATTCACCTGTACTTTATGATAAATATTTTTAACGTGTGTCTGTACTGTTTGGGGGCTGGTGAAAGTGATCTTTGCAATTTCATTTACAGTTTTTCCATCAACAAGATAATTAAGAATTTGCGTTTCTCTTTTTGTAAGCCCATAAGTATTTTCCGTTTGCTTCATGGATGAGAAAATATTAAAAACTTTTCTTGCAAGCCCGGAATTTATTGAAGAGCCGCCGTCTACAACAGTTTTTATTGCGTCAAGTATTTCTTCAGGCGAAGAGTTTTTAAGAAGATACCCGTTAGCCCCGTTGCAAATTGCATCGAATATTTTTTCATTATCATCGAAGACTGTTAGCACAACTATTTCAATTTCTTTAGCAATCGATTTTATTTCTTTTATGCCGTCAATACCGTTCATGCCGGGGAGATTAATATCTGTTAAGATAATATCAGGTGAATTTCCCTTCGACAGGAATTTCAGTGCATCTGCCACGTTTGTAAATTCCTGTTCACATCTGCACCAGTCGCTTTGGTTAATAGCGCTGCGAATAATGTGAGAATAGGAAGTGTTATCTTCTATTATCCATACATCTGTCATATTACCTCTACGTTAATGGATTTGCCGTTCGTCAGACTCGTTAATTTAACAAACATATAATTAAAATAATTACTGATAACTGAAAATACCATGAACTGGGTAATTTTAAAATTTAATTTACTGAAATGTGATAAGTAAAGATAATACTACTATACTTCTAAGCGTACCTTGCGCCTTAGTGCTAACTTTGACTTTTTCTCTCTCGCAAAGGCGCAAAGCCCGCAAAGAGGAAACAGGTAAGTGCTTCATCTACCCAAAACATGGTATTTCTCACTTCTTTAAGTAAATACCTTAAACTTGGTATTCCCTCGTCTTATATCTGAAGTTAAGTTTACAATAGCCTAATAAAAAGAAAATTTTATAAAAAAATAATATTTGAACTCTCTTGTCTTTAGCGCGCATTTATCAATTTAATGGAAGGTGTATTATGAAACACATTTACTTTTTTTTAGCTGCAATGTTTATAACAGCACAATTATTTCCTCAAGCCGGCAATGCACTAAACTTTGACGGGAATAATGATTATGTGGTAACTTCCTCATCTTCTTCATTGGGTTTAACCAACCAGGTGACGATGGAAGCCTGGCTTAGGACATCTTACGATAATAAATTTATAGTGGGTGTAGCAGGAAGTGATCCTAATTGGGGGTGCGAGATGGCGGTACAAAGCGGAGGATATTTGATCTTTTCTGTTTATAATGGGGCCTGGAGAAATTTAAGTTCTAATCCGATAACTGTAAATGACAATAATTGGCATCATGTAACAGCCGTTTATGATGGCGTTAACTTGAAATTATATATAGATGGAGCATTAGTAGGTACCCTTAACAGTCCAGGCAGCATTAATACCGGTAATCCATATCTTACTATTGGAAGGCATTCGGCTGGTATACTCCATTTTAATGGAGAATTAGATGAAGTCCGCGTCTGGAATACTGCCAGAACTCAAACTCAGATTCAAGATAACAGGAATACTACAATAGATCCTTCAACGGCTGGTTTGATTGCTTATTATAGGTTTGACCAGGGGACAGCAGGAGGCAATAATGCTGGCGTAACAACTCTTGATGATTTAACTCCAAATAATAATGACGGAACACTAAATAATTTTGCTTTAAATGGCAGTACTTCTAACTGGGTAAGTTCACTCGCTCCACTGCCTGTAGAGCTAAGCTTTTTTACAGGAAGAGTTGAAAACGGGAGAGTAATTCTAAACTGGCAGACAGCGACGGAGGTGCAGAATTATGGATTCGAAGTAGAACAGGCTTCGTCTTCGACTTCGCCCCGTCAGGGTTGGGAGAAGATAGGGTTTGTTTCGGGTGCAGGCAACAGCAATTCTCCGCACAATTATTCATTTACAGACCAGCCAACCGGAGGAACAAGTTTTTCCTACAGGCTCAAACAGATTGACAATGACGGACATTACAAGTATTACGATGCTATCACAGTAACATTGAAATCTTCAGGCAAAGCAGAGTTGATGCAGAACAGTCCCAACCCGTTCAATCCGACAACAGCAATAAAGTTCTTCATACCAAACAGTTCAGATGTAACGATAAAGATATATGATATGCTTGGCAGAGAAGTAACAACTTTGGTTAACAACCAGACAGAAGCCGGCTATCACATAGTCTACTGGAACGGGAGGGACAGCTACGGAAGAGATGCATCAAGCGGAGTTTATTTGTACAGACTGACGGTTGAAAATCTCGGCGGAAGCCGGACGGGAAGTTTCAGCGAAACAAAGAAAATGCTTTTGATGAAATAGCCCGGCTATTGACGGGCTGATGCTGAGATGATTTTTTGCAGAGAGATGAGGCTGACTAGTCAGAATTGATCGTCCGTCGACCTCGGCAGGCCCGTCGGTCTCAGCAGACCGCCGAGGTCTGACGGATCGCTCGTCGAGTCCGCTCGTTCCGGCAGAACGGAGTTCTGACGAAGCAGACTCTACGGAGGCTGACGACCGAGACCTGACGGGCTATATGAAAAGCAATATTTTTTTGAAAAATAGAACACTGATGACGCGGATTAAACGGATTAACACAGATCTAATCCGCGAAAATCAGCCAAATCCGTGTCATCAGCGTGCTATTAAAAACACTGTGGCACTATGCAATTTTATTTTTCAGAGGTTTCAAATAATAAACTTTTTAGAGACTCATATATAAATTTTCAGAATGACAAACAGAATGAATCCCGTTCCGAATGGATCCCCTTGGGATGGGAAAAGAATAATAGACCTTACTGTTTCCCTGCTGATAATTGTTGCAGGTCTTCCACTTATTATCCTGATCCTGTTCCTGGCTTTTATCAGCACAGGTCAGTTCCCTATTATCTTCCAGCAAAGAAAAATATCCATTGGAAAAAAGAAAATTAACATAGCTAAGATTAGAACTATAAAAGATTGTAAAGACTTCAACATGATTGAGAAAAGCTGCAGTGAAATATTTATAAAAGAAAATTATTATAAATATGTCCCCTTGTTTTGCAGGTGGCTCAGGAAGACAGGTCTTGATGAGATACTGCAGCTAATAAACGTGTTAAAAGGTGAAATGTCTCTTGCAGGACCGCGTCCTCTGCTGGAGAGTGAGCTTGCTATTATGAAAGCACACCAGCCTGAATTTTATAACAGGAGAGTTAAAATAAATTCTAAACCCGGTATAACCGGTCTCTGGCAGGTTTACGGGAACAGGCTGAAAGGGGCTTCCAATTTAGTCGAACTTGATGGATACTATGAGAAAAATAAATCGTTAAAGCTTGATGTGAAAATAATTCTAAAGACAATATTTATCTTAATTACAGCCGATCATTCGGATGCGATAGATATGGGATATAATCGTTCTAATGGTAATGAGGCGGTCGTAAACTGGAAACCAACAGCAGAGTTTTATGAGTAATCTGCCGCTCAGAATTATTTGTTCTTTAAATTCCCCAAAACGAATAGCGCAGTAGCATTCCCTACAATAGTTGGCTCGTTAGTGATATAATCCATCCTGTCGTCGTAATATTTTATATCATCAGAATTGAAAAGATCATACTTAAAATTTGTTCTTTTGATATCATAATGTTTAAGTATGCTTTCAGGAGCGGGACCGGCACTTAAAGCACCGGGTAAATATCCGTTATGAAAGTACGCTACCTGCGAATGTAAGTGTTGTGGGAAGACTTTCCCTATATTATAAATAAATGATATTCCCCAGGGATTTCTTCCAAGCACATAATCTCTCTGGTAAGCTGCGAGAGAGTCAAAATCTGTTTTCCCGGTTAACGATTTATAAAGTATATTCTGAAGATCAATTCCTAAAAAAGAATTTGTAGTTCCCCAGGTATAAGCCATACCTTCTTTAAAGATTGATTTATTTTTATTTGCGTTAAATGCTTTTAAATTATTTACAATATATTCACTGAACCTTGGGATATGCTGTGCTATTCTATAATCAGCCAGCGAATTTATATCGCCCCAGCTCCACCAATAATCAGACTTAGCACTGTCACCATAAACAGAAGCATCAGTTAGGTATTTTGAATTTTTTGTCGCGTTGTATAATTCTACAGCACCCAATGCAAGCTTTCCCCAGAATTTTGTATCCCTGTAAAATCCGGAAGTTGAAGTATCAATATCGGCTACTTTATTTCTTATCGCGTAAAATTTTTCAGCAGCAGCTAGGCACCTGTTTGCAAATTCATCATAATGAAATTTTTCTTTCCATACCTTCGCTCCGATTGCAAGTGCAGCGGAATAAATTCCAATCTGATCCTTGCCGATGCCTTCAATCCCTGCTCTGTCATATCTTAAAGTATCATATTCGGGAAGCCTCCAGCCGACGTCGTGGTCGCGTATATCCTGCACCTGTGTAATTAATTTATCTTTAGAAAAATTTGCTCTCAGCAGCCAGTCGAGACCTATCTTCGCTTCTTCAAGAATATCAGGAACTCCATTATGATCATCATCAAAGCCGAATTTATCTTTATTAAACTCATAAGAAAAGATCATCATATAGGTAGTGTAAGCAATGGTAGATAAGAATTTTATATAATCGCCTGCATCGTGCCAGCCGCCTGTTACATCAACCATTCCTAAATTCGGCTCGCCGATAACTCTGGCTACATCGGAAAGATGGCAGGGACCATGCAGGTATGGATTTGTCGGACCGCATCGCTGAACTTTATAGAACAACAATAATGAGTCTGCTATTGCACTATACGCATCATTATCAATCCGAAACGGATAAGAGATATTACCATCAACTATGATTTCGTACTTACCGGTTTTTTTTAACCCTGAAAAATCAAGTATATAACAATATCTGAATCTGCCGTACTCATAAACCGGATCATTCAATTTATTTTTATAAATGTTCTTATGACTTGTAACGTCTCTGACAGCAAACTCTTTATTTTTAATTGGAGCTTCTGACATCACAACAGCAGTTTTAATATCCTTAATTAAAAAGCCAACCTGGTTAACTCTGATGTATATTGGTTTTCCTTTTGAAGCAGCAGCGTAATGCAGAAGAAAAGTAAACAGCAGTGCAAGGAAGAAGCGGGAATGAAATTTCATAATTATAAAATCTAATTGGAAATATATATTTGGCTATTTAAGTTCAATAAATAATTATTAGAAAAATTCAGGGGAATATCTTGATTATGCAACAGAAGTAAAATAATTGACCCTGTTGAGAAAATCATCCTTCATCACAGGTTTTGATAAATAATCATTAGCACCTTGTTTAAGAAATCTCTCTTTATCTCCCTTCATTGCATAAGCGGTAACGACAAGAACAGGAAAATCTTTTTTATTCATTACATTGCGCAATTCGTTAAGAACTGCGCTTCCATCCAGCTTACCCGGCAAATTGATGTCGAGAATCAACAGATCATATTTATTTTTTTTAAGCAGTTCTATCCCGCTTTCAGCAGTATCGGTAATTTCGAGTTCAAATGAATTCCGCAGGTATATCTTAAATATTAATTGAGTGTCGTAATTATCGTCTATTAACAGAATTCTTTTTCTGTTTTTTTGTGACAGATCATTCATCCCTTAGTTAATATTATTATGTTTACTCGTCTTCAAATAATTATTTTCACTTCCTTCTTTTTTAGGGAAATTAGTCCCTATTATTTCATCCCACAAAGGTGAACTTACTCCAAAACCGAGCTCTGAGTTTTCAAAATGATGCCTAATGTGGTGCTTCTTCAACGCAAGCCAGAGTTTATTCCGAATATTAAAATGATGAACTGCATAGTGAGTCATATCATAAAATAAATACCCGGTTAAAAATCCTACAAAAAAAGGAGTTACCAAAATGTTTCCCAGGATTAAATAAAATAAGAAATAAAACAAGATTGCAAGAGGCACGCTGACTGACGGAGGCATCACCAGTCTCCTTGAATCGCTCGGATAATCATGATGAACTCCGTGAAAAATAAAATGTATCCTTTTACCAAACTCCGATCTAAAAGGAAAGTGGAAAATAAATCTGTGCAAGGTATACTCTGTAATTGACCAGACTAAAATCCCGACAATTATTAATGAAAAAATTGATCCAGCAGTGAGGTAAAAGTCTGCAACTGATTTATATAAAAAATAACAAATCACAGGGATGTAAATATATAACGGAACTGTAAAATGTACTCTCGAAAGAGCCTCAAGAAAATCATTTTCAAACATCCTTACAGTTTCATCTTTATTAGAAACAAAATTCTTAGGCATAATATTTCTCCTCTTCTTTACTTAGGTATTTGTTTGACGGTAAATTTAATAATTATGGCACAAATGCAAAAGTCAAAGATAAAAAGCTATGGGTTTTAGTAGTGTCCAATTTTTTTCAGAACAATAAAAAAAGTAAATATTGTATTTATTCCGAACATTTTTCTTTGCTTCAAACTCAACCCCCCAGCCCCCTTCTCTTGCCAAGAGAAGAGGGGTAAGGGAATAAGTTACTTTATTTACTATAATCACTTACTAGTGTTGTGTCAACTTTAAATTGCCGCTAATTTGCGAATGACATTAGCGCATTCGCGGCTATATTAAAATGAATTCAAAAAGACACTACATAATTGACGTGACACCAGCAGCAAACTCAACAAGTGAATTTTTATTATTAGAAAATATTTTGGACAGATATGATGGGTTTGAAATCTGCTAAGCTTGCAGGTTGTAAAGCCAAATAAAAAAGCCACACTCTGATTTATGGAATGTGGCTACGGGTTACTAAGTTCCTAACCTATACCATTAATTACTTACTCTGTCAGCCGAATGCTCAACAAGTTTTATATATTCGGGAAATTCAATTTTCTTTTCGTCAAGGTTCAGTTCCCAGAAATAACCATCTTTTTTTGTGAAGTCATGTTTTTTATACATATCCCTGCTGGGTTCATTCTTGGGGGTAGGTATAATTTCACCTTCGACTATTTTAATACCCTTATCCTCTGCAATTTTTGTTACGTATGAAAGGATAGCAGTCTCAACACCTCTGCCTAATACGCGGCAGCTCATCAGGAACGTGTCTATATAAACTTTCGCTTCCTGAAATTTAAGGATCACTCCCGCAATTATTCCATAATCTCCGAACTTATCTTTTACAGTTGCCTCCAGGATTCTGTAGTTCGGATCAGCATAGAATGCACGGACTTCTGATTCTGTATATCGCCTTGTTGTTAAGTTATATTGATTTGTTTTCTGAATTAGCTGCACAATCCTCGGCATAGAAAAATCATCCATATCTTTTATGATGATCTGCATATCTAATGATTTCAGGTATGAAGTAGTATCAGTAAAAGATTCTTCCAGCTTTTTTCTTTCCTGGTTTGCTGCGTAGCTTTTATTCCTTTTAAAATCATCATCCGTTAAAGTATGAAAGTTAAAGAAATCGAGGCTCTTCAGAAATTCTACATAATACAGCGGATCTTCCGGCATATCGGGTACCTCAACTTCGGGCAGTTGATCTTTTACCAATCCTCTTTCGAAGGCGTAGTCATCGAGAAAAATAAAGCTGTCAGTACCAAGATTTAATTCCTGAGCAATGGATTTAATATTCTGACCTTTATTTTCCCAGTTGATTCTCATCGCAGCAAAATATTCAGGGCGCAGAATCATATAAGGATGATTTTTCATTGCTTCAAGAGCAACATCTTCAGTATTTTTACTGCATACTGCAAGTAAAATACCCTGCTTGTATAATTTCAAAAGCTCTTTCTGAAAATCATAGAATGCTTTGCCTGGCCCATCGTTACTCAGTTGAATATTTTCCATTCCATCCTGCCCGATCACACCGCCCCAAAGTGTATTATCGAGGTCGAGCACAATTACTTTTTTTCTTAAACCCTTGTATGCCTTTATGTGGCTGAAATAGAGATCAGCTATTTTTTCATTTCCTGTTTTACTCCATTTACTTTTTGCGATGTAAAATAATCTCGGGTCGTACAATTCTTTTTCACCAAATTTCATGATTAGCGAAAAAATATCCACAACCCTCACCCCTTTTTGTTCAGCGGCAAATTTTTCAAGTTCGAGGTTGAGCCTTACCGGAATATTACTAAGGCTGTAGGAACTGTTGGCTTCAAGTGTTTTATTGAAATAGGTTGAATTCAGGAAAAAGTTATCTACAAAAATCTGCGTGACGGGTAATTTCTCTCTTAATTTTTCCACAAGGCTCAATAATTGCTTAAACCTTTTTTCAACGGCTGAATAAATTTCGTTGTTATCTTCCTGGAATAAATTATCGAAAAGATCACCAGCAAAAAAGCTGAGGTCTATTGAAAGAAAAACTACATCAGGCTTGAAATTATAGAATGAACTTTCTTCGCCAAGTATTTCCTGGACATACTGATTGAATCCAGAAATATAGAAGTCATATTCTATCCCGGATTCTTTCAGTCTTTTCCCGAATTCTTTTATAATGAATTCAGAAGTATAATTGCTGAGAAATGCAATTTTCATTTTAACCCTCCTTTTGTTTCCAGCAGCTCAATTATTAACTTCTCCTTCGTAAGAAGAAAAGCAATGAGCTTGTTATTAAATGCAAGAGCAGGGACCGGTTCGACAAAAAGATAACCCCCGTTATCTGTAAAATATTCGATCCCTTTCTGTATATCTTCTACCTCGTAACAAAAATGCTGCAAGGTATTACCCTTCTTTAACCATTGTGCTGAAGGCGAATCCTCGTAAACGGGTTGTATCAACTCGTAGGTTAATCCTTCTACATTTTGATCTTTAAGGAACAATAAATTCACCTTCTGTTCCGGGTCGTAAATTACCCCCGTTGTTCTTTTCATGTTCAGAATATTTTCATAGAACTTCGCACTCTTTTCTATATCTTTTACAACCAATCCTACATGGTTAAATTTTAAATCCATCTCCTAACCATTAAAACTTAAAATAAAGAAACGGCTGCAAATCAGCCGACTTAGCCTGAATAGCAATCCAGATAACGAATGCTAATAAAACAGCTTTGCCTATCATAGGTGTTTTCACAACGACTGATTCAAGCTTGTATCTCCAGGATTCAGGCAATGAATGCAGTACCAAAACTAAAATCATTAAGCCCAGTATATAAGTGTAACCCTTAACGAACTGAGGGATGATATCTGCATGGAAGAAATTAAAAATTTGACCGAGCATATTGAAAGCCGTTGTAAAGTCAGGTGCACGGAAAAACAGCCACGCAAAAACAAGCAGATGAAAAGTAATTACTATCTGGACGATTCTTAAAAATCTTGTGCCTGTTAAACCAACTGCATCAAAAAATTTCTTCTTTATCTTTTTCGTAAATATGGAAACCACCACATAGAAACCGTGCAGTGTTCCGAAGAAAAGAAACATCCAGCTTGCACCATGCCAAAGCCCGATAGCAATAAAAGTAATCATCAGTGCAAGAGCATTTCCGTAAATTTTCAAGTTTCTGAATTTGATCTGTAATGGTTTAAACGTATAATCGAGCAGCCACGAGGACATTGAGATATGAAACCTTCGCCAGAAGTCTGCAATGCTTGTAGCTTTAAATGGCCAGTTGAAATTGTCCATCAGGTTAAAGCCAAGCAGCAATGCAATCCCTAAAGCCATATCAGTGTAGCCGGAAAAATCACAATACAGTTGTATCGCGTAACCATAAAGCGCCATCAGATTTTCAAATCCTGTAAAGCGCAGCGGGCTTTCAAATACGCGGTCAACAAAATTCAGGCTTATATAATCAGCAACAACTGTTTTTTTAAGAAGCCCGAGCATTATTAGAAATAAAGCTTTGCCTAAATCTTCTTTGGTAATGGACTGATCACCCTGAACCTGAGGCAGAAAATTCGAAGCCCTGTCAATAGGACCGATCAGAACATTCGGGAAGAAAAATATAAAGAGCGAAAAATCTCTGAAGCTGTGAACCGGTTCGAATGTTTCAAGATAAATATCAATTACATAGCTCAGTGCTTTGAATGTATAAAATGAAATACCAATAGGGAGGAAAATATCCAGCGGTGAAAAGGTACCTGTATGGATGCTGTTAACTATCTCGATGAAAAAGTTCGTGTACTTAAAATAAAACAAAGTGCCGAGATTCAGCAGAAGTGCTAAGTAGAAGACCAGCCGCCTTTTCAATTTACCAGGCTCAATAGCGGCAATGAACTTACCGGCGTAATAATTTACAATCGCAGATGCGATCAGTATAACAAAATATTCTCCGGCTGCCTTATAATAAAAGAACAAAGAGAAAATAAGCAGAGTAAATATTCTCAGGTTTTTATTGAAAGCAAACAGACGATAGAATATTAAAAGTGCAAAAAAGAAAAAAAGGAAAAAACTTGTGCTGAATAAAAGAGGGTCGTGCGGGTCAAACACAAACAGTTGGAACAGTTTACTGAAGTCAATATTATTGAACATTTATTTGCTCTTTTTGTTAATGATTTTTTTACTCCAATATAAACTAATTAGCCAGCTTCGTATCTATTAACTTCTGCAATTCACCAATGTTCTTAACTTTTAAGATTTCGGTGCCTTTGAACTTGACGCCAAATTCCTTTTCAACAGCAAGGATTATATTTATATGATTAAGCGAATCCCAGTTCGGAACCTGGTTAGCTGTTGTTTCATCAGCAATGTTGAAATCATCAAGCTCAAGTTCTGTTAAAATTACTTTTTTTAATTTTTCAGTTACCATTAAGAACTCCGTAATTTATTCTTAAAATTCTAGTCTAAGTTTCCTGATGTCACATCAAAAAGAAAATTGTTTATTTATAACTATAGGAACCATCGAGCAAAGCTTTAGTAAGCATATCAGCAATTTTCTTAGCGCCCTGGAGATTTATATGGGTATAATCTTTAATCGCTAAAGGGGGATTAGATTCTACCCAGTCAACCATTGAGTTATGCCCGCCCATCGCTTCAAATAAATTCCAGAAAGCAATGCCCGTTGCGTTCGCAATTCTTTTCTGTGTATCAACTAATTTTACTACTAAAGGATCTGTCATTAATCTTGTGCCGACCTTTTTACTCTTATCGCCGACACTGACTAAAAGAAAACTGCTCTGCGGGAATGTGCTTTTAAGATTATTAATAATTTTTATCATCTGGCTTTCAAACCAGTCAAAGTTTGAATCACCAGAACTTACCTGGTTTCCGCCAAAGTTGATAATGATTAATTTATAATTACAAAGGCGATCAAAATCCTTAAGAGCGCCTTCGTTTAATTCTCTGAAAGAAATACCTGTATTGCCGCGCCAGGGAAAGTTATCTACATAAACACCGTTCCCATCCTCTAAACTTACTCCGTAAAAATCAGCCTGATTAGCCATCGTGGTGGTTAATTTAAAAGAACGGGCGCCGGAAGGATAAGTGAGCTTCAGTTCCTTTACACCTTTGCCCGGTGTTAACGAAGCTGTTTGTTCCGCTCCATCGTTAAAAGAATATTTTATTGTTGAAGATTTTGCATTCGTATAAAAAACCCTGGCAACTTTAAATGTAGTCATCGAAGGGTATTTACCTGTTTCTTCATATCTGACCCAGCTAACTCCCTGAGGAGTTGCCATAAATCCGCTCATACCGATTGGTAAATTATTTGGGTTGCCGGTTCCGAGATAGCCGCTTAACACATTGGTTGTCTTCCAGTTATTTGAGAATGACATTTTAGTTGTAGTTCTAAAAGTAATATCCTGGGAGGTAATTGATAAATATCCGACCCCTTCTCCACCAAATCTTTTCTGGAAATTATCACGGATATCCGCTGTTATAAGGTCACCTTCTATTTCGGAATCACCGTAATGTGCAATCCTCAGTTGACGACTGCCCGCACTTTTCAGCGCCTGGTAAAAATAACTCATCTGCGAAGTATTGCCTGTAATTGGAACATCCCTTGTTACAATACCAGATGATGGCTGGACCGCAGGCTTGTCAGAAACTTTTTTAGTTCCTTTGTCTGAAGAATTAATCTTTTCTAAAATCAGGTCAATCAGGTCAGAAGAAATTACACCGGCAAATTTTGTATTTGAACTATTGTTGCATTTGAATTGGTCATTTAAAGAATTCCCCGAGTAACTTAAAAGAGAATCTGGTTTAATGTCGATAAACATATCAACAGCTTTAATTTTATAACCAAATATCTTTGTCCCACCGGGAATGTAAGATGAAGCAATTAACAAAACAATTGCTATAGCAAAAATTATAACCGCTTTGGTTCTGTTATTTTCTAACACCATAAAATTTTCCTGAAATATATTTAGAAAAAAGATTAAGACTACGTGCCCTTCCAATTAGAGGACAATTTTTACTCGATTCAAATTTAACTCTCTCCCTTAACAGCAAAATAAACACAATTCTGTATAATATTCCATGCATTAGGAATAGCTATCCACATTGTGGTCAATTCTTATAATTCCGTAAGGTTTTTGAACAATTATTATACCACTCACAATTCAAATGGTTTTCTCTGTTTTATTATTAAGCTGAAATATAATATTGAGATAGATATATCATTTTGAGATTGATATGAATAACAA
This sequence comes from Bacteroidota bacterium, assembly GCA_021815365.1. Lineage (GTDB taxonomy): Bacteria > Bacteroidota > Ignavibacteria > Ignavibacteriales > Ignavibacteriaceae > JAKAGZ01. The sequence goes on from JAKAGZ010000013.1 coordinate 31,272, forward strand.
TCTTCACGCTTTAGCTTTTGTCAGTCTTAAAATAATTGCCGAATGTTCTGGATAGTCTTTCAATAACTTATTTCTATCACCAATTTCAAAATCTTCAAAAGAAAATCCTGGGGCAACAGTGCAGCCAACAAGTGCAAAGGAAGTTTTATCTTTTAACTCAGCAGCAAACCAATTATTCTTTTCGACAACTATCTGCAGAGTTTCATTCGCATTAAGATTATTCCCAAGGACTCTCTCCTCCATTTTACCTTCGTGTGTAATTATAAAAATTTTAACAGGGCTGCCATCATAAAAATGCCATATTTCATCTGATTGTAATTTATGAAAAGAGGAAAACTGCTTCCCTTCAAGTAGAAAATAAATTGAAGTTAAAAATGCCCTGCTGCCGTTATATCTCTCAGGAAGAACAGAAGCTTCAAAAATTTCGCCTGACCTGTAAATTTCGTTAAAGTACCCCCCTTCAGGATGTCTCTGCAATTTTAATTTTTGAATGTAATATATTGCTTTTTCATCCATTACATATTCTTATAAAAAAAAGAGCGCACAATCTGTTACTATAACAAATTATGCGCTCGCTGAACATCTGTATTTTTTGTTATCTCTTGGTAATAGGGACATAAGAATGTTTTTTTGAGCCGACGTATATTTGTCGTGGTCTATAAATTCTTTGTCCGTGTGTTTCTCTCATTTCTTTCCAATGAGCAATCCATCCTGGCAAACGACCCAATGCAAACATAACAGTGAACATATTAGTTGGGATACCCATTGCCCTGTATATTATTCCGCTGTAAAAGTCTACGTTCGGATAAAGTTTCCTTTCGATAAAGAACTCATCTTTCAGAGCTACTTCTTCAAGATTTTTTGCAATGTCAAGCAAAGGATCATTTATGCCAAGTTCTTTTAAAACCTTATCAGCTTGTGCTTTTAAAATTTTAGCTCTAGGATCAAAATTCTTATAAACCCTGTGCCCGAATCCCATCAGTTTAAAGTTCGAATTTTTATCCTTAGCCATTTCAATATATTTTTTATAATTGCTGCCGTCGTTCCTGATCAACTCGAGCATATTGAGAACCTCCTGGTTAGCACCGCCGTGCAGAGGTCCCCATAACGCACAAATGCCTGCAGAGATTGCCGCAAACAAATTCGCCTGGCTGCTGCCAACCATTCTCACAGTAGAAGTACTGCAGTTCTGTTCGTGATCTGCATGAAGAATGAGTAAAAGATCGAGAGCATCTTCAAGAACTTCAGGTACTTCATATTGTTCTGAAGGAACTGCATACATCATATGAAGCATATCGGCGCTGAAACTTAAATCGTTACGCGGATATACATAAGGCTGACCAATGGACTTCTTATAAGAAAACGCAGCTATCGTTTTTAGCTTTGCCATCAGCCTTATCATATTTATACTCACATCAACATCAAAACCTTCTTCAGGATAAAATGCAGATAGTGAACTTACCATCGAAGAAAGGATTCCCATTGGATGAGCAGACGGTGGAAACCCCTCGAAGAATTTTTTCATATCTTCGTGAATAAGACTATGATGAGTCAGTCCATAGTGAAATTCAGCAAGCTCCTTTTTAGAAGGAAGATGACCATATACAAGCAGGTAGCTTACCTCAACAAAATTAGATTTTTTTGCAAGCTCCTCAATCGGATAACCCCTATAACGAAGAATCCCCTTTTCACCATCGATAAATGTTATAGCACTTTCGCAGGACCCTGTGTTGCCATAACCGCTATCCATAGTGATGGCGCCTGAATCATTGCGGAGTCTTGTAATGTCTATTGCTACTTCATTCTCGCTGCCAACGATTACAGGCAATTCATATTCTTTCCCACTCAAAATTAATTTAGCTTTTTCCATGTTTGTTGCCCCATATTGTTAGTGTTTTTATTGATATTTAATAATTTTTAATTCTTGTATTTTGAAAATCATTATTTTTCATAAATATAGAATTACATGCTACACTAAATTAACAAAAGAAATGTTAATAATTACAAATTTCTGATGAGCGGCGTTTCAAATCGGCTCTTCTGCCTTAACAAGAGGCTGACCAAAAAGTAGTAGAAATGTCATTGCGAGGAGTCCGGCAGTTGCCGGACGACAAATCCGCTTTGCGAGCTCTCGCTGATAGGCGGACAATCTTTTATCTTTAGCAAAAAATTGAGATCACTTCCCCCGACTGAAGTCGGGGTCGTGATGACATAGTTACTTTTGGGTCAGCCTCATACTCTGATGTATAAAAATTCTTTGGCATATTTATAAAAACATTACTAATTTTTTTGTATTATAAATAAAAAATTCGGAGCTAAAAATTGAAACCAATTACCTGTGCCTTTATCTGCATAATATTATTTCCAATAATTTTTTCTTTTCAAAATTCAAAAGCCCAGGCTCTTTCTGAAGAGCAGATAAATCAGTACACAAAAATTGCTGATCAGTTCGTGAGAACAGCACTTACTGACAGGAAGGGTTATAAACTTCTTTATGAATTAACAAAAATGGGCCCGCGGCTCAGCGGTTCTGAAAATTCTGTTAAAGCAATTATGTGGGCTAAAAAGCAGATGGAAGAAGCCGGGTTTGACAAGGTCTGGCTTCAGCCGGTAATGGTTCCGCATTGGGTCAGAGGAAGAACAGAGAACGCCCGGATTGTAAAATCAAAAATATTTAACAATAAAAAACTGAGCATCGCAGCCCTGGGAGGAAGCATAGGCACTAATGATAAAGGAATAACAGCAGAGGTTGTTGAGGTAAAAAATTTTAGTGAATTAAAAAATCTTGGGGCAAAGGCAAAAGGTAAAATAACTTTTATGAGCCGCTCTCTTGATCAAGGGTTGTATTATACTTTCCAGGGTTACGGCGGAGCGGTTGATCAGAGAGTTTTCGGTGCGATTGAAGCTGCAAAAGCAGGCGCTGTCGGAGTAATGATACGATCCATAACAACAAAATATGATAATGTCCCCCACACAGGAGTAATGATCTATAACGATACTATCCCAAAAATTCCTGGTGTTGCACTTGGCTACGAGGATGCAGATTTTCTTTCCTCGGCTTTAAAAAAAGATCCGACTCTAAAAGTAAATATAAAATTGGACTGCAAAACTCTGCCAGATACACAATCATACAATTTAATCGGTGAACTAAAAGGTTCAGAAAAACCCGATGAGGTGATTGTAGTTGGGGGTCATTCCGACTGCTGGGATAAAGGAGTAGGTGCAAATGATGATGGCACCGGAATCATGCAATCAATGGAAGTACTCGATCTTTTTAAGCGGCTGAAAATAAAACCAAAAAGAACAATACGATGTGTATTTTTTATTAATGAAGAAAACGGAAGCCGCGGTGGAAGAAAGTACGGAGAGTATGCTGCCAACTCACAAGAATTGCATCTTGCAGCGATCGAAGCGGATGCAGGAAGCGGAAGTCCGCGTGGATTCTCTTTCGATTCTGATTCTTTAACTATCGAAAAAGTAAAAAGCTGGCTGCCTGTTTTACAGCATACAGGAATTGATTGGATCAGAAAAGGCGGAAGCGGTGAAGATGTAAGGTATATTAAAAATGCAAAAGCAAGAACAGGATATGTGCCGGATGGTCAGAGATATTTTGATTATCATCATTCGGATAACGACCAGTTTGCAATAATTCATCCGCGCGAATTTGAACTTGGTTCTGCCGCGATGGCAGCTCTCGTTTATATGATTGATCAGCTCGGTCTATAAATTTTTCAGATGTAAATCTGATTACGGACAAGAATTTAAGATTAATTGTGCAGCAGTTTTCCCGCTTTTAACGGCGCTTTCTATTGTTGAAGGCAAACCGGTTTCTACCCAATCACCGGCGAGAAAAAAATTTCTGAATTGTGTCTTTGCTTCCGGTCTTCTTCCGATTATATAATTAGAAGGAATGAAAGTAGCTCTTTTCTCTTTTATAACCCGGTAGTTTTTTATTTCTTTGGAAGAAATGTTTACAAATTTTTCCAGCTCCGCAGCTACCATTTCAAATATTTCTTCTTTTGATAATTCAACCAGATCGTTTGCATCGCTGATAACTAATGTTAAATGAGAACTATGATTGAATATCCAGTGTACTTTTGAATTTATCAGCCCGTAAAAAGCCTTCTCTAATTTATTTTCATTTAGCCAGATGTGAATAGTAAGAATTGAAGAATAAGTAAGTCGAAGCCCATCGGGTAATTTTATTTCCGGCGCAATTTTTTCAAGGGCAAATAAAGGTAACGCCGAGACAACAAAATCAAAATCCTCAATTTCTTTCTTTGACGTAAGAACTTTCACAGCTTTGTCTTTATCAAAAATAATTTCTTCGGCTTTTTCAGTGAATTTTATTTCCCCGCCATTTGCCTTAATATACTTTTGAGCAGCGAGGCAATAAGTTTCTGTCAGCCCATACTTAGGCAAAACAATTGCTGCTGACTTTCTGCCTGTGAAGAAAATCTGTTTTAATATATCTGCAAATATTTTCGCTGAGGCTTTTCTTATATTAGTATTCAATGCGCCTGCACACAGAATTTCCCAGAAAGCCTTCCTGATGTTTTCATCCTGATTTTCTTTTTCAAGCCAATCGTAAACGGAAAGTTCAGAAAGAGAACCTGCTGGGTGAAAATTCATTTTGAAAAAAAATGAAAGCAGCTTTAATCTTTCGTAAAGCTTCAATGCTTTATAGTTAAGTATGCCGAGGATCAGGTTTAAAGGATAAAAGACCGGGAATGCTTTTAACGGAAAGACCCTGAAATTTTCTTTTACAAAATTTACCTGCAATCTTTTTTGAAAATCCAGGTTATCAAGCGCATTTATTTCCCTGAAGAAATCCAGCGTTTCCCTGTAACAGCCCATTAAGATATGCTGCCCGTTGTCAATAATAGTATTGTTATCCTGATCGGTAAAAGAGTATGCACGCCCCCCTAATTTTGGAGATGCTTCAATTAATTCAACTTTGAACCCTGCTTTGGAAAGATAAACCGCTGAAGAAAGACCGGCAAAACCACCGCCGAGGACAAGACATTTTTTCATCAGTAAACTAAGCTGTATTTAGCCCACACGCCAAGTGAAATGCCGGCTTTTTCAAATGCCGATACTTTAATGTTCCGCCGGAAAACATCATAGTCTGCACCGATAATTTTATTCAGCATTCGTTCATAGATGTGCTGCATCGCTCTTGCTGCAAACATTGCAGCTTTATCATCCAGACTAAGACAGCGGTTTGCCTTGTCAAAATATTCTTTTGCACGCAGCGCTTCATATTCCATCATCTGCCTGAAATTAAAGTTATATGTTTCATTGAGTAATTCTTTTTCTGAATAGCCGAATTTTTTAAGGTCTTCCAGGGGTAAATAAATCCTTCCATTCCTGGCATCTTTTTTTATGTCTCTTAAAATATTCGTTAGCTGAAGCGCAATACCAAGATTAACAGCAAAATCTTTCGTTGACTTATGCTTGTACCCAAAAATTTCAATACACATTAATCCCACAGTAGAAGCAACATTGTAACAATATTGCCGCAGATCCTGAAAGCTGACATACCTGTTTTTCTGCAAATCCATTTCCACTCCTTTGATCAGCTCAAAAAAAGGATCAACGGGTATCTGAAATTTTAGAATAGTTTTTGCTAATTTATTCAGGAGCAGAAATTCGGAGCTGCAGGCAAAAGCCTTCTCAAGTTCGATCCTCCATTTACGAAGCCTGTCATATTTTTGGTCGGCAGGTTCATTGCCTTCATCTATTATATCATCAGTCTGGCGGCAGAAAGCGTAAACAGTATTCATTGCATCGCGTTTATCAGACGGCAACAAATTAAAAGCATAATAGAAACTGCTTTTGCTTTTCTTTGCTATTTCTTTTGCGGTTCCGTGCATCAGGTTATAGATTTTATTAATAATAAGAAAAAATCTTTCCCGCTTAGCTTAGGTCTTTGGCGAATTGCATCGTAATCTGCATCTTCAATTTTTTTTAAGATTGCTTCACCATCAAGTATCGTCCATTTAATTTCAATTTTAAGTTTTCCATCCAGGAAACTAAGAAGATTTTTTCCTGAGTCAAACAGCGCTCTTGTTCTCTCAATATTATATTTAATCAGCCGCTTAAAGTTAAGGCTATTTTCATTTAACTGAAATACTTTTTCCTCAACGCCAAAATATTCCATTTCATCCATCGGAAGATAAATCCTTCCTTTTTGATAGTCAGATTTTATATCCTGGTAAAAATTTGTAAGCTGCAGAGCAGTGCAGATGTTATCTGAATAAGCTAATGCCTCAGGGTTCCTGATATTAAATAATTCGAGGATCAATCTTCCTACAGGGTTTGCAGAGTTTCTGCAATATTCTTCAAGCTCTGTAAAATTATAATAACGCTTTTTTATTACATCCTGCTTAAAAGCTTTTAACAAATTATAAAAATGCTCAGGAGAAAGTTTATTCTTCCTGATTGTTTCATACAACGCTAATTCATATTCATCTTTTATTTCGCCTGATAAAAGCGCAGTTAATCTTGCTTCAAAGCTATTCATTTTTTCAAGTCTTTGTTCCTGAGTTAAATTGCCTTCATCTGCATAATCATCTGCCGTGCGTGCGAACCAGTAAATTATCGCAACATCTTTTCGTAATTTCTTCGGGATCAGAAATGAAACCACAGGAAAATTTTCGTAATGGCATTTGGCAAAGCCAAGAGCTTTTTTATATGCAGATACTGTATTCATTCTGCAAATGCAATATTTGTTGAATCAGCCATAAGCTTGCTATGTAAAATATTATTTTGTTATAACAACTTAAAATATTTATTTTTACCTGTAAAATTTAATCGGAATTTACAAATAAACGTTTTGACTTAGAAACGATAAAATGACACATAAATTAGTCCCATATTTCATCTGCCATATCAGCTTTTTCTACTAAGGTTATTCATCCCCTACATCAGCCTGTTACAGATTATCCAATAAGTTTAACAAAAAGTTTTACAAGAATTTTATGAGCAAAATAAAAGAAATTAATAAACGCAGAACATTTGCGATCATATCGCACCCCGATGCCGGCAAAACAACATTGACCGAAAAATTTCTGCTTTACGGAGGTGCTGTTCAGCTTGCGGGGTCGGTTACAGCACGAAAAAACCAGAGAGCATCAACATCAGACTGGATGGAGCTTGAGCGTAAACGGGGAATCTCGATCAGCTCGACCGTCCTGCAGTTTGATTACAAAGGCTTTAAAATTAACCTGCTCGATACCCCCGGTCACCAGGATTTTTCCGAAGACACCTACAGAGTCTTAACTGCTGTAGATGCTGTTGTGATGGTAATTGACGCGGCAAAAGGAATCGAATCACAAACGAGAAAATTATTTGAAGTTTGCCGTAAACGTCAGATACCGATCTTCACTTTTATGAATAAGCTTGACCGCCCTGCCCGAGACCCGCTTGAATTAGTTGATGAACTTGAAAGCGTACTTAAGATCGGCGCATACCCGATGAACTGGCCGCTCGGTTCGGGCATTGACTTTACAGGTGTTTATGACAGAATACATAAGCAAATTCACCTTTTCGAAAAAACTACGGGCGGCACATTTAAAGCTCCTGTTACAATCCATAATATCACCGACCCGTTCGTAAAAGAAAAACTTGATGCTAAAAACTATAATAAAATTACTGAAGAGCTTGAAATGCTGGAACACGCAGGCGAAGAATTCAATCCTGAACTAATTCTAAAGGGTAAACAAACTCCTGTATTCTTCGGTAGTGCCACAAATAATTTCGGCGTGCAGTTATTGTTAGATGGATTTTTAAATTATGCAACCCCGCCTGTTCCTCGAAACAGTTCTACTGGAGTTATTAAACCGGAAGATGATATTTTTTCTGGATTTGTTTTTAAAATTCAGGCTAATATGGATCCGAAACACCGTGACAGAATTGCCTTCCTGAGGATCTGTTCCGGCAAATTTACAAGGGATATGCAGGCGTTTCACTCAACAAGCGGGAAAAAGATCAGGCTTTCTAACTCTCAGAAACTTTTCGGACAGGAAAGGGAAACTGTTGATGAAGCTTATCCCGGCGACATTATTGGATTTGTCGGCAATTCAAATTTTAGTATAGGTGACACGATCACTGAAGATTTAAATATTGTTTACAAAGAAATTCCCAAATTCGCTCCTGAACATTTTGTGACCCTGCATAACCCTAACCCCTCAAACTACAAAAAATTCAGAGACGGACTTGACCAGCTTTTACAGGAAGGGGTTATTCAGGCTTACTATTTAAAAAATTCATCACAGAAAGTCCCCTTGCTTGGTGCAGTTGGTCCTTTGCAGTTTGAAGTTGTTCAATACAGGCTGCAGGATGAATACGGTGCTGAAACAAGAATGGAACAAACAAACTGGAAAGTATTACGCTGGATATCTCCTTTACATTCAGAGGAAGAAATTTCACAAATTGTACTTCCGGCAGGCGCAGCTTTTGCCTATGACTCACAAGAAAATTTAGTGATTCTTTTTACAAGCGAGTGGTCGTTAAATTATTTTATGGAGAAACATCCTAAGATTATTCTTTCGGACATTCCATTTAAATGTGAGGAAATAAAAAATTAACTGCTTTGTCTTATTACACTTTAATCAAAAAATCAATTTGTTTAAAGCGGTTGTGCCCGGAACAGGACTCGAACCTGCATGAGGGAACCCTCACTAGACCCTGAACCTAGCGTGTCTACCAATTCCACCATCCGGGCTAAAAGAATTTTCAAAGTTACTTTTCAAATTTACAATTAAAAAAATACAAAGTATAGAACTTCTTCTTCAACATCCAAAATCAAAATCCCGAAATACGAAGCAGTCAGTTGAATTCACCATCCCGTATCGCCTTTCTTATCTTCTCTTTTTATTTTTCCTCCCGTGTGAATTTCACATTCACGGGGAAGATTTTTAGAATTTATTATATCAGTGACAACATTCGGGCAGTAAGGAGTTGCAAGTCTTGTGTCACCCTGGTCCATTGTAGTTTGACAAAACTGCGCATTAATAACTCCGGGAGCGAGTTCAAAATAATCGACAGGGATTTTTAATTCCTTATAAGCGCCTTCCATAAATTTAGCCCAGATTGGCATTGCGGCTCTACCTCCCTGTCCATAAGAACTGGTAAATTTAATCCTGTGATCGTCGAAGCCTACCCAGACACCAGCAGAAAGTCGTGGTGTATATCCAATGAACCACGCATCAGCAAAATCCTGAGTTGTACCGGTTTTGCCAGCGCAGGGATATTGAAAATATCTTCTTACGCCCGCACCTGTTCCATAGTTCACAACGTCCTGCAGCATATTTGTAATTATCGAAGCAGTCTGTGGAGAAATTGCTTCTTTATATTCAGGTGTAAATTGAGCAATTAAAATCCCGTTCCTGTCTTCGATCTTCAGAATTGAAATAGGTGTAACATGAATTCCTTTGTTTGCTAAAGTTCCGTAAGCCGATGTCATTTCCAGTGGAGTAACTTCCGAGGTCCCAAGAGCAATCGAAGGATAAGGATTCAGGGGAGAATCTATTCCCATATTTTTAGCATACTTTACAACCTGGCTCGGGGGCGCTATATCACTGATAGTCATTCGCCCAGCAATTACGTTTAGTGAATGAGCAAGTGCATACCGGAGTGTTGTGTACCCGCCATATTCTCCGGTTTCAAAATTATCTGGCGACCATCCGTTATAATCAAATTTCTGATTCAATAAAGTATAAGCCGGGAAATAGCCATTATCTATTGCAACAGTATAAACAAAAGCTTTGAATGCAGAACCCGGCTGCCTTCTGATACCTGTTACGTGATTTAACCCTCTGCCAAAATCCTGGTTCTCACCGCCAACCATTGCTTTTATCTGACCGGTATGAGGATCGAGCACAACAAATCCCACCTGTATCTTCGTTGCGTTCTCTTTAACCTGCTGAATAAAATTTTTATCATTCTTCAGCTTGTTATAAACTTTTGCTCTCTCTTCAGGAGTTGAAGCAGCTTTATATTCTTCAGAACTTCGTATTTCTTTGTCAAGGATACTTGTAAGCAGGTCTCTGTTCTTATTCCAGTTCCAGTACTTGTTAAATAACTGCTGATATTCTTTCAGATGTTCGGCAGCAACACTATTTGCAATTTTTTGCATCCTCGAATCGAGAGTGGTATAAATATTTAGTCCGTCACGGTAAAGATCGTAACCATATTTATCTGCCTGAGCTTCCATTTGCTGGCGGACATATTCCATAAAATGCGGCGCAATGCTTTCATTACCGCCGACCTTTTCAGATGCAAGAACAATCGGTGCTGCTTTTAACTGCTCATACTTTTCTTCTGTAAGCATCCCGTTAACAACCATATTGTGCATAACAAGATTTCTTCTCGCTAAAGCATTTTCAGGATGCCTGACCGGATCATAATTTGATGAAGACTTAAGCAGAGCGATCAGCATAGCTGCTTCTGGCAGAGTAAGGTCTTTACCGCTTTTACCAAAATAAACTCTCGCTGCAGATTCAATACCGTATGCACTCTTGCCGAAGTAAGAAACATTCAGATACAATTCGAGTATCTCTTTTTTTGTGTAAGTCTTTTCAATCTGCACAGCAGTGATCCACTCTCTTATCTTCCTGATTATAGTTTCAAAAGTATTTTCGTGTTTGCCTTTCAGATTATAGAGATTTCTTGCAAGCTGCTGGGTAATTGTGCTGGCGCCCTGTCTTGAAAAAGTAAAAATGTTTTTAACCATCGCTTTGGCAAAACGATCGAGATCAACGCCCCAGTGTGTGTAAAATTTTCTGTCCTCAGTCGAGATCAGTGCATTTGCAACATAATCAGGCAGGCTGTCAAGATGGGTTTCAATTCTATTCTCAATATAAAATTGCCCAAGCACTTCACCATCGGCAGTATAAACTGTAGAGGCAAGCTGCGGCTTCGGGTTTTCAAGCTGTTCGAGAGAAGGTAATCCGGATACAATATATATTGTAAATCCAACAGCAAATAAAAACAGGATGCCGGCTATTATTAATTTTTTCTTCATAGTCATTTTAGCAGATCTCTTCCCGTTCCGCTTCAAAGGATTGTGAAAATATTCTTTTAAATCATCATCATTTCTTTTGGTCATTTATTTCTCCGGGTAGGAGGTTTTCGTAGTCTACTATTTCAAATTTATTATTCTTAAATACACCGTAACATGGTGCATCGAGCCAGGAGCCTAAATTAATATAATATCCATTTTTATATTTCATGTAACACCTGCTGTGCATGTGCCCGAACAAAACGTAATCGAACCCCTGTTCAATTTTTTCTTTCGCGGCTTCATATAAACCATCTTCTTCGCCGTAGTCTTTTTTTGTTGTATAGTCACGGCTTGTTTTGCTTGTGCTGCTCGCCAACGCTACACCGATATCAGGGTGTATCCAGGAATATAATCTTTGCAGAAATTTATTCCTCAAAATTTTTTTCAGGACGAGATACCCGAAATCATTCTTTACCAGCCCGTCGCCGTGACTGATAAAAAATCTCTTCCCCTCCAGTGTAACTTCAAGCGGCTTCTCGTACATTAGAGCACCGATTTCATCGCTGAAAAAATTTCTGTGCATAAAATCATGATTGCCAATCAGGTAATGAACCTTTATTCCGTTCTCAGTAACATCCTGAAGAGCAGTCAGGGTTCTGAAAAATCCTTTCTGATAAACTCTTTTATATTCAAACCAGTAATCAAAAAGATCGCCTACAATGAAAAGCTCTTTTGCATTTTGCTGTGCAAACTTAAAAAAGCTGACCAGGAGTCTTTCCTTTTTCTTTTCAATGTCGTCTGGTTGAAGCCCGAGATGAATATCAGAAATAAAAAGATAAGAGTCTTTCACTAAAAATCATTAAGATTGTTAAGAAAAAATAATATATACAAGCACTAAATAAAAGATAATTTCTCAGTCCCGGCTGCCATGTGGCATATCCATATTTTTTTTCTGAAGAAAAGTTCCAAGTATCCAGTTATGAGGATCTAAAATAACATCTGCCGGCTTCTTCTTTAACCTGATCTCAATCATTTGCTCTCTTTTGTTTACTGCTGATCTGAAAAATTGTTCTGTTCTGTCTTCAAAACTCACCTCAACTTCAAGGGGAAATTTATAAGTGTCAACACCTGTTTGAGTCTGAAGAAGGTTCAGTCTCAGAATATAATCGTTTCCATTTTTTTCTGTTTTCCACGAGTACGAAACATTAATTATCCCTGTCCCATCGTAAATCCATTGATTAAAGAAATAGTCGAGATTTTTTCCTGAGATATTTTCACATATTCTTTTAAAATCATTTATCGAGGCATTTTTATACTTATATGTATTAAAATAGTTTCTCAATATTCTGAAGAATGCTGTGTCTCCCACTTCCCATCTCAACATGTGCAGTACCCACGCACCTTTGTCATAAACAGTCTGAGAGAAAAGATCCTCCGGGTCATAAATTTTATCATAAAAGTTGTTGTGGAATTTGCTCATCATTGCTGACTGCAAAGCTTTTGGTCCCGCGATGTGTTCTGCATAAAGAGCTTCGCAGTAAGAGGCAAATCCTTCGTTAAGCCAGATATCTTTCCATGATTTTAATCCAACAGCATCACCCCACCATTGATGCGCAAGCTCATGAGCATAAATATCGTTAAAAAACTTTTTCCCTCCAATAAAATTTGAGCCGATACCCGTGATCGTCTGATGTTCCATCGCACCTAACTGCCAGAGGAATTCTGCAACGCCGTACTTTTCTTTAATGAAAGGATATTCGCCGAAAGTTTTTGAAAAATAATTAAGCATATCAACGTGATCACTGAAATCTTTTTTTGCATCGTCAAGCTGATTCGGAAAGACAAAATATGTTATTGCCATAGTGTCTGCTTTGTCCTGCGAGATATATTTATCATCAAACTCAACATAATCAGAAGAATAAAGACAAATAAGGTAAGTTGAAATCGGGTAATAAGTTTTCCAGTGATATGTTCTCCTGCTTCCTTCTGTTGTTACTCCTGCCAGCTTCCCGTTTGAAACAGAAACCTGTGATGAGTCATTTGTTATCCGCATATCGAGCAGGGCTTTATCATCAGGAATATCGTTGCAGGGAAACCACGTCGAGGCATACACGGGTTCATTCAAACTATAAACAACAGACCGCCTGTTTATCTCACCGAAGACAAATGAAGAAAACCCCATTTTCTTCGGTGTCCCTTCATAAATAATTTCCAATTTAAATGTATCGGAGCTGATTTCGTTCAATGGAAAAGATATGTTTGTCAAAGTTCGTTTATAGTTTACAGGTTTATCATTTAACATAGCTTGGAAAATTTTCATATTGTCATAAAAGTTAAGTTCCAGCTCTTCGAGATTTTTCTTTTTAACGACACCTGTAATTACAGCATCACCTTTCAACAGTTTTTCTTTAGGATAAAGATCAATATTTAATTTATAGCTGAGCACATCTATATTATATTGGTCTGATCTTATGTAGCCGGAGCTGTCTCCGGAAGCGGACTCAGCAGTTATCTCTTCGAAATTTTTATTCTGCGGAAACGCGATCCCCTCTTGTGGAAGTATTATTATAAAATAAAAAAATATTAAGTAGAAAATTTTGGCTGAGTGTATCCTGAAAAAAACTTTCATCAATTAAAAATTCCTGGCTGATTGCTGGCAGGCCTGCCTGCGGTAGGCAGGTCTGTTTATGGTTGATAAATTATTTTAACTTACTTCAAAAAGATAAACCATTTCCTGGTTTTCTACAATCTGATTGTCAGTTTATTCACTGATTTTATTTTCGTTTAATTTTTTCCTGAACGCGATAAGCGATACGGGATGTAAAGGCAAATGAATATTAAGCAAATTTAAAATTACTCTCGTTGCCAATCTGTCTATAAATGAATATATTTTATTTGATTATAAGGAGTAAATATGACTTTCCCAGGCTCTTCGATACTCAGAGACACAATAACAATGGTTCTCGCTGGCGGACAGGGTGAAAGGCTGAAACCACTTACAAACGACAGAAGCAAACCAGCAGTGCCCTTCGGCGGGAAATACAGGATAATAGACTTTGCTCTTTCCAATTGCCTGAATTCAGGCTTACGGAAAATTTATGTTCTCGTACAATATAAATCTGATTCACTTAACCAGCATATCTTTGAAGCGTGGAGTATTTTTAATCCCGAATTAGGCGAGTACATTTATTCAGTTCCACCGCAAAGGAAAATGACGAAGGACTGGTACCTCGGAACTGCAAATGCAATTTATCAGAATTTAAATCTCTTCACCAACAAAGGAGTCAAATGGGTGCTGATACTAAGCGGGGACCATATCTACAAAATGGATTATTTAAAAATGCTTCAGTACCACGTTGACAGAAAAGCTGATCTCTCGATTGCCTGCATAGAAGTTCCAAAAGAAGAGGCGAGCCGGTTCGGAATTGTCGGTGTAAATAACAAACACCAAGTTGAATCTTTTATAGAAAAACCAAAAGATCCTCCCGTGCTTCCGGACTCTCCCGAACACTCTTTTGTCAACATGGGCATTTACGTTTTTAATGCTGACGTTCTTAGCAATGTATTAACTGAAATGGAAAAACAAAAAATAACGGCGCACGATTTTGGTCAGGATGTAATCCCGTATATGGTGAAAAATAAATTAAATGTGATCGCTTACAGATTCCAGGATGAAAATAAAAAAACAAAACCATACTGGAGAGACATCGGTACAATCGACAGCTACTACGAAGCAAGTATGGACCTGATAAGCGTTACACCTGAATTTAATTTTTATGATCTTTCCTGGCCGATGAGAACTTACCAGTTCCAGTTTCCGCCTGCAAAAACTGTTTCACACGAAGGTGAAAGAGTAGGAAGAACCTTAAACTCACTTATCTGTGACGGAACAATAGTATCGGGCGGTTTGGTGGAACGCTCACTGATCGGACCAAACGTAAGAGTCAATAGTTTTTCATATATAACAGATTCAATAATTATGAACAACTGTAACATCGGGCGCCACGCAAGAATAAGAAGAGCAATAATAGACAAAAATGTTATTGTGCCTGAGGGCTACGAAATCGGCTTTGACCCCGAAAGAGATAAAAAGAAATTTACTATTACCGAAAGCGGAATAGTTGTAATCGGGAAAAACGAGCTTTTAAGTTAAAGCTCTGAATCCATCGTTTACACTAATCACACCATTGTTTTTCCGCATAAAAAATTTACAGAAAAAACTTACGGCAAACCAATAGAGCATCCACAATTCTTCTTTATAAAAAAAGAGGGAGCGTCGTTGTTTGTGCTGTTAGATGCCGTTGCCCGCTTATCTGAGAAAAAGGAGTTTCTTTGTCTCGATGAATTGTCCGGCTTGTAGACGATAGAAGTAAATCCCGCTCGCTCTTCCTGCTGCGTCCCACACGACCTTATGTGTGCCTGCCGGTCTCTCTCCGTTTACCAGGATGGCGACTTCTCGTCCGAGCAGATCGAAAACCTTGAGGGACACAAATTCTGAAGTTGGAAGGGCATACTGTATTGTCGTACTCGGGTTGAACGGGTTCGGGTAGTTCTGCATCAACGAAAAGCCTGAGGGAATATATGAGACAACATCTTCCCTCACAGATGTAATCCCTCCTGTGTTCGTGCGAAGAATTGTGCCATAAGCTC
Source organism: Bacteroidota bacterium (assembly GCA_021815365.1). GTDB lineage: Bacteria > Bacteroidota > Ignavibacteria > Ignavibacteriales > Ignavibacteriaceae > JAKAGZ01. The sequence goes on from JAKAGZ010000013.1 coordinate 46,930, forward strand.
CCACCACCGTTCCTGTATTGGTGCTAGTGAAGGAGATACCAATTAGCATATACGTCGTTCCGCTTGACTGGCTTAACCAACTTAGACCGCCATCAGTAGTGCGAAGAATTGTACCGCCATCTCCTACAGCCGTTCCTGTTTTGGCGTCGGTTAAGGAGACGCCATAGAGCGTATTCGATGTTCCGCTTGGCTGGCTTGTCCAACTTAGCCCCCCATTGGTGGTACGAAGAATTATGCCGCGTCCCCCAACAGCAATTCCTGTGTTGGCATCGGCGAAACAGACACTTTGAAATGTATACTTTGTTCCGCTTGACTGGCTCGTCCAACTTAAACCGCCATTGGTGGTGTGAAGTATTGTGCCGCTTTCTCCCACTACTGTTCCTGTGTCGGCGTCGGTGAAGGAAACACCATAGAGCGTAATGTACCCTATTCCGCTTGACTGACGCGTCCAACTTTGACCGCCATTGGTGGTACGAAGTATTGTGCCTTCTGCCCCCACCACTGTGCCAGTGTTAGCATCGCTGAAATAGACACCTGTGAGCGAGGTACCCGCTCCGCTTGTCTGTCTTGTCCAGTTTAGACCACCATTAGTGGTGCGAAGCATCGTGCCATTGTATCCCACCGCTATTCCAGTGTTGGAGTCGGCGAAGGAGACTCCATAGAGCGGATTAGTCGTACCACTTGACTGGATCGTCCAACTTTGACCGCCATTTGTGGTACGATAAATTGTACCATAGCCTCCCACAGCCGTTCCTGTGTTGGTGTCGATTAAGGAGACGCCATAGAGATGATTAGTCGTACCGCTTGACTGGCTTGTCCAACTTTGACCACCATTAGTGGTGCGATAAATTGTACCAGTTGTTCCCACCGCCGTTCCTGTGCTGGCATCGGTGAAAGAAACACTATAGAGCCGTTCTGTTGTTCCACTTGACTGAACTGTCCAACTTTGACCGCCATTGGTTGTACGAAGAATTGTACCATAATCTCCCACCGCCGTTCCTGTGCTAGCATCGGTGAAAGAAACACTATAGAGCCGTTCTGTTGTTCCACTTGACTGGATTGTCCAACTTTGACCACCATTGGTAGTACGAAGAATTGTGCCACCACTTCCAACTACTGTACCTGTGTTGGCGTCAGTGAAAAAGACACCATTGAGCTCTTTATACGTTCCACTTGACTGGATTGTCCAACTTTGACCACCATTGGTAGTACGAAGAATTGTGCCACCTCCCACCACCGTTCCTGTGTTGGCGTCTGTAAAGGAGACGCTATAAAGCGGATTAGTCGTACCGCTTGACTGTATCGTCCAACTTTGACCACCATTAGTGGTGCGAAGTATTGTGCCATAGTTTCCCACCGCTGTTTCTATGTTGGCGTCGGCGAAGGAGACGCTATAAAGCGGATTAGTTGTACCGCTTGACTGGATCGTCCAACTTAGACCGCCATTGGTGGTGCGAAGTATTGTACCATAGTCTCCCACCGCTGTTCCAGTGTTGGCGTCGGTGAAGGAGACGCTATAAAGCGGATTAGTTGTACCGCTTGACTGGATCGTCCAGCTTAGACCGCCATTGGTGGTGCGAAGTATTGTGCCATGGTCTCCCACCGCTGTTCCCGTGTTGACGTCAGTGAAGGAGACGCTATAAAGATTATTTCCTTGTGGCAGTGGGTTTTGCCAGAACCAACCTGACTGTGCAAATGCATGTTCATGGATAATCAGTACTGCAACCACACAAATATATTGCAGAAATATGTGAGTTCTCATCAATGCTCCTTTATTTTGATGAACACTGTCAGGCAACTGCAACTATCAGCAAAAACTCAGAATGAAATTGTCATACTGTTTCCGCCTGGGTTGCCAAATCTTGGATTAACTATATTATTGTAAATTGAACCGAATGAAAAAGATATTCCAAACCCACCCCAAAAACTATAAGTTGTTTCAAGCTGTCTTCGCTGCGTAAGTACATCTTCCAGCGTTGGACCTGCCCTCCGTAGTGTGATCTGGTCATTTATTTTAGAATATCCTCCGTAAAAAGATAACGCGAAACCCTTAAACAGATTCAACGATACAGAACCATTTACATTTATTTCATATAAATTTAAATCGCGAAGATACTCGTAGAACAACGAGCCTACATTCATTGCCCCCCACGGTCTGATCAGGGTTAAGTTAACGCTGACAGTTTGGCTCCATAAATAATCTCTTGTCTTAAAGTATAGAGTTTCCTCAGCATACCTGTCGAAAATATACTGCAGCTTATAACTTATCCTAAGTTGTTTTTCGTTGGAAACTGAATATGGGAAAATGTTGTATTCAATTCCCGGTCCAATAAATGCCCTGAAATTAATATTATTATAGATGGAAGAATTCAAGCCGCCCCACACTCCCCACGACCATCTGTCACTGATTGACTTTACAAGATAGGAATTGAAATACTGATTTCTTGTAATGCTGATTATCTCATTAGTCACGCCGTTTGATACATAAGAATATTTATTCTGATTATAATTCAGACTAACACTGAAATTAAGCTTAAGGTCTTCCGTAGTCCTGTTGGCAGAAATATTACCATTCAGATAAAGGTATTTATAATTTTTATCTCCGTTAAAATAACCATTCAGGCTTGTCCTGAAATACCAGAAATCCCAGTCATCTTTTTGTTCGCCTGTTGAAGTTTTAGGTTTTTCAAATGAAATATTCATTTCGCCCGAAACATTAGAACGTGCAATGTAACGAACAAGTCCCATCTTCAAAGCCTTGACCATTTTGCTGCGCTGAAGGTCGTCGCTGTCAGTCTGACCTGTTGTATATTTTATTGTGTCCATCATCCCGGCAAACATATTTTCACCCATAAAATAGAGAATATATTCCTTTCCGCCGGAGCCAGTTCCCTGAGAAGTAAAAAGCACATACACATCCGCATCTTTCCTGTCGCGGACATAATTCACTACAGGTATCTGCTCTTTGATATAATTCATATCGCACAGACCGCAGGCGAAAAATACACGCGGCGCATTTTCTTTTATCAGAGTCTGATCACTCTGCGGAAAAATAAATATGGTAAAAACAAAGAATAGTACCTGCAAAAGGAAAAAAACTTTATGTCGCATTTCAACTCCCGCTGATTGATTAATGATAATTTAATTCCGTGGAAACTAAATATAACATTTTAGCAAGGCTAACAAATCCTGATTATTTTTTTGTATTCACAAAAGCAAAGGGAAAATAAAAATAATAAGCATAAGGATGTTTATTCTTTCCCCTCTTTTAAGAGAGTTAATCTCATCACATATCATTATCGTGTTCGGTTATAAAAATACTATATGTTTAGAATTATAGCAAGAATAATTTTTAGCGGGATTAACGGCGGAGAAAACTTTGTGTGCAGACTTATCAGAATTTTCGTGGTCTGTTTTGTTCTTTTATCCCTAAGATTTCATTGACCACGTCCTGTTCATTACTGAGGATTTTGATACTGCCATTCGCTTCGATTAGTTCAAAGCCCGTTCCGGAAACCCTGATCGGATAACCCTGCCGATGCTTTTTTTCGCTGGCTAGTTCATACTGATTTTCGGTTTCAGTAATATTTCTTTTATCGTTCTTTTGCATTTTGAACTCCTCACAAATTAAACATTGGAAGGAATTTTCATAACAAAGTAGTATGCTGCATCCAAAAATGCAGCATACCAACCAATAATAGATTGAAAGCCTGCATCTGAAAAACACATACTTACCTGTTGGTCTTTTCTTATTATCTTCATCTTAACTATTCTTTTCTTCTTTTCCGAAGGCTCAATCTATTTATTTTATAATTATTACTGGGTCAAAATTACTATGTCCGACTCCTTGCAATAAAGAGCTATTTTCATGATTATATTGTAGAGAAAAGAGTGGTCGGGATGCCACAAAAAATGTGTCATACTGTGAGATTATTAAATAAAAAAGAGGCTTCCTCTGATTTGACTTCTAATATCCTTAAAAAATTCTTAAAAAATCTTTATATTTGAAACTTTGAAAGGATGGCTGTTAAAATTAAGCGATATGATCAAAGAAGAACTTAACGAAAGGGAAAAAAATATACTCAGATACATTATTCAACAGTTTGTGCTGACTGCCTCACCTGTCGGCTCGCGGAATATTGCCCGAAAATACGAACTGGGAATTTCACCTGCGACTGTAAGGAATATTATGTCAGACCTGGAAGAGTCCGGCTTCATTAATCACCCGCATACATCTGCAGGAAGAATCCCTACTGATAAAGGATACAGAACCTACGTTGACTCACTAATGAAATTAGAAAAATTACACGAGACTGAGGCAGGGATGATAAACAAAAGTCTTGCAAGCACTGTCCCAGATACAGACGAACTGCTGAGAGTTACATCCAAATTACTGAGCAGCATTACAAAACAATTAGCTGCGGTAACTTATCCTAAGGTTGATTCGGGAACCCTTGAAAAAATACAGATAGTCAGCCTCTCATCAACAAGAATTTTAGTTGTGATAAGTATAAAGTCCGGGCTTGTAAAAACAATCACACTGGAACAGGACTCGGAAATAAAACAATCGCAGATCGAGTCGGTACAAAGATTATTGAATGAAAGATTAGCGGGGCTTTCACTGAAAGAGATAAGAAAAACTTTCAGCGACAGGTTTAAAGATGTTGACACTCACAAGTCGATCATAAGGCTTTTCATAGATTCTGCTGAAAAAATTTTTAAGGATGTAAATCAGTCTGAAAAAATTGTTATCTCGGGTGCAAAAGACGTGATCAGGCAGCCGGAGTTTGAAGCACCGGAAAGATTTCAAAGTGTGATCGAATTAATTGAAGACAAGGATGTGATAATTCATATCCTTGAAAAAGGAAGTGAATTACATCCTGACCAGGTTTATATTTCAATCGGAAGTGAAAATGAAGATCAGAAATTGCAGCATTACAGTTTGATCTGCAAAGAATATAAAATCGGGAACGTTTCAGGTACGCTTGGAATCATCGGTCCGAAGCGGATGGAATATTCCAGGGTAATAGCAATAGTTGACTATGTTTCAAAAATCCTCAGTGAAGTTTTAACAAATGAATATTCTAAATAAAGGAGCAACCAGTAAATGACCAGGAAACAAAATGAAAAAGATAATCAGCACAAAGACACCAATAATGAATTGAATAAACAAAGCATTAACTCTGCCCGCTCAGAAATCGGAGCTGAAGCAGAGTTTGACAAAAAAATTCAGACTCTTGATGAAAAAATACAGTCACTCGAAAAAGAAAAAGAAGAGTATAAAGATAAACTTTTACGTAAGGCGGCTGAATTCGAGAATTATAAAAGAAGAAGTGAGAACGACCAACTGAATCTATTAAAATATACAGGCGAGATGCTGATAGTAAAATTACTCCCTGTTATAGACGACCTTGAACGTTCGCTTCAACACATAGGTAATGCAAAAGAAAACAGTTCGATAAATGAAGGGATTAAATTAGTCTATGATAAATTGATGAAAATATTAGGCGAACAGGGCGTCAAAAAGATTGAAGCCGTTGGTAAACCTTTTGATGTCGAATATCACGAAGCGCTGCTGCAAAGGAAAGATGAAACGGTCCCTCCTCATACTGTGATTGAAGAGCTTGAGAAGGGTTATATTTATAAAGACAGGGTGATACGCCATGCAAAAGTTATTGTAAGTGAAGACTCAGAGCATTCTGCAGATTCAACGAACCAGGCAGAGAGTTCAGAGAAAGAAAAAAATGAAAATAATTTTTTTAGCGAGGACAAATAATTCTTATGACTAAAAGAGACTATTACGAAATTCTCGGTGTGAACAGAGATGCCTCGAAAGAAGAATTAAAAAAAGCTTACAGAAAACTCGCAATGCAATATCATCCTGACAGGAACCCGGATAATAAGGAGGCTGAGGAAAAATTCAAAGAAGCTGCTGAAGCTTATGAAATTTTAAATGATGATGATAAAAGAGCAAGATACGACAGGTTCGGACACGACGGAGTCAGAGGCAGTGGTTTTGGCTCACAAGGATTCTCTGACATCAACGATATTTTTACACATTTTTCAGACATATTCGGAGGAGGTTCAATCTTTGATGACTTCTTCGGAGGTTCTTCTCAAAGAGGCTCAGCAAGAAAAAGAAGAACGGGAATCCCCGGTTCAGACCTCAGAATTTCTATAAAGCTTACTCTCGAAGAAATAGCAACAGGCATAAGCAAAAAAATAAAAATAAAAAAACATGTTAAATGTGATGCTTGCAGCGGGAATGGTTCCGAAGGCGGCAAATCAACAAAGGCCTGTCCTGTTTGTAAAGGAACAGGAGAAGTGAAAACGGTCTCGCGCTCGGTATTCGGACAGTTTGTTAATATTACGGCTTGCAATAATTGCGATGGCGAGGGCGTTGTAGTTGATTCGCCCTGCAGAAAATGCAGCGGTGAAGGAAGAATTGTCGACGAAGTGACCGTAAAAATAGACGCCCCGGCTGGAGTGAGTGATGGAAATTACATGACAATGCGCGGCGAAGGTAATGCCGGGAAACGCGGCGGTGACCCAGGTGACCTGATTGTAGTGTTCCAGGAAATTCCACACGAATATTTTGTGCGCGAAGGAGACGATATTCTCTACGATCTTTTCATCTCGTATCCTGACGCTGTTTTCGGCACTGAAGTAGACGTTCCTACATTGAACGGAAAAGCTAAATTAAAAATTGATGGCGGAACTCCTTCAGGAAAACTTTTGAGGATGAGAGATAAAGGGATCAAACACCTTCATCACTCCGGTCACGGCGATCAGATAGTTAGAGTGAACATTGAAATTCCGAAAAAAGTTAATTCGAAAGAAAAAGAATTACTGAGAGAATTGGCTGAGCAGCCGAACATCAAAAAGTCAGCATACGCCGATGATAAAAATTTTTTTAAGAGACCTGGATTGTAAAAATTACTAGTTCAACATTTTTAGAGTGTAAAATTGGGGCTAAAAAAAATATCAGAAAAAATCGGGTTCACACAGCTTGAAATAAAAGTCCTCTTATTTTTGCTTGTGGTTTTTATCTCAGGATTTGTGATAAAAAGTTTTTTCAGCGAAGAGAACAAAAAACCTGTAAATTTCGATTATTCCAGGGAAGATAGTCTATTCCTCAGCATTGATCTTGCTGAAGATTCGACAAAAGATCATCACGCAGAAAAAATTAATGAGACAGATTACAAAAATGAAGTACTAGGTCTTCAAAAACCGGTCTTAAATTCCGGGAAATCTGATAACCTTCCTGCAGAAAAAAGTATCAACATAAATAAAGCTGATATAAAATCTTTTTCAAGACTTCCGGGAATAGGACCTAAAACCGCGGAAAGAATTATTGAGTATAGAAAAACCAACAGCGGTTTTAAAAAACTTGAGGACCTGCTTAACGTTAAAGGAATTGGCAATTCAAAATTTAATAAAATCAAAAAGTATTTATATATTGAACAATAAATAAAAATCTTTAATGAAATGACAGGTTACGAAAACCACGCAGGCTTCAGTATTTCCGATTCCAAACTGCAAGTTGTTGAAATTAACAATCAGCAGGATCACTTTTACCTTGAGAATATTGACGAAACTTATTTTAATGAACCGTTAAATTTCGAAAAAGATAAAGAGACAAAGATCAGCTCACTTCTGCAGGGAGCTTACAACGAACTTATGATCCGTAAGCCGATCAAAAGCCGCTCGGTCTCATTCACACTTCCATTCGAACTGTTTTATACAGCCCAGCTTCCTTACGATAATACCCTGCTTCACCAGGACCTGCTCGAAGAATTCCGCTGGGAATTTTCTGTACTTTATCCTTTTGTGCAAGCGAAAGATCTTGCCATTCAATACATTGATATTGATAAGAACGAGTTTACACCTTACAACACAGCGATCATTATTGCATTGCAAAGAAAGTATCTGCAGGTCTTAAATAATTTTTGCAGGCAAAATAACCTGAAGTTAAAATTTGTTGACAATATTCACTTTGCTGCTGAAAGAGCACTGGTTATGAGTAATGCTGCAGCACCTGCCGGAGTTTCGATGAGCGTATACCTGTGTAATAAATACCTGTCAATCTTATTTTCTTATAACGGCAAGCCAATTCAGTTTAACATTTTACAACTGAACGATGCAAGTGAGATCCCGGGGCATATCATTCGTGCATTAACAGGAAGAGAAAATTTCAAAATAAGTAAGAATGCACTCACCTCGGCTTTTATAACCGGAGATAGTCTTTCAAACTCAATAGTGCAGACCTTGTGCGACACGCTGGATATAGATTTCATCCAGTTCAATCCATTCGATAAAATTAAACCCGGACAAAAATTATTTGAGAATAAATTTTATTCTGAACACTTCAATTCTTTCGCCCCGGCTGCGGGGATTGCGTACAGGGTGGGTTGAAGATTCACTAAGTGTTCTGATTCATAAATACTGTGACTTATTCTGATCTTAATCTTGCTCCTGTCTGCCGGCAGGGGGGCTTAATCTTAATCATAATCCCAAAGAGTAAGATTATGATTAAGATATGTCATCATAATTAAGAACTTATGTACTTAACTTCAGAAATTATTTTGTCAGGATTCACAGTACATCATCATTTCTACACTAATGAAAATGCGCATTATCGGAGGTAAATTTAAAAGGAGAATAATCAGTGTCCCGGATTCAAAACTTGTCAGGCCGACTACTGACAGAGTAAGAGAAACTCTTTTCAATCTTTTAAATAATAAAATTGATTTTAGTGGAAGAAAAATTCTGGATGTTTATGCTGGCTCAGGTTCACTCGGATTAGAGTGCCTCAGCCGCGGCGCATCAGAAGTTCATTTCGTTGAAAAGAATTTCGCAATCTATAAAAACCTTCAGGAAAATATTAATTCTCTTGAGTCTGCTGATAAATGCAAAATTTTCAAGATGGAAGCAGTTAAATTTTCACAATTATTTAAAAACCAGGAATACGATTTAATTCTTGCAGACCCTCCCTTTTTTATGGACGATGTTTACAAAGTAGTTGAGAATCTGCTAATTAATAAATACCTTGCTGAGGACGGTTTTATAATTGTTGAACGTTCTGTACAAACAAAAGAAAAAGATATTGAGAACTTCAAAACCGAACCGTTCAAAATAATAGGCGATGCCTGTTTATATGAGATCCAAAGAAATAACTTTTAACTTTTAATATTTAACTTTCAACCATGGCAAAAGCAATTTACCCCGGAACATTCGACCCTGTAACGTACGGACATATTGACATTATAAAAAGAGCCAGAGAAATTTTTGATTCAATCGTAGTTACTGTGGCAATCAACACAGGCAAGACACCGCTATTTACAACACAGGAGCGTGTCGAAATGCTGAAAGATTGTCTGAAAGAATTTCAGAATGTCTCAGTGGATTCTTTTGACGGACTGGTTGTGGACCATGCAAAAAATGTCGGAGCTGTAAGTATCATCCGGGGACTGCGGGCTGTAAGCGATTTTGAATATGAATTTCAGATGGCTTTGATGAACAGAAAACTTGCCGGGGAAATTTCAACGGTGTTCTTAATGCCTCATGAAAAATATACGTACCTCAATTCTTCAATAGTCAGAAGCCTTGCTGGTTTTAACAGCGACATAAGTGATTTCGTCCCCCCGAATGTAAGAAATGCGCTGGAGAGGAAATTTAAAAAATAAAGATGCAGGGGAGGGTCTCAGACCCTCCCCTGCAATTTGTAATTAATATTCAAGACAATTTCCATAATTTGTTTTGGACAGATGTTGGTTTGACGAATAATTTTTACTCACTCTTTTTAACTTAACCATTAAATTTATAATTTAGTAAAGTATAAAAATTTTCTAAAAGTCTTATATGAGAAACATGAAAAAAATATATAATTTTTTTTTGATTTTAACTGCTGCCGCTATGTGTTTGATCTTCACTTCCTGTTCAAAAAAACCTGAAGAAGTTATTGCTGAATATGAAAAAGCTTTTAACGCACACGATACGAATAAACTTACATCTCTTTTCAGCAGCGATGCTGAAATTGAATTATCCGGGTTAAATAAACTGAGTGGGCTGAAACAGATCAGAGATTATGCAGAGTACGACAGCGTTCTCCACAGCAATATTAAAATCAGCGACATAACAAGCAGCGATGGAAAATCATTTTTTGTTGTAGCATTAACAAACGATATTTTCAAAACTATTGGAATAGACACGGTAAAGTATTCAAAGATTTTCAAAATAAGCGGGGGGAAAATCAATTCCATTTCAGAAAGTGCAACTCCAGCATCCGATGATAAGATCAAGCAATTCAAAGACCAATTTATGCTGTGGGCTGCAAAGGAAAAACTGGATGTACTAAATGAAATTATGCCCGAAGGCAGGATGATCTATAATACCGCAAATGCAAAAAAATATTCTGAGCTTGTATTGGAATGGAAGAA
>JAKAGZ010000070.1 GCA_021815365.1 Bacteroidota bacterium
TCCTGGTGCTAACGTTGTTATCTTAACAACAACTATGGGGGCTGCTGCTGATAATAATGGCAGATACAAAATTCAAAATGTTCCCGCTGGGTCCTATCAGCTACGGGCAAGCGCTATAGGTTTCACTTCAGAAACATTAAGCGTTAAAGTTGAGGAGAACAAAACCGCAACAGCAGATTTTACACTTGCACAGGATATGCTGAACTTGAAAGAAGTAGTTGTAACAGGAGTAGTTGCACCTCTATCCAAAATGAAATCAACTGTTGCAATCAGCACACTGACCCCAAAAGAGATTGACCAGATGCAGCCAAGAAGCACAACTGAAATTCTGAGATATGTGCCTGGCTTCACACGTATCGAAAGTTCCGGCGGTGAAGTAAATGAAAATATAAGTATGAGAGGTATTTTAGGGGTAGAATATGTGATGTTTATGGAAGACGGATTACCTGTATTTCCAACTATGCACACTTTCTTTATGAACGCTGATAACTTATTCAGACCTGATTTGAACATACAAAAAGTTGAAGTTGTGCGAGGTGGTAATTCAGCTTTGTTTGGCTCCAACACACCGGGTGCTATAATTAATTTTATTGATAAAACCGGCGGCAACACTTTAAGCGGAGCTATGAAAGTAACTGCCGAAACACAAGGTTTAGCAAGGTATGATTTTAATGCTAATGGTCCGATTTCAGAAAGCTGGCGTTTCAATGTTGGTGGTTTCTACAGGTATGATAGAGGAGTAAGATATGCAGGTTTTCCCGGAATAGCCGGTGGTCAGCTTAAGGCTAACATTACAAAGCTGATGGATAATGGCTTTATCCGGTTTTCCGCAAAGTATATAAATGACCGCAATCAATTCATACTCGACTTGCCTTTCCAAAATGCAAATGATCCTCAATATGTATCGGGTCTCTCAGACTATGTTTCTATGAATACGGCTGAAGGGAATAATATTTCTGTTCCAACTCCAGACGGCAGACTTAATTTGCCATTGGATCATGGTTTGTTGACAAATGCTTACTGGTTAACATCTGATATTGGTTTTGATTTTAAAAATGACTGGCATATTGAAAACGTTGCACAGATAATGGCAAACAAGCAGGAGTGGAACGCCATTCTGCCCTTTGATGTAATGACGGTCGGCGATTATATTAATAGCTTAAAGCTTCCGGCAGGTTCAACTTATCAGCTTTTATATACTAATACCGACCAGGGCATAGACAAAGTGGCTTATAGTACGCCTAATGGTTTAATTTCTCCGGGAGGCGAATGGCATGTCGAAAAACCGCTGACAGCTTTCCAGGACCAATTTCAGATCAAAAAAACTATTGGACAAAATAATTTTTCATTAGGAGTTTACTTCGCTAATTATTCCCAGGTTAATAAATGGTACTTTACTGATATCTTAATGGATGTAAGAGACAACCCTAAATTTCTTGACTTAGTTGTACAAAATGGAGCGACCACAACTTATTATACTAAAAACGGGTTTAGAAATTTCGTCTCAAATTATGTAAACGGTGCTGGCAGAACTACTATAGTTTCAGGAGTATTAGGTGGTAGTATTCAGCTTTCAGACCAACTGCGAGCGGATTTAGGTTTACGCTACGAATGGGACGAATTCAACCAGGCTTCTGAGAATACATCGAATGTAAATCTGGATGGTCTTGCTACAACGTTATACGATAATGAAACCTGGGGAAATAATACATATCGTCATTTCAGCAGATCACTCGGAGATTGGGCAGGATCTATCGGATTAAATTATTCTGTTAACGATCAGTGGGCAGTTTATGTTCAGGGAAGCCGCGCTTACAAAATGCCTGCACTTGATGAATTCCTGAACGCTTCAGCTCAGGGACAGGTTGATGTTTTTGAAAATCAACAGGTATTAGGCGGCGAAGGTGGTGTTAAATATGCTTCGCCGACTTTAGGATTTACTTTAGATGCTTTTTATACACTTCTTAAAAATGTAACTAGCCAGGGCGCTGTTGTTGATCCGAACACAGGAAGAACTATCTGGATTATAAATACTTCGCCTGAAAACAGGTCCTATGGTTTGGAAGCTGAAGTTTCTGCAACTCCTTATGAAGGATTTAAAGTATTAGCTAACGCTACTTACTTACGTGCAGAACTAGGAGCCGGTGCTGGTGCCGATATTGGCAGCTTGCTGAATGGCGTACCTAAATATATTGGTAACCTTTCAGCTACGTACTCTAAAGCCGGATGGCAGCTGCTTGCTGACTATCATTTCGTAGCTAAGAGATACACTAATATTAAAGCTGGGACTAACCTTCCTGCTTATAATTATTTTAATTTTGGTATATCTTATGACATTCCCAACTCGGCTGTTACGATTGAAGGCAATGTGCTGAATGCTTTCCAATCCAAAGGTCTTGAAGAAGGTAACCCAAGGTTATTATTAGCAGGACAGACGAACCCTTACTTCTTGGCAAGACCAATTTTGCCAAGGAGATTCTCTCTTTCTGCTAATTACAGATTCTGATCTGTTGCTCACTTGACTTCCCTTAAATGCCGGATCGCTCTTTTGTGGTCCGGCATTATTGTCTTTTATATAATTCTGTTCTTATTAAATTATACAATCATTTTTCTGCTGGAAAATTATGAAGACTAAAATCAGATCGGTTAAATACTTAATTCTTTTTGTTTCCTTCTTAAGTGTAAATTTATTTGCTCAGAACCCTTCTTTCATTTTTAAAACAAAATCATTAGATAATTATACACCGACATACATCGGCAACGGATATATCAGCCTTGCTTCAACAAGATTAGGCTGTAATGAAGCGGAATCTTTTATGGCAGGACTTTTTGACGAAGCGCCCGGAGATATTGCCCGAATAGCAGCTTTGCCGGCGTGGAATCAAATTGATTTGTTTACAGGAACTTCCTGGCTCTCAAACGAAAATAAAAAATTTGAACATATATCTTCTTTTAATCAGCAAATAAATATGTTCAACGGTGAGCTGAGCACTTCCTATATTTACAATAATAACAACAAGCCGGTTGATGTTAATGTAATTTCTATCATCTCGCGGTCTGAAAAAAATCTTGCAGTAATAAAATTTACCATCACTTCTCATTTCAAAGGAGTTGTTAAGCTAAAATTTCCGCTTAAAGAAAGAAAAGAACCGAAGAGATTTGAATTGGCGAAGCTTACAAAAATTTCCAGTTGGCCCGAGTCTGAATGGCCGCCAATATGGTACCCGGGATTTGTTAAAGTAAATCATACTGAAGCGAATGCTAAGGAAAGAACTCTCAGCCTCAGCGGAAGCCCGATCGGCAGAACTTATGTAGTGAATATTTCAGCGAAAGTTCTGTCGGATAAAACAATCCCGGGACTTAAGATAGATGCCGATCATTCCTCAGACCAGGCAGCTTTAACTTTTACTTTTCCTGTTGAAAGCGGTAAATCATATACTTTTTATAAATACGTTTACATAAATAAAACCAACGGGACTGAAAAAAATAATGGTAATAATTTCCTGGAAAAAATATCAGCAAAGAGTTATAGCAAAATAGTTAAACAAAGCGAAGCAAGATGGGCTAAACTATGGAAGACAGATATAATTGTTGAGGGTAAACCTGAATTTCAGAAAATGGTGCATTCGATGACGTATTATCTTTTAAGCAGCATCTATAAAAATTCTGATTTCAGTATTCCGCCGATGGGATTAGCAACCGCAGGTTATTATGGACACGTTTTCTGGGATGCCGATACCTATATGTTCCCGCCGCTTTTGCTGATGCACCCGGATATGGCGAAGTCAATAGTTATGTTCAGGTTTGAGGCGCTTAAGAGTGCGATACAAAACGCCGAGAAAAATCATTATAAAGGTGCGATGTATCCGTGGGAATCCGATGAGCTTGGAAAGGAAGCCACACCTTTCTTTGCTTATCAGAACGCACTAAAGGAAAATCATATAGTTGGTGATGTTGCTATTGCTCAGTGGCAGTACTATCTCGCCACTAACGATAAGAAATGGCTGCGTGATTACGGCTCAAAAGTTATAAGTGCAACAGCAGATTTCTGGGCAAGCAGAGTCAGATATAATAAAGAGAAAGACAGGTACGAAATTGGAGATGTGGTTTCTGTAAGCGAAGGGCTGATTGACGTCAGCAACGAAACTTATACAAACTCTGTTGCAAAATTAAATCTTGAGATTGCAGGAAAAGTAAATAAAATCCTTAATTTGAAAACTGATGCTGAATTGGAGAATATAGGCAAGAAAATGTTCATCCCATTTAATAAAGAAAAGGGATTCCATCCGGTCTTTGGAAATGCTGCTGCCGGAGAAGGTGCAACTGAATTGTGGTCCAGCGTTACCCCGCTGCTTACTTTTCCTCTTCAGATAGAGATGAGCCAGGATGTGAAGAAAAATAATTTGTATCACGCAGTTAAGAATCTTGAAAAGGATGGAGCCGGCGCTGATATGGGTGTTAATTTCCTTCCCATAATCGCAGCAGAGGTTGAGAACGACAGTCTGTTCAACCTGGTAATTAATAAAACAGTGAAAGGTTTTCTCAGACCACCATTCAATGTAATCACTGAGACACAGACAAATTATAATTACAATTTTATAACCGGTGCCGGTGCATTTCTTCAGCAGGTTATTTTTGGTTATACAGGACTTCGAATTACTGATAAAGGTTTAGAGGCGAAATATAAACCTATGCTGCCTAAAGGAATTACTAAACTGGTCTTGAAGAATTTTAAATTCCGTAACGAACGATATGATTTTATAGTGCAAAACGGAAAGTTAAGAAGAATAAAAAAACGATAAACCTCCTGTTTTGTGCGGACTCAATATTAATAAAAGTTAATTGGTTGATAAATGAAGAGTTAACTCTATCAGAGATTGAATTTTGGGTGCTGCAAGCGATTATCAGTATGTTTATAAGAAGGTACAAAAACGGTTGTAGGGGAGGGTCTGAGACCCTCCCCTACATAGTGTGAATAAAACTCCAGACCTAACTATTCATTTATCATTGCTGACAGGCGTGTTGAAAATCAAATTTTCATATTATTTCTGATTTTTATTTCGTGTTTAGCATAAATGATATCGGGAATCTGATAATGAAAATAATTTGAGTGTTGGGTGCTGCAATGCACAAAGCAGCTATAGATGAGATCAAAAACAAAAAAGCCAGTCTGGTAACATCAGGCTGGCTTTTTTTTGAAATAAGTTAAGGCTTAGAATTCCACTTTCTTTCTTGTACGATCCGAATATTCAAATACAATTGCGCTCGCAACGAATATCGAGGAGTATGTACCTGTAATTACTCCGAACAGAAGCGTGAATGAAAACGCTCGTAATACTTCACCGCCGAAAATCAGCAGAACTATTGTTGCCATTAAGGTAGTGCCGCCAGTTAAAATTGTACGGCTCATAGTCCGGTTAACGCTGTTATTTATCAGCTCGTATAGAGACATTGTTTTGTGAACTTTCATATTTTCTCTTACCCTGTCGAAAACGATGACTGTATCGTTAGTTGAATATCCTATCAGTGTTAAGAACGCTGCTACGATAGTAAGATCAATCTCTAAATTTAGCCCCGGTATCATTCCATAAAATGTTGCATACAGACCAAGTGTGATAAGAACGTCATGGAATAATGCAACGACAGCACCGAGAGCAAAAATAAATTTAAATCTGAAAGCGAGGTAAACCAGTATTGCAATTAAAGAAAGCATTACAGCAACAACTGCATCCCGTTTTAATTCCTTTCCGACTTTTGGTCCTACGTGGTCTTCTTTCAGTACTTTAAAGGTATTATCAGTTATCTTTCCTTTAAGATTTTCTTTTATCCATTCAGATATACCAACATTAACAATCATTTTTGTATTGTCTACCTGTTCGGAAACTTTTCCGGCCTGATAACCTGAAGCAAGCATTTTAGATATAAGAGCGCTTGTTGTGTCGGGATTGTTGAACTGGTAAGTAATCGAATTTGCAGTTGTGTCAACTGCCGTCTTGGCAATTCCGGGGTAAAGTTTGTTGATTTGATCTTCAATATTATTTACTACTTTCGGAAAAATATTTTTAGGTATTTCCTGTAGCTCTGTCCTGATCAAAACTCCTGTTTCTCCGCCGAAAGTTTTTATTTCGACATTGCCTAATCCTATTTTATCTACATAGTTTCTTATAGTGCTGACCTGTATCGGCTTATCGAACTGTAAAACAATTTCTGTTCCACCTTTGAAATCAATACCGAATTGGAAACCGCGGACGATTGCGTTAACAGCACCCAGCAGGAACAGGGCAGTAGAAATAAAATAAAAAAGTTTTCGTTTACCTAACCAATCTACATGAAGATTTTCGAATATTCGCATTTATAAATTTGCTCCTTTAAGCTTGAAAAATTAACCGAGGGAAATATGCATGCCCTTAGCAACCATAACTCTGAATACTAACTTAGCAATGACCAAAGCGCTGAATAAGCTCGCAAAAATTCCGATCATAAGAGTTAAAGCAAATCCCTGCACAGGTCCCGTTCCGAACTGGTATAGAACTATAGCTGTAAGTATCGTAGTAATATTTGAATCAACTATGGCTGAGTTAGCTTTTGAAAAACCACTTTCGATTGATGCCTTCATAGTTTTTCCTGTAGCCAATTCTTCTCTTATTCTTTCATAGATAAGTACGTTAGCATCAACAGCCATACCGATTGTCAGAATAATACCTGCAATGCCCGGCAGTGTAAGCGTTGCGTTAAATCCAGCAAGAGTGCCCATAATAAATAATATCGTAAAGATAAGTGAGACCGCAGCAATTGCTCCTGCTTTTCTGTAATAAGTTATCATAAAGAAAGCTATGAGGAAGTAGGCAATCATTGTTGATTTAAATCCCGCATTGATTGAGTCCTGCCCTAAAGATGGCCCGACAGTCCGTTCTTCAATAACATTTACTGGTGCTGGCAACGCGCCCGCTTTAAGAACTATCTCAAGTAATTTTGCTTCTTCAAGATTTGCCATCCCTGTAATTTGTGAATGACCGCCCGGTATCTTGCCGATAATATTCGGTGCTGAATAAACAGCACCATCAAGAATTATCGCCATACGTTTTCCGACATTCGCACCTGTTATTCTTGCCCAATCGGTGGCGCCTTCAGAATTCATTTCCATATTCACAATTGCAGATGAAGTATTCGGGTCTATTTGTGCCTGCGCGTTTGTGATCACACCTCCAGTCAGTTCAGGATTTTTTTCTACGCAGTATAGAACATAAACAGCTTTTCCTTCCTGGTAGCCGATGGGCTTTGCACTGAAATCAAATTCAACGTTGTCCGGGATTACGGCTTTTACGTCAGGCCTGTTTAATAATGATCTTAATTTATCTTTTTCATCTTCCCTTACATAAGCATCAGCATTTTTGCTGTTAGGGTCTAATATTGCAATCGAAAAGAAGGGATGCTCTTTTGCAAATTCTTCCTGTGAAAGCTGCTTTTTTGTTGTATCGTTTGCTGCAAGTGTGGAATCTTTGGCATTATTCTTTTTAGACTTTTTAGTGTTAACAGTAGTATCTGAAGAAGCTGAATCAGAATTTAAATTTTTCCCTGCCAAAATGTTATCAATTTTTTGCATTACTGAAAGTGTATAATCTGCATCTTTAACGAGCTTGAATTCAAGAAGTGCTGTGCCCTGCAGAAGCTGTTTTGCTTCTTCCTCTCTTGCAACTCCTGGCAGCTCAACAATCACTCTCCTGTTTCCCTGGCGTTGAATTGACGGCTCGGAAACACCATACTGGTCAACCCTGTTCCTGATGATTTCCATCGCTCTTGAAACAGCATCTTCTGCATCCTTATGCAGTTCACTAATTATTTTACTGTCGTCATCTCTGATGGAACCAAAATATCTGCTTAGCCTGATTCCCCTTTGCTGTAGTTTTCTTGCCATAATATTGACTATTGATTCTTCTGATACAGCAGCTTCTTTTTCTGATTCTTTCATAACCTGTCTGAAAACATCATCTGGACTTTTTGCTATTTTTTCTAATAACTTACCTGTATTTACTTCGAGAACAACACGCATACCTCCCTGAAGGTCTAATCCGAGCTTTACACTTTTTTGTTTCATTGCGGTATAACCCGGGTCAGCAGCTTTTAAGCTGTCCTCGATTAACCTGATCTCTTTATCGAGCTGGTCTTTGGTTATATTCGGATCGCTCTTTTTTATTTCAGCGCTTCTCTTGTCAAGAACTGCTGTTATGTGTTTGTCGTTTTGATAAGTTTTATAAGTCGGGTAAAGTAAGTAAAGGCTTAGTCCTATAACCGCCAGGATTATTATAATGGTGAACCTGTATTCTTTCATATTTAATTGTGCTGTGGAGTTTTTTTGAAATAAATTAACTGCCAAAATTACCAGATAAGGGTCTGAAAGTCAAATAAATCAGCGATTTAAAGCCCCTGATTCAGTGTTGTTCACAAATAAAGGTGCGATCAAATCAGTGAAATTATCCTTTTTACGAGTCTCTCAAATTTATCTTTTGAAAGATTGGCAGTCTCTGTTACTTCTTTATGAGACAATTTCTTTGGTGAAATTCCTGCTGCCATGTTTGTGATCAGTGACACAGATGAAGTTGCAAGCCCAAGGCTGCTGGCAAAAACTGCTTCGTGAGCAGAGGACATTCCTACTGCATCTCCGCCAAACCTGCCCATCATCCGGATTTCTGCGGGCGTTTCATAAGATGGTCCCTTGGTATACCAGTAAACTCCTTCCTTCAGATCAATGTTTTCTTCAGCGGCTGCCTTTTTAATAATATCATTCAACTCTTTTGAGGTGAAGTTTGATAGATTATCTTTCGCTTTTTCCGTCGCTAAACCTATTAGCTGAGTGAGTTCTTTTTTGATAAACATACCGTTGAAAGAAACAGCAAGCATAAGATCGCCTGGACTGAATTCAGGGTTAATTCCTCCGGCTGCATTTGTGATAAATATTTTTTTACAATTTAATTTGTATGAAATAAAAACAGGCAGAGTACATTCAGAAATGTGATAACCTTCATAGAAATGAATTCTTCCCTGGAAGATCAGAATTTTTTTACCTGCATATTCTGCAAAATGAATTTTACCCTCGTGCCCTGTTATTGTTGAGGGAGGATAGCCTGGAAGCTCTTTTGTGGAGATAGTTCTTTTTACGTTTACGCTCTTTGCAAAATCACCCAAGCCGCTTCCAAGGATCAGCGAAATATCCGGCGCTTCAGTAATTTCCTGCTGAAGAATTTTTATCAGTTCTTTGTATTTGAAACCAAGGTCTAACAATATTTAAATGTTGAATTTTGAATGCTGAATTTTGAATTAAAAAAATATTTGGACATTTATGAACCTGGATTTGATTGTGATGTTTTCACAATCGCGGTTAATATATTAATTATTTGGTTTATTTCTGATAGATATTGTTCGTAATTTAGTTTTAAAAGATTGCTGGCTTTTAATAGACGTAACCAATAACCTGTTTCTCTTGCTTCTTTTGATGCTATTGCCATTTTTGCAATAAAATCTTTTTTCGATTGACCAGCCACTGCCTCTTCAACATTTGCTCCTATGCTGGTGCCGCATTTTAGTAATTGTTTAGATATAACATATTCTTTATGTACAATGAGATTTTTATAAAGTTCAATTATCATTAAAGCAAAATCGAAAGTTCTGTCTTTGATCAAATTCTTCTTTTCCATAATATTCTCCCTTTAGAAATTTGGTAAAAAAATATTTAATTATTCAGCATTCAAAATTCAACATTCAAAATTTTAAAAAAGCATCCCTGCTAAAGTTGCAGTCATCAATGTTGCTAATGAACCGCCGAGCACGGCTTTTAATCCGAGTGCTGCAATATCCTTTTTGCGATGCGGTGCCAACGGTCCGATGCCGCCGATTTGAATTGCGATAGATGAAAAGTTTGCAAAACCGCACAGCGCATAAGTTGCCATCATAATTCCTTTTCCGCTCATCGCTCCTGCTTTCACATAGTTTGCAAGATCGAGATACGCGACGAATTCATTCAGCACCACTTTCGTTCCGATGAGACTCCCGAAATGAAGCGCATCTCCAACGGGTACGCCGATGCCTATTGCGAGATACTGAAGAATAAGTCCGAAGATAAGCTGCATTGAAAGCGGCTGCCCGTAAGTTGCCGTCAGCCATACGTTGATATGAAGAAGATCACCTAATCCTCCAAGCAGATAATTGAGCAGTGCGATAAGTGCGATGAATGCGAGAAGCATTCCGGCAACATTCAAAGCAAGTTGAAGTCCGTCGCCTGCGCCTGTTGCTGCCGCTTCAATAACATTCGATGCATTGCTTTCAACTTTCAGCTTCACAGTTCCTTTTGTTTCGGGCTCGCCGGTTTCAGGGTAAAGAATTTTTGAAATTGCAAGCGATGCCGGTGCAGCCATCGTGCTTGCAGCGAGAAGCTGAACAGCAAATTTCAACTGCGCCTCCGCCAAAGCGAGATGATGCGCATCGGCGAACGATTGCCCTAACATTTGGATATAACTTGCCATCACACCGCCGGCAATAGTCGCCATACCGCCAACCATGATGGTGAGGATTTCTGAATTTGTCATCTTGTCAATATACGGACGGATGAACAAAGGAGCTTCCGTCTGCCCGACAAAAATGTTTGCAGTGTTCGAAAGAGATTCTGCGCCGCTCGTGCCCATAATTTTCGCCATCACGAATGCCATTGCTTTTACCACTAATTGGAGGATGCCAAGGTAGTATAGAACGGAAGTCAGTGAAGCTACGAAAATAATTGTCGGCAAAACCTGAAATGCGAAAAAGACACCGAGGCTTTCGGAACCGGAATTAACGGCAAGCCTTCCGAAGACAAACTTTGAACCTTCTGTTGTAAATCCGAGAAGACTAACCACAGCGCCGCCCAACCAATTGATCGCATCTTTCAGCCAGCCGAGAGGAAAAAACCATGCCCGCAAAGTTTCGCTATGGATAATCAACACAGCAAAGGCAAGTTGGATTGCTAATCCACTTGAAACAAGCCGCCAATTCACTTTCTTTTTGTTATTAGAAAACAAAAATGCAATTCCGATGATGAGAATAATTCCTCCAATACCTCTAAGAATATCCATAATTCTCCTTTAATTTTCTTTTGGAATGTAATGACATTTTCTGCAGCGCGCTTCGTAAATATCGGCTGCACCAACCACAACTCTTTCTGCTGATGAAGTTTTTCTCTGAGTTTTGTCAGCAGGGTTTCCGCATGCAACACAGATAGCAAGAGTTTTTGTGATGTACTCTGCAATTGCAAGAAGCTGCGGCATCGGTTCGAAAGGGATACCTCTGTAGTCCTGGTCAAGACCAGCAACAATTACTCTTTTGCCTTCGCCAGCGAGCTTGTTGCATATATCAACAATTTCGTTTGAAAAGAATTGTGCTTCGTCTATTCCGACTACCTGTGCGTCTTCAGTATATTTTGTTATTTCATTAATATCTGAAAGTAATATCGAAGGCAGAGACTGTTCGCTGTGAGAAACAATATCGCTATCTGAATAACGTGTATCTATCCGCGGTTTAAAAATTTTAACTTTTTGTTTTGCTATCTGAGCTCTTCTAAGTCTTCTTATTAGCTCTTCTGTTTTACCGCTGAACATACATCCGGCGATTACTTCAATCCAGCCGGTTTCTTTCGGGAGTGAATGGGGTGTGTATTCCATGGTCAAGTAAAAAGTGTAAAGTAAAAATTAAAAAGTAAAAATTAAAAAGCCCTGCTGCCGCACATTAGTCGCCGGCAGAAGAAGTGTAAAATTAATTCCGCAAATCTGCAATCCGAAATCCGCAATCATTTTAGATCTTTCTCGCTGAATGCAAGCGGCAGAAGTTCTGACATTTTATGCTTTTGAATATTTTTTTGCTGATCAACTAAAATTATATCAATATCTCCGCAGAGATCGCTGATCACCTGTCTGCATGCACCGCAGGGCGAACAAAATCCCTGAAGGTCGCTGGCAATTGCAATTGCCTTAAATTTTCTTTCGCCTTCGGAAATAGCTTTAAATACAGCAGTTCTTTCAGCACAGATCGTCAGTCCGTAAGAGCTGACTTCAATGTTTCCGCCCTGATAAATTTTACCGTCTTCTGTAAGAAGTGCGGCTCCGACATGAAAATTTGAGTAAGTCGGAAGTGATTTCTCTTTTGCTTCTATTGCTTTTTGTGCAAGAGTTTTTTCGTCCATTAAATTCCTGCAAATTTTAACTGATAAAATAGAGCATTTGATTTTTAAATCAAATTAGAAACTGTAATTAAATCTTTTCTAAAAGAAAATAAAATGAAGGGGTGAAATATTTATTTATTATTCCTGGCCTGTCATTTGCAAGACCGAGTATCAATTGATCCATCTTAAATAGTTTTGTAAACTTTAACAATGCAAGATGAAAGTCGCTCCAGATAATTCCTTTGTTTCCTTTCAGCAATTCTTCGGTTGAGTAATTTGTATAAAGTGTATAGACAAATTTATCCTTAAAATTTTCCGATAATTCCTTCAGAGAAAATAATTCAGCAATGTCTGTTCTGCCGGCTTCAGGTTTTCTGAAAAATTTCAGGAAGAAATTTCTGATTGTTTCTCTTTTCAGCAGTGAAACGAGGGGGAAGCCCCAGTGCGGGTCAGATAAAATATTAAAGAAAGAATATTTATTCGGCGTACTTAGGTAAACGATGCCATTTTCTTTCAGTAAGTTGTGGAATGACTTAATTAAGCAAGCCGGCATTGCTACGTGTTCAATTACATCCTGAAGGATTATTAAATCAAATGAAAGAGGTTTGAAGGGGAGACTGAGTGCATCGCCATTAATTCTGAAAATATTTTCACAGCGATTCTCTTGTTGATTCAGCCTCGTAATATTTAAATCGAGACTTACAACATTATTTTTTTCTGAAAGGATTTTCGCTGTTCCGCCCTGGCCTGAGCCGAGGTCGAGTATTGTTAAGTTTTCGCATTTTATTTTTTGCTCTATTATCGAACGCACAAACTTACCGCGCTCAAGGGAAATATTGCGTGCCCGTTCCCACCTTTCATAATTCGGGTGGCTTTTATCAAGCCAGGCGATTCTTGCAGTATCTGTTATTTCCATTCTGTCTTTCTGAAACCAGCATTAAAGAAATTTATTATTAAAAATATTTCGTACACTATCTGTAGAAAAATTATTTCTAAAAAATTAAAGCTGTAATTAAAATATTTCTTTGATGAAGAAACCAAAAGTATGTCGCCGGTAATTTT
>JAKAGZ010000071.1 GCA_021815365.1 Bacteroidota bacterium
AAAACTCAACTTTGGGCGGAGTTTCTGCTCCTGCTGTCGCTTTGAAGTACTGTTTTTCATTGAACCTGAAAAGATTAGCAAAAATAGAATTTGGAAAAAGTTTTATCGTTGTATTGTAACTCTGAACTGTTTCATTGAACCGTCTTCTTTCAACCGAGATCCTGTTCTCGGTGCCTTCTAATTGCGCCTGAAGCTGAAGAAAATTTTCATTCGCTTTTAGGTCAGGATAATTTTCTACTGTGACCAGCAGCCTTGATAAAGCACCGCTTAGTTCACTTTGTGCTGATTGAAATTTCTGGAATGCCTGCGGATCATCCAGAACATCTTTCGTAACGTTAAGCTGACCAACTTTAGACCTTGCGTTAGTAACATCAGTTAAAACCCCCCTTTCAAAATTTGCATAGCCCTTAACGGTATTTACCAGGTTAGGTATAAGATCGGCTCTTCTCTGGTATTGATTTTCAACCTGGCTCCAGCTTTGGTTCACAGCTTCATTTAATGTAACAAGACTGTTGTAAACATTTTTCCCCCACATAAAAAGCAACACAAGTAAGAATACAAGTCCGCCCCCGATTGACAGCCCTACTATCATCCCTTTTTTCATCCGGCCTCCTAAAGCAATTAGAAAATAAAGGAAATTTTTTACACATCCCCGGTGTTAATGTTCCGAATAAGAATAATCATGCATTTTAAGAAATATCACAATTCAATTTAAGCTGTTTTTCAAAAATATCCAATTAGAAACTATTAGTAGAAACCTCTGAAAAATAGAATCATTCGGAAACAAAGTATTTTTAATAGCACACTGATGACACGCCTGCGTGCCGTAACGTCACTACGGCGTGCAGGCACGGATTTGGCTGATTTTCGCGGATTAGATCAGTGTTAATCTGTTTAATCTGTGTCATCCGTGTTCTATTTTTAATTTTTCAGAGGTCTCTAGTAATAAAATTATTAATTATAATCCAATAATGCGCGTGAAATTATCATTCGTTGTATCTCAGAAGTCCCCTCATAAATCTCCGTGATCTTGGCGTCCCTGAGATATCTTTCGACAAGATATTCCCTTACGTAACCGTAGCCGCCGTGGATCTGGATAGCATCAAGCGCGCATTCAACAGCAATTTTAGATGAATAAAGTTTTGCCATTGCAGCTTCTTTAAAATATTTTTTACCAGCATCTTTCAATGCTGCAGCCCTGAAAGTAAGCAGCTTTGCAGTATCAACTTTTACAGCCATATCAGAGATTTTAAATTGTATCGCCTGAAAATTAGAAATGGTCTGCCCAAAAGCTTTCCGTTCCTTAGAATATTTAATTGCAGCTTCCAGTGAAGCTTCAGCAATCCCGATAGCCTGTGCTGCAATCCCGATCCTTCCACCGTTGAGAGTATTCATCGCAAAATTAAATCCTTTGCCTTCTTCCCAAACAAGATTTTTGACAGGCACTTTACAGCTCTCAAAAGAAAGTGAGCAGGTGTCAGAGCTTCTTATTCCTAATTTGTCTTCTTTCTTTCCCTGTGAAAAGCCGGCGGTCCCTTTTTCAACAAGAATAGTTGAAATGCCTTTATGTGCCATTTCTTTATTAGTAGATGCCATCACGAGGTAGTAGTCTGCGTTCTTCCCGTTAGTGATCCAGTTCTTCATTCCGTTAAGAACATAAAAATCGCCGTCTCTGTCAGCAGTAGTTTTTTGTTTGGTAGCATCGCTTCCGGCTTCCGGCTCTGACAAAGCAAACGCTCCGAGCTTTTCTCCCTTCGCCAATGGGATCAGATAATTCTGTTTAATGTAATCAGAACCGTATTCTTCCAGTCCGAAACAAACTAAAGAATTATTTACAGACATTATAACGCCAACGCTTGCATCTACTTTTGAAATTTCGATCATTGCAAGCACGTAGCTTATGGTATCGAGACCCGCACCGCCATACTCAGGCGAAACCATCATTCCAAGAAAGCCAAGCTCCCCCAATTTTTTTACTATCTCTGCCGGAAACTCAGCATTAATATCTCTTTCAACAGAACTTGGTGCAACTTCAGCCTGTGCAAATTCTCTGGCTGATTCTTTTATCATTAACTGATCTTCTGTTAAATCAAAATTCATTTTTTCTTCTCCCTGGTTTTTAAAATTAAGAGTGTGTGCCTTCGAATTGCAGCATCGCACCTGCATACCGGCACAAAATTAGTTTTACATTATAGAAAGGATTAGATGTAAAACCTGTTACAAAAATACTGTAATAATAACTTGTTATCAACGCAGATAACACCTAAAAAAAGAGTTGTATAATAATCAATTATAGTCCAAAATATTTGAATGGAGTAATAAAAAGTTGTGAATTCAACATAAACCATTACTTCCTATCCTTCATCAAAACTATTCTTCTTTGTGAAACTCTGTGCGTACTTGAGGTTACTTTGTGTAACTCTAAGAACGGGATCACAAAGTCTCACGAAGGAATTTGAAGTTTCCCGGAAAAGATTAGTTCTTCAGATAACAAAATTTATTCCTTCTTATAAGAAGGTCTGTAAAAGACACCATTGTTTATAAACATTTACTTGGGACAAGTATATAATTATCTTAATAAATTTTAAGCGTTGGCTTTTATTATTATATTTGCGCTATGAATACAGTATCAGACACAATTGAGAAAACAAAAGACGTCCACGAAGTGGTCAATTCTGAAAAGGATAAATTAAAAAATAAAATCCCTTTGAAAGGAATGACTCTTGATGAATTAAGAGAATATTTCATAAAGACTGGAGAGCACAGATTCCGTGGCGAGCAGGTTTTTAAATGGATGTATAGCGATCTTGTGGTCAATTACGATGAGATGCTCAACATTCCAAAATCTCTTCGCTCAAGATTGAACAACGAAACAATTTTAACTACGCTGAAAACTACTGATACAGAACAATCATCTTCAACCGGAACTAAAAAATTTATTTTTGAAACTGAAGAAAGAAATAAAATAGAATCGGTAATAATCCCCGAAAAATCCCGTCTTGCCCAGGATGGACAGACGAGGAATAGAACTACACTCTGCATTTCAACACAGGTTGGCTGTCCGCTTGACTGCAAATTTTGTGCAACGGGATTAATGGGATATAAAAAAAACCTGACACCGGGAGAAATTTTCGACCAGTACCTGCTTGCAGCCAGAGACTACGGAAAAGAAAAACTGACGAATATTGTATATATGGGTATGGGCGAGCCTCTTTTAAATTTTAATGCGACTGTTAAAACACTGAAAATTTTTGCCGAGGAATTAACAACCGGCGTCAGCCTTAAAAAGATTACAGTTTCTACCGCAGGCATTGCACCAAAAATAAAAGAGCTTGCCGATTCGGGAATGAAAGTAAAGCTTGCCTTCTCACTTCACTCCTGTTTTGAAGACACAAGAAATAAAATTATGCCGATCAATAAAAAATATTCTCTTAAGGAAAATATCGAGGCTCTCAAATATTATTACAGGAAAACAAACACAAGAATTACTTTTGAATATGTAATGCTGAAAAATGTAAACGACAGAGATGAAGATATAAACGCACTCGCAAAGCTTTGCTCACAAATGCCGTCGAAGATAAATATTATTCCTTTTAATTCTTTACAGCACATGAATCCGTCCGGCTATGCTGCTGAATTAACTCCAACGCCAAAACACAGAATTGAAGAGTTTGCACAAAGGTTAAGAGAAAAAAATATTACGGTAATGGTAAGGAATACCCAGGGCGATGACATTTCCGCAGCGTGTGGTCAGCTTGCTGTAAAATTTAAATAACGCAGGCTCTCTTCTTTATGAAAAAACTTACTCACGATGAAATATCAATAAAACGCAGCTCTCTTGATACACTGCACAAAGTAAAAAAACTTCCCGTATATGTTTTGCTTGACAGCATAAGAAGCAATTATAATGTAGGTTCAATTTTCAGAACTTCAGATGGTGCAATGATTGAAAAATTGTACTTGTGCGGTTATACTCCTCACCCTCCAAAAAAAGAAATCCTTAAAACCGCTCTTGGCTCAACTGAAAGTGTAACGTGGGAATATGTAAGAAACGCCTGCGAACTACTGCTAAAATTAAAATCACAAGGAATAAAAATCTGTGCACTCGAAATTACAGATACAAGCAAAAATTATTATGAAGTTTCATTAACTGATATGCCTCTGTGCCTGATCATCGGGAATGAAATTACAGGAGTTTCACAGGAGTTGATTGACCTATGTGATTTCTCAATCGAAATTCCGCAATATGGAATTAAGCAGTCATTGAATGTAGCAGTTGCCTATGGAATAGCAATTTTTGAGCTAAGAAAAATTTTTGATTCAGGAAAAAAACTTGACTAAGATTATGATTAAGATTAAGGAACAAGATAAGTCACCGTATTTATACCATATACCATCTCCCGCTAAGCTCTTGAAGTAAAGTACTCTTCCCCGTTTTCCTTTGTATGGATCATCAGCAGGTTAGCTCTCACCATTTTAACAAGAGTTCGTGAAGCGCGCCTTGTTGAAATATTTACCAGTTCACTGAGAGCTTTTACAGTTATAGTTTCATTTTTTTCAAGATAAGCAAAAACATTTTTCTCGTTAGCGCCGATTGAATACTTTTTCAGCTTCATATTGCCTGATTCAGCTTTCAGCAGCCGGATCATCTCCTTACTCGCCTGGATACTTTTATCATTGACTCTTATAGTAACTACAGCCTTCGTAATATCAAAATCATTGCTGTAATCCTGAAGCCTGTGAGGTTTATTATCCGATTCCGGGATATTAACTGCAACGATTTCTTTACCTTTAATACCAATAAATTCTATTTTATATTTCAACGGAGGTGCGCAATAATCTTTTGCCGCTTCCTCAATCAGTTCAGCTTCAGCTTTTTCACTTTCAACGCCTATTATTTCTTTATCGTCATCCACGCCAAAGAATATTGTTCCCCCTTTTGTGTTTGCAAAAGCGATCATCTCCTTTGCGATCTTCTCGTGAGTTGAGAATTTACGTTTAAACTCACAGGTAAGGTTTTCACCTTTTTCAATAATTTCCAGCAGGTTTTGCTTTTTCATTTTTTTGAACCCGGGAAGAGTATCACATCGTTCAGCCTTCCAAGAATTATTGACGACCTTCGTATAACATAAGCTGAATTAGTATTTGGTGCATGTACGAGAGGAGAAGGAATGACCGCAGCGAGCCTTGCACATTGATTTATCGTTAAATATTCAGGCTCTCTCCTGAAATAAATTTCGGAAGCTTTTTTTATTCCGAAGATCCCGTCTCCCCACTCAACAGCATTTATATAATTCTGAAGTATTGCCCTTTTCGAAATTTCTTTTTCCATCCTGAAAGTAATGATAAACTCTTTTGCCTTCCTGAAAATTTTTTTCTCGGTGGTCAGGTAAAGATTCTTTGCAAGCTGCATTGTCAAAGTGCTTCCACCCCTGATGATCCTTCCCCTGCGTTTATTGGTTCTCAAAGCAATATTAAGCTCGCCCCAGTCTATGCCTTTATGATTAAAAAAATTCCCATCCTCCATCGAAATAATTGCTTTTAATAAATATGGATTCACATCATCAATATTGACCCACGCCTGACGCGGATAATATTTTAACTTATGCTCGATAGCACGCTGCTGCATCAACGAGGTAATTCTGAAATCACAATACTCAAGAAGCGGTATCTGAAAGGATGGAAGACTAAAATACAGCAGGAAGAGTATATACAATAAAAAGCTCTGGACTTTTCTTCTCTTCACCAAAGGAAGTAATTTATCAAGAAGGTCAGATAGCTCATTCGAAGGGAATTGTGAAATTACCATCAGATTAATAACTTCAGAAAATTATTTTAAAATAAAACAAGTGTTGTCAAAAATATTTTTTAGAACAATAAGAAAACCTTAACTGTCCAAAACAAATTATTGAAATTGCCTGGAACCTGTCTTCCGACAGGCAGGATTGATAACCTGATTTAGTGTCTATAACTGCAAACCTTATTACCTTATATTGACAAATATATCGCTAATAATTGCCTGCTATAGTCCATCCACGCTGTAACGGAACCACATTAATTTAGCATCCGGTTGCTGCTGTATTAACCAACAGTTGCCTGAATGGGATTTAAATCCGGTTTTGAGAAAATCAGTCCTCAACAAACAATGTGACAACTTTTTTTGTTAGCCTAAATTTAATTTGGACAGCATCGAAGAAAACAAATACTTAGTTCACTCCCTAATTTTCCTTTTTACCGTGTCTTTCGGAACTGATTCCTGCTTTCTTAATAAAGAATCCCTCAGAAGGATTTCATCCCTGGTATTCAGTAACCTTCTTTTCTGTTCCAGAGAATCGGCTTTGTTATTATTTTCTTCAATACGAAATCCTGGTGGAATACCTTTCTTGTTGTTTATATCCTGCTTATTTACCTCGACCTTTTTCCCCATAACGCTTAACGAATCCTGCACCCCGGTTTGTTCTTTCCCTTTCTGAACATTATTTAACGAATCCTTTATTGCATCGTTGATCCTTTTCTTTTCAGCATGGTAAAAATCTAATTTGGAAGTTATCCTCGCTGCATATTCTGTAGCGGGATATTTCGCTCTCAGTGAGTCGTAAATAACAGCGGCAGAATCAAGCTTGTTTAACTTATTTTCAAATATCCAGCCCTCAGCGAAAAGCGCTTTCGGTGCAATTGCTGAAGAAGGATATTGGTTATAAATATCAGAAAGCTGCCGGATAGAAGTGTAGTAATTTTTTTTCATTAATTCAGATTCAGCCTTCGCATAAAGATCTTCAGCCGGATCGTACTTCAGGTCTATCAGCGGCTTATGAAGTATCCCTGCGGCTACGTTTACAATGCTTTCCTTCTTATAGTTATCATAGATATAGTTGAAAATGCTATCGGCTTTAACGGAATCTCCTTTTGACAAATAATAATTCCCAAGCACAAAAAGAGTTTTAGGTTTGTAGCCCGTATTGGGATAATTGTTAAGTATATCTATGTAATAATAATATGCTGAATCAGCCAGGTTGAACTCAGTAAAGAATAAATTGCCTAACTCAAATTCAGTATAAACTATTTTTTTAATTAAAGAATCAGCCGAAACAGTTGGCTTAACCGGAGCTTTACTCAAATTGGTCTGTGCCGATTGTGTCACGTTGGGTACTATATCCAAACCTATGTTTCTTTCCGACCTTACATTATCCCTGACCTGTCCTGACGAACTGCTCTTATTTTTATCTGCATTATTAAGTGAATCGTAAAACGCTGTTGAATCTTTAACGAACATATCAGGATTTAACGCGTACGTTAATTCCTTCTTACTAAAATTCAGATCATTTATGAGGCTCTTATACTTCTTGAATTTCTCTACTTTTTTTGAAACTGATGATAAATACTCCGGCGGAAGTAAACTGGAATTTGCACGCTGATAATAAACTGAGGCGCTGTCAAAATTATTAAAATGCTCTTCATAAATTTTACCGAGTTCAAATCTTGCTGCACCAGAATATTGAGAACCTTTATAAGCAGTATCCACCTGCACCAAAGTGTTTGCAGCTTCATCATATTTACCGAGTGAAGCTAAAGTAATTCCTTTCTCTAAATTTATCCTGTCAAACGAGTCTTTATTTTTATCTTCAGAGCTTAGCTCTTCAAAAATAACCAGGGCCTGATCATTATGTCCGGCAGTTCTTAGAGCTTCGCCTAAAGCAATTCTCGAATCAAATCCTAACTGATATGAGGGCGAATAATCGAGAACTTTTTTGTAAGCAGCCGCAGCTCCCTCTTCATCATTTACTGTTTCATAAAGTTTTCCAAGTTCAAAAGCGACCTTCGCACTCGTTTCATCATTTCTCGAAACTTTGAGAAAATCGTTAGCTGACTGAATGGCACTGGTATAATCCTTAATTGAAATTTTATATTTTATCTCTTCGATCAGCGCAGCTTCAAGAATTTTATTTTCTTCCTGCTGAGCAGCCTGGTCTTTAACTTTTTTTAATGTCTGCAGACCTTCAGCAGAATTATTCAGTTTCATCTGGCATTTACCAAGCCAGAGCTGTGCTTCAAGCCTTAAGTCGCTCTCCTGCTGAGTTGCAAGAAGCTCTTCAAACTCGCGGGAAGATTTTAAATAATTTCCCTGGTAGTAAAAAGATTTTCCGAGCATAAGCAAAGCATCGTCAACATATTTGCTATCAGGATGGAACTGCAGGATGTTTGAGCATTTTTCGATCACGCTCAGAAGTTTTTGATTTGCAGGAGTAGATATCGGCGGCTGATCAACTGCAAAAAGATCGGTCCTTCCCTCGGCTATTAATTGCTCTGCTTCGTTGAAAAGGTGTTCAGTATTATAATAAAGATTAAAGTATGTGCTAAAATTTCCCCACACGCTGCAGCCGCAAATAAACAGCGCCGGCAGAACCGCCGCAAAAATTTTTTTGATTTGATTATTTATGACCATAAAATAAATTATTAAAGCTATTAGAAAAGAAAAAGGTAAAATATGAGGGCGACCGAAAAGTTCTTTGTGAAGCTTTGTGCCTCTGAGACTTTGTGGCTATTGCTTCAAATTCTGCAATAATTTGAAATTTTTTATTGCCACTAAGACACAAAGACTCTAAGAACCACCAGGTAATTTTATTTTTTGGTCAACCTCTCTACAGCGCATCTTTACCGGCTTCTTCAGTGCGTATTCGTATTACTTCACTTATATCGGAAATAAATATTTTACCGTCTCCAACCTGACCGGTCTTAGCAGTCTTTAATATAGCATCAACAATATTGTCAACACGATCATCCTCTACAACCACTTCAATTTTTATTTTGGGAATGAACTCAATCCTGTATTCGCTTCCCCTGTAAGTTTCAGTATGTCCTTTTTGTCTTCCGTATCCCCTCACTTCAGAGATCGTTAAGCCCCTTACACCTTCTTCTACGAGAGCTTCTTTGACTTCATCGAGTTTGAACGGACGAATTATGGCTTCGATCTTTTTCATAATTATTCCCGCGTTAAATTAACGACCGTGGCAATGTTTATATTTTTTACCTGACCCGCATGGACATGGGTCGTTCCTGCCGATTTTCTCTTCTACCTGAACCGGCTGAGGTTTTCCTGCAGCCTGCCCGCTGCTCTGCTGTCTTCCCTGAGATGACATGCCGATATTATCCGTGCTTTGCTTCATAGCCATAATTCTGCCGGAGGGCTGCCGCTTTCTCTTTTCGCGGATCTCTTCGGGAGCCTGCGGGAAAAATTTAAAGACGAACGATACAACTTCATTCCTGATCTCA
This sequence comes from Bacteroidota bacterium, assembly GCA_021815365.1. Taxonomy (GTDB): domain Bacteria; phylum Bacteroidota; class Ignavibacteria; order Ignavibacteriales; family Ignavibacteriaceae; genus JAKAGZ01. Next base: position 9,271 of record JAKAGZ010000071.1, read on the forward strand.
GAAAGCAAATTTAAAAAAAGCTGAAAAGCTTCTGTTTTATATTCAACCAGCGGATCTTTCTGACCATAAGCTCTTAATCCAATCCCTTCCTTAAGATCATCCATCTCTCTCAGGTGCTCTTTCCATTTATGATCAATCACACTGAGAGTTGCATACCTCTCCAGCCGCGCCATCATTTCCGAGCCTAACATTTCTTCTTTCTTCTTGTAAAATGCTTTGGCTTCATTCAGAATCCTTTCCTTTATACCATCCTTTCCTAGCGTCTCAAATTCTGCGGGCTCAAGCTTTACCTCGATCAATAAATTATGCCTTATCTCTTCTTTAAGATTATCTGCCTGAACTTCTTCAAAATTCCTGTCAACAGCTTCTTCAATAAATTCTTCAAGCTGTTCAAAAATTTCGCCTTTCAACCTGTCGCCTTCAAGTGCGTGTTCCCTTCGTTTATAAATTACCTCACGCTGCTGGTTCATCGTATCATCATATTCAAGAAGTCTTTTTCTTATTGCGAAATTATTTTCTTCAACTTTCTTCTGTGCTCTTTCTACAGATTTTGTAATTAAAGGATGCTGAATTACTTCACCTTCTTCAATTCCCATTCTTGACATAACTGAAGATATCCTTTCGCTTCCGAACAATCTCATCAGGTCATCTTCGAGAGACAAATAAAATTTTGAAGTACCGGGATCGCCCTGGCGCCCTGAGCGCCCTCTTAACTGGCGGTCTATTCTGCGCGATTCATGTCTCTCAGTTCCAAGTATAAATAACCCGCCGCGCTCTTTAACACCATTGCCAAGCTTGATATCCGTACCGCGCCCCGCCATATTTGTTGCAATGGTAACTGCGCTAATTTCACCGGCGTGAGAAATGATCTCCGCTTCTCTCTGATGCTGCTTTGCATTCAAAACATTATGAGCAATATTTTTTCTTTTTAACATCCTGCTTAAAGTTTCAGAAACTTCAACCGATGTTGTCCCCACCAGTACAGGTCTTCCTGCTTTTTTTAATTCTTCAATGCGTTCGATAACAGCATTATATTTTTCTCTTTTAGTTCTGTAAACAGCGTCATCCTGATCTTCCCTTATAACCGGTTTGTTCGTAGGAATCACGACCACTTCCAGTTTATAAATTTCATAGAACTCACCTTCTTCTGTTTCAGCGGTGCCGGTCATACCTGCAAGTTTGCTGTACATTCTGAAATAATTCTGAAGAGTAATAGTTGCTAAAGTCTGTGTATCTCTTTCAACTTTAACATTTTCTTTTGCTTCAATTGCCTGGTGCAGTCCGTCCGAATACCTTCTTCCGGGAAGAACACGTCCAGTGAACTCATCAACAATAGCGATTTTTCCATCTTCTGTTATTACATACTCGTCATCTTTTTCAAACAAAGTATATGCTTTAAGAAGTTGATGTATCGTATGAATCCTGTCGCTGCTTTCAGAATATTTTGCATAGAGTGCGTCTTTCTTTTTAATTTTTTCTTCCTCACTAAGAGACGGATCGTTTTCAAGATGGCTGATCTCCGTTCCGAGGTCAGGAAGCACGAAGTAATCTTTTTCCATTCCCGAACCTTGTGCAAGCTCTTCTCTGCCCTTTTCAGTTATATCAATGGTGTTATTTTTTTCATCAATAGCAAAATAAAGTTCATCATCAATGATATGCATGTTCTTGGCTTTTTCACGGAGGAATTCCATCTCGGTATCCTGCATCAGCTTTTTGTTGTTAGCATCGCTGAGAACCTTTGCAAGCTTATTACTTTTTGGTAAGCCCCTGTAAGCTCGTAATAGCTGAATCCCTGCTTCCCTTATGCTTTCCTTATCCTCTTTCTGCAATAAATTTTCAGCCTCCTGAACTAATTTTGCAACGAGGCTTGTCTGAAGCCTGTAAAGTCTTTCAACTCTCGGTTTCATCTCATCAAATTTCTGATCGTCAACATCAACGGGACCGGAAATTATAAGCGGCGTTCTTGCTTCATCAATTAAAACTGAGTCAACTTCGTCAACAATTGCGTAATTAAATTTTCTCTGAACCTGCTGTTCTTTATCAACTGACATATTATCGCGCAGATAATCAAAACCAAATTCGTTATTGGTGCCGTAGGTTATATCGCGTGAATACATTTCTTTACGCTGTTCGGAATCCATAGTGTTAAGAATACAGCCGACTGTAAGCCCGTGGAATTTGTAAATTTCGCCCATCCATTCGCTGTCTCTCAGCGCAAGGTAATCATTCACAGTAACAAGATGCACTCCCCTTCCGGTGAGAGCATTGAGGTAGATCGGCAAGGTTGCAACCAAAGTTTTACCTTCGCCTGTAGCCATTTCTGCAATTTTACCCTGGTGCAGCACAATGCCGCCCATTAGCTGTACATCATAGGGAACCATATTCCAGGTCTGCTTATTTCCGGCAACAGTCCAGCTTTTTCCGACCAATCTTTCGCATGTAGATTTAACAACTGCAAAAGCTTCAGGAAGAATTTCGGCAAGCACATCTTCATAGCTGTCGTTCAGTTCCTCTTCAAGCTTATCTATTTCATCGTACAAAGAATGCCTGTCAATATCTTCATCATTTGACTGAAGCTGTAACCTGATCGCGGATATTTTTTCCCTTAACTCAGCAGTATGGGATTGTATTTTCTCTTTAAATTCCAGCGTTTTATTTTTTAATTCCTCATCCGAAAGGTTTTTAATTTTTTCATATTCAGCATTTATCTGCTCAACGATCGGCCAGAGTTCTTTGATATCTTTGGTATGCTTATCACCAAAAACTTTTTTAATCAGCTTTAACATTATAAGACGTATCTCCGTTGGAAAAATGATAATGAAAGTTAAGTATTGAGGCTCTGAAATGCAATTTAACCTGACCCTGGCGGGCTGTTCTTTCCTTTAATCAAAAATTTCTTCTTTGAATTTTCAGGATAACTTGCTAAGTTAAAGCCGGAAAAGGGAAGCACCTTTCATATTGCATTACCAGAGACGGGGTGCTTGCAGAAGCCCGTCAGGTCTCGGCGACCTGCCGAGGTCGACGGATGATGAGAAGAAATAAATGATGATTGCAAAGTAGTTCGTTTTAAGAAACATTTTTAAAAATTAAAAGCAGTTGCTCTTAATCGGCATAGTTGCTTTGGGCTGCCGGTTAGCGTCAACGCCTTAATACGTAAAAGTAAAGAGGATTTTATGGATTTGAATGAAAAGTTTGGATGGTCTAATTCTAATAGCATTGTTTCAAAATCGTATACTTGTGGCTATTGTGGCAATTCATTGGTCTCCAATGTTGGATATAGTGGTTTTGGATTTAATTCAAATCGTCCATCTTTTATTTATATCTGTCATTTTTGCACGCGTCCTACTTACTTCGACCCTGAAGGAGAACAAATTCCGGGGAAAGCATATGGAAATGACGTAAACGAGATTTCGGAAAAAGGTATTCAAACTTTATTTCAAGAAGCAAGAAATGCAACTTCAGCTAATTGTTATACAGCTGCTATTTTATGTTGTAGAAAATTATTAATGCATATTGCTGTTTCTAAAGGTGCAAAAGTGGGCGCATCTTTTGCAGACTATGTTGAATATCTTTCTAATAATAATTTTGTTCCACCAGATGCCAAAATATGGGTCGATCATATTAGAAAAAAAGGTAATGAAGCAAATCATGAGATCGTTATTATGAGTCCTGAAGATGCTAAAGAATTAATTGATTTCTGTGAAATGCTTTTAAAAATTATTTACGAATATCCAGCAAGTATTCAAAAAAAATATTTACAACCAAAAAATGATTTAGATAATAAATAAAATGCGCATAACCCGTTCTTCAAGCCGTTATGTAAAAAGTCAAGTATTACATAATTGTTCTTTTTAAATTTCACTAAAAGAATTAATCTGTTATAAACAGTTGCCGATTAATTGGCACTGCAAATTGTCTATCAA
>JAKAGZ010000072.1:0-5083 GCA_021815365.1 Bacteroidota bacterium
AACAAAACTTTTTCAATATCTCCTGCACCTTTCAGACTTGTGACATCACGGATTTGTGTCTCAATACTTTCATCAAGTGTTGGTTTGAATACCTGGCGGAAAACTCCAATCGGAGTCGGGAACGAAGGATGGTCTGTCAGGTGAGCTAATATTGCTGCGCGAGCAGGACTCGCATCAAATTCATCGTGCACTAAAATATCATTAACTGAATTTTTGCCGTCTGAAATATCAACAATAACAGGTGTGGCTCCGTCTAATTTTATTCCTTTGTTTTTTTCTTTCCCGAATATCAGCGGCTTTCCATTTTCAAGTACTAGTACATTATCATCTTTAGTTGCTTTGTCTGTTAACAATTCAAAAGCGCCGTCGTTAAAAATGCTGCAGTTCTGGTATATTTCAATGAATGCAGTTCCCTTATGATCGGCTGCACGTTTGATCATCTGCTGCAAATGTTTTGGGTCTCTGTCCAAAGCTCTCGCAACAAAAGTTGCTTCAGCACCAAGTGCAAGCGAAACAGGATTGAAAGGATAATCTACACTTCCGTATGGAGATGTTTTTGTCTTCTTTCCCAGCTCACTAGTCGGCGAGTACTGCCCTTTTGTTAATCCGTAAATCCTGTTGTTGAATAAAAGAATTTTCAGATCGACATTTTTTCTGCAAGTATGTATAAAATGATTTCCGCCAATGCTCAGCAAATCGCCGTCGCCTGTTGCAACCCAGACAGAAAGATCAGGGCGGCTGACTTTAACTCCCGTAGCAATCGCAGGTGCTCTCCCGTGAATCCCGTGAAAACCATAAGTGCTCATATAATACGGAAACCTCGAAGAACAGCCGATGCCCGAGATCCAGATTATTTTTTCTTTTTCAATTCCGGCTATTTCAGGAAAAGTTCTCTGCACTTGTGCAAGAATAGAATAATCGCCGCAGCCGGGGCACCACCTTACATCCTGATCGCTTGCAAGGTCTTTTGCTGTTAATTTTATTCCGTTATCTTTTATTTTGCTCTCAGTCATTTTACTTGCCTCCTAAGATCGCGATTATTTTATCTTCAATATCCGAAACTCTGAATGGTAACCCTCGCACTATATTCAACTGTTCAGGTCTGACTAAAAATTCACTGCGGATTATCTTTGCCAACTGACCCAGATTTATTTCGGGTATAAGTATTTTCTTAAATTTTTTGAGGACCTCTTCTGTATTTTTCGGCATTGGATTCAAATATTTTAAATGCGCCTGTGAAACTTTATAACCATTTTTTCTCGCCTTGATAACCGCTTCAGTTATAGCGCCGTAAGTCCCTCCCCAGCCAAGCACCAAAAGCTCACCTGACTGATCACCATCAACAACCAGAGCAGGAATATCATTAACTACATTTTTAACTTTCTGATCTCTCAGCTTAATCATCAGGTCGTGATTATCGGGATCGTAGCTAACATTTCCTGTAATGTTGGCTTTTTCAAGCCCGCCGATCCTGTGCTCGAGGCCGGCTGTTCCCAGCTTGACCCAAGGTCTTGAAAGATTTTCATCTCTTTTGTACGGAGCGAAGCCCTCTTTTTCTGTTGTGAATTTTACAGGTATGTTTTGAATTTCATTAAAACGCGGGACCTTCCATGGTTCTGAACCATTTGCAATGTAACCATCAGTTAAAAGAATAACGGGGGTCATATATTTAATTGCGATCCTGCTTGCTTCAATTGCCATATTAAAACAGTCGCTCGGCGTGGAAGCAGCTAAAACCGGAATAGGAGCTTCGCCGTTTCTTCCGTAAACCGCCTGCAGAAGATCTGCCTGCTCTGTTTTTGTAGGCAAGCCTGTACTTGGTCCTCCCCTCTGAACATCAATTATCACTAAAGGAAGTTCCGTCATTATTGCCAGACCGATCGCTTCGGTTTTCAATGCGAGTCCGGGACCGCTCGTTGTTGTAATTGCAAGACTGCCTGCATAGGCTGCACCGATTGCAGAAGTAATTCCGGCAATTTCATCTTCAGCCTGAAAAGTTTTTACTCCAAAATTTTTATAAATACTCAGGTACTGCAAAATTTCTGTTGCCGGTGTAATTGGATATGAACCAAGAAACAAAGGCAGCCCGCTCTTGACTGATGCAGCCAGCAACCCGAGCGCTGTCGCTTCGTTACCCGAAATACTCCTGTAAATTCCTTTAGGAAGTTTTGCCGGGCTTACGTGAAATCTTGTAGTAAAAATTTCTGTGTTCTCACCGAAATTGTATCCGGCTAATAATGCTTTTTCATTTGCATCGGCATACTGCGGAGTTTTTTTAAATTTCGATTGGATCCATTTTAACGTTGGTTCAACCGGACGGTTATAAAGCCAGTACATCAAACCGAGAGCAAAAAAATTTTTTGAACGCTCGATATCCTTGGGAGACAATGAAGTCCCTTCAAGAGCTTTCTTAGTAAGACTTGAAATTGGGACGGGAAAAACACTGTAACCCTTTAACGAATTATCTTCGAGAGGATTTGATTCATACTTTGCCAGCTTTAAATTTTTGGAATCGAATGTGTCAGAGTTAGCAATTATAATTGCGCCCGGTTTTAATTCAGACAAATTCTTTTTTATAGCAGCCGGATTCATTGCAACTAACATATCCGGTCTGTCGCCCGGTGAGTAAACCTCGTTCCTGCCAAAGTGTAATTGAAAACCACTCACGCCGTAAACTGTTCCCGAAGGCGCCCTGATCTCTGCCGGGTAATCAGGAAGCGTGCTTAAATCATTTCCAGCCAGCGCAGTTGTATCACTGAATTGTGAACCGGTCAACTGCATTCCATCACCTGAATCACCGGCAAATCTCACTGTCACATCTTCCAATTCAAGAATTTCTTTTTCCATTGTATACCTTAAAATGAGGATAAATAATTTACGATTTGAATTTAACCGACTGAATTATCCATAAATTGTGCCATAGCTTACTTTAATTTTTATTTTATGAATTGTAAAAACAGCCTTAGAATACTATAAAAATGATAGGTTTGACTGAAATAAAGTTAAAATTTATCACCCCTTTCTCAGTTATGGAAAAGACCCTTATAAAAAATAAGAATTATATTCTAGAAATATTTCCGAGGGTGTAAAGTGTCAGAAAATTTGCAACCGATATTTGTAATACCTCAGTGAAGGAGTATAAAGGTATAGGGATATATAGTATAAGGCGTAAATCATTAACATTTTTTCATATACCTTATACCTCTATACCTATGCCCACCATTCACTGACGTTTTACCGATATTTACTTAATCTGCTTCAGAATCTTATAGAATTCTTCCGGTGAGATATATCCTGTTATTCTTTTCACCTCAGTGTCAGTTGAATTTAAAATTAGAACTGTCGGCACTCCCACTATTTTATATTTATTTCTCAGAGAGTCTACCTCAGGCGAAAGTGATTTGGTCATATCTGCTTTCAGCGTAATAAAATTTTGTGCCGCCGTTATTACTTTAGCATCCGAGAAAGTTGTAGCATCAAGTTCTTTGCAGGGAATGCACCAGTCTGCATAAAAATCAATGATCGTACCTTTTTTATCCGGTGCTGCTGTCAGAAGAGTTTCATTATACGGCTTCCAGTTAATTGAACTTTTTTCATTCGGTATTAATGCGTAAACAGCAATTCCTATCAGCAAAACAGAAAAAATAATTTTGAATAGCTTAAAGCCCTTCACATTCTTCGCCAGCTTTTCAAAGAATAAAAGATAAGCTGCAGTGAGCAGCATAAAGACAGGAAGCACATAGCCTGATATCGTTTTTGGAAGCAGCGGCAATAAAAAGTAAAGAGCCATTCCTATCAATATAAAACCGAAAATGTGTTTGACTGCCTCCATCCATTCACCCGCCCTCGGAAGTTTTTTTATTTTAGCCGAAAAGACAGCAAGAAATAAATACGGAAGACCGAGCCCAAGCGCTAAAACAAAAAACATAAGGAATCCAAAGTAGGGATCTGCCTTAGCCGCAACATAAGTCACTAACCCGATTACAAACGGACCAATGCACGGGGCTGCAACAATTCCCATCGTCAGCCCCATAAAAAATGCACCGTACATTCCGCTTTTTGCACCGCCGGCTTTTGCAACCAAAGTATCGGGAAGTTTAAATTCATAAACTCCAAACATACTGAGTGAAAGAACAATGAAGATCAATACGATAAATAAAATCACATAAGTGTTTTGCAGCAGCGCACCGAATACAGCACCGCTCAGTGCAGTAATAACTCCGACCACAGAATAAGTCAGCGCCATTCCGATAACGAAAAGCAATCCCATCATAAATAATTTTTTTGTACTGCCTTCTGCCTGCCCGCCGAAATATCCTACTGTAATAGGAATTAATGGATAGACACACGGAGTCAGGTTCAAGGCAAGTCCTCCAAGAAATACAAAAAGCAGACCAATCAATAATCCGTGAGATTCAAGTAATGATGTTATTGAACTATCATTCTCATTAGAAACTGAACTGATATGATCAGCATAATCAAGCTTTAGGTGTTCAAAAATATTCGCGTTGACTTCTGAAGCAGAAGATTTATCTTTAGTAACGGTTAACTGCAAAGTATCAGCAACTGAGGTTGGCGCAAGGCAAACGCTATTGTTGCAGCTTTGATAAACGAGTTTGACGATCAATAAATAATCACCGGGTTTAATATCAGTAGGCGCTCTTAAAATTCCACCGATAAATATTTCACCTTCCCAGGCTGAAAGCGGTTTATCTGAAAAATCAAGTTTTACATTTTGTGCCGGCGGGTAAACAATTCTTTCAAGATTAAAAAATCCTTTTCCGGGATTTATAATAGATAATTCTGTCGGGATCAGAAAATCTTCCTTCGGTTTATCAGAATTTATGTGCCAGCCTTCTTTGATGTCTACTTTTAACGCTAACTTAAAAGCGTCACCGGGAATAACTTTAGCAACGGAAAGAAAAGGTTTAATACTAACTTTCGGTTCATCATTCCCAAACTGTGCAGATGAGAAATTTGAAAAAATTATATTAAATAAAACTATCAGCAGAACTTTAACTGAATTTTTCATAAACTAAAAATATTCCTTTTTTTACTATTTAACATCTTCCATATACCATAT
>JAKAGZ010000072.1:5183-12917 GCA_021815365.1 Bacteroidota bacterium
TAAAGAGTGCAGTAACCAACCGCCATTTCGGATTTATTACCGGTCGTCAGTAAAAGATAACCGAGTTTATTTGAAACTGCCATCAATAACAATCCACGTATTCTTGCCTGAATATTTTCCTCTGTAACGTCAAACTTTCTTTTCCCAAAAACCGGTGCAAGAGATCTGAGAACAGAAGTGTATACCGGTTTAATGGAAATCAGCCTGGAAGAAAGCCCCAGCTTTTTGATTAATTTCTCGGAATCTTTTTTACTTCCCCGCGATGAAAATTTTGAGGGTAAAAGAATCACGTGAACATTTTTTCTTCCTAAAGCCTGAACAGCAATGTAAGTCACTAAAGCTGAATCAAGTCCTCCGCTCAAACCAATCACAGCTTCTTTGAAACCCTGTTTCTTAAAATATTCCTTAACCCCGTAGACCAAAGCATTCAGCACCTCTTCTTCAAAACTTCTTTCAGTTTCTTTGATTGACTGATAAGCGCCGTTGGTTTCAAAAATAAAATAATCTTCTTCAAAAGCATTACCAAGGCAAACAAGCTGCCCTTTCGAATCGAAGCACATACTTGCACCGTCGAAGATCAGGTCGGTTTGTGCACCTGTACAGCAAACATAGGCAAGCGGAATTTTATTATCCCTCACAAGAACAGAAAGCATTTCTTTTCTTGCTTTTCTCTTGCCGTAAGCATACGGGCTTGCTGAAATATTGATCAGAACTGTAGCACCAAGATTAATAAGTTTATTTACAGGATCTTCTGTGTATCTCCTTACATGCCAGTAATCAGCATCGTTCCAGATATCTTCGCAAATTGAAATTCCTAACTTTTCTCCCTTGAACTCGTGGATAAATATTTCCTTTGCGGAATCAAAATATCTCATCTCATCAAAGACATCATAATTAGGAATCAGAGATTTATGCTGAACAAACCTGAGCTTTCCATTGTAGCAAAGCAAAGCTGAATTGTGCACGTCTGTTCCTATATTGTCGTCATCTTCGGTAATCGAACCAAAAAGCAATCCTGTCGAACCTGTTAACGATGCGATTTCTTTAGCAGCATCTTTCACAACATTTCTGAATTCTTTTTTTTCTATCAGATCTAAAGGAGGATACCCGAGCAGAGATAATTCCGGGAAAATCACAAGGTCGGCACCATCAGCAGCACCGCGGTTGTAACCCTGAATTATTTTGTTTTTATTATATTCAATATCGCCGATGATCGTATCAATCTGGCAAAGTGCAATTTTCATTTTATTAATTTTGTTTTAGTAAAGATATAAAAGCTGTCAGCGTTTTACAAAGAGTTTACAGCTAATGCCCTTCCAACTTAATCCTTTAATAAAGGAAGAGCATAGTGGCGGTCGTTAGACTCAATAGAGTCAAACGGACTCTGACGAGCTGCAACTCAACGAAACTTAGATGTTTGTACAATCATTTAGTTGCAGACGCACCAGGAAAAGAAAAGAAATTACCACCGCTAATTTACCCAATTACCCGCATTAACATAAATTTTACCGTTAATAAAATTATTTGTTTTTCTAAGTTAAAATTTATTAACATATAACAAGAAAAAGAAAAAATAATCACGGAGGACTGAAAATGAAAAAGAAATGGTACCGCTCAAGAAAAGACAAAATGATCGGCGGGGTTGCCGGAGGGCTTGCTGAATATTTTGATGTCGATCCCACAATTGTACGAATCCTTTTCGTTGTGGGTCTTTTTATGGGAGCTGGTTTTCTGGCTTATATTCTTCTCTGGATAATCGTTCCCGAAGAACCGCTCGGTGCAGAACAAAATTCTCAAAACACTGTGGAACCTGAAACAATAAAAACAGAAGCAGAAAGCAATACAGAACAAACTATAAAAACTGAATCACGTAAAAACCGCACAAACATTTTTGGTGCAATCCTGATAATCATTGGAGTGCTTTTGTTGATTGATAATTTCGTCTGGTTCCATGCTTTCTGGCCCTTGCTATTAATTCTTATCGGGATAGGGATTCTTCTTAATTCAAAGAAAAATTAAAATTAAAGAAGCAGGTATCTTATGAAAACAAAACATTTTTTTTGGAGTGCATTGTTTATTACAATCGGCACGCTGATCCTCCTGAATAATTTTTCTTCACTGAATTTTGGATGGGATGATCTCTGGAAATTCTGGCCGATTGTTCTCATACTCTGGGGAGTAACAATAATTGTGAGAAATAACTATTTCAAAGGTCTGCTTGCTGCTGTCTCCGGAATGATTTTAGCCTTTGTTTTATTTGCAACTTTCAAATCAGGAACTGACATCATTACAAATAATTTTAACTGGGACTCAAAAGATTTTAATATTTCTATAGATGATTCAAATAACATGCAAAGGTACAATGAATCTTACGATCCTTCTATCAAAGAAGCAGAATTTAAACTCGAAAGCGGTGCCGGCGCTTTTGTGATAAACAGCACAAGCTCTGGTTTAATTGCAGCAAAAACCAGCGGGATCGGGTATGATTTTACTGTTAACAAGGATTCCATTAATCATAAAGCTGAAGTAATACTTTCAATGCGAGGTCATAGCTTCGGGTTCAGGCGTGGAAAATTTAAAAACAAAGCAAAGATTGAATTAAATGCTAATCCTGTCTGGAACCTGAACTTTGATATTGGCGCCGCTTCTGTTGATTTTGACCTGAGACCATTCAAAACTAAAAATGTTGATATTGAGATGGGTGCTGCTTCGTTAAAATTAAAACTAGGAAATAATGTTAATGAATCGCACGTGAGAATAAAAGGCGGAGCTTCTGCTATAGAAATTTTTGTCCCTGAAGATGCCGGGTGCGATATTGTGACTGATATAAGTCTTTCATCAGAATCTTTTAATGGTTTTAATCAGATAAACAGCGACCATTACCAGACGGAGAATTTTCAAAATGCTAAAAATAAAATTTATCTGAATATCGAAACAGGTGTGTCTTCAGTAAAAGTGATTCGTACGAACGATTGGTAAAATTATTTTTTATTTTTCTTTTTTCGTTTTCTAAAAGGCTGTGGTTTCCATAAATATTTTTCCAGGATAACGCAGCCTTCATTATCAAATTCAATCCCTTCAGAACGAAGCAGGTCTTCCATAATATCAGAATCACCGAAGTGCATTCTGCCTGTTAATGCGCCGTACCTGTTCACAACACGATGACAGGGAAGCCCGGTTTCTTTAGCACCATTCAATGCCCAGCCTACAGTTCTTGCAGCCGAGCGAACTCCGCATACTTCTGCAATATCACCATAAGTTGCAACTTTTCCATAAGGAATTTTTGCAACGATTTTATAAACCCTATCGAAAAAATCCTTTCTCTTTTTATTCATCTCCAAAAACTATACGCCATGACTCTGAAAACCATACACTGTTAAGCTAAACGCTATACGCTAAAAATTAATTCCTGCTCGTCTTTAACAAATATGCTTTGATAAACCTGTTCAGATCGCCGTCCATTACGCGCTGCACATCGGAAGTCTCTTCATTTGTTCTGTGATCCTTAACCATATTGTAAGGATGAAAAACATAAGAGCGTATCTGGCTCCCCCATTCAATTTTCATTTTGCTTTTTTCAACTTCATCTAGTTCCGCCTCCTGCTTATCAAGCTCAACCTGGTAGAGTTTTGATTTGAGAAGCTTCATCGCATTTGCTTTATTTTGTCCCTGCGATCTTTCACTCTGACAGGCAGCAACAATACCAGTAGGCAAATGTGTAATCCTCACCGCAGTTTCCACCTTGTTCACGTTCTGACCGCCTTTACCGCCGGAACGATAAGTATCAATTCTCAGATCGGCGGGATTAATTTCTATTTCAATAGTGTCATCAATTTCCGGTATAACAAATACAGAAGCAAAAGAAGTATGTCTTCTTTTATTTGCATCGAAGGGAGAAATTCTTACAAGACGATGAACACCGTTTTCTGCTTTAAGGTAACCGTAAGCAAATTCACCTTCTACTTCTATTGTTGCACTTTTTATTCCTGCACCGTCTCCTTCAATAATATCAACGATATTCATTTTAAATCCATTCTGCTCACCCCATCGCGTGTACATTCTCATAAGCATATCAGCCCAGTCCTGTGCCTCAGTTCCGCCTGCACCGGAGTGGATTGTAAGGATGCAGTTTTTAGAATCATCTTTTCCGCTCAACATATTTTTGAATTCAGCACTCTCAATAGCTGAACCAAGTTCTTTCAATTCTTTTTGAATTTCCTCCTCGAAAGAATCATCACCTTCCATTTGCGCAAGCTGGATTATCTCTTCAAGATTTTTTGCTTTTTTATCTACCTCTGTCCACAAGTTCACCCAGGCTTCAAGAGATTTTATTTCCTGGAGAATTTTCTGTGCAGAGATCTGATCGTTCCAGAAATTCGGAAGGCTGGTTTGGTTCTGTAATTCTTTTATCTTCGAATCTTTTTTATCGACGTCAAAGATAACTCCGTAAATTATTGATTCGTTGTTTATAATCGGTTAATGATTTTAACTCTTCTTCGTACATCACAAACTCCGTTTCTCGTTATTAAATCAGTAATTATTTTTTTAAAAAGTGTGAGTGAATGGATGTCTCACTGAGTTAACTTTTTATACTTCATACAACCATCCATTCTTGCATCCTTGCAGTCTTGCAGTTTGCATCCTCATATATCCAGTTCCATTCTCAACATTGCGGAGGCAAGAATCTTTCCCTGCGCATCGTGTTTGAGTGAAACAGTGCCGCCGCCGCCGAGCGTATTGTGCAGCAGAAAATTTATCGCACGGATGTTCGGCATTTCATAACGCTCAACTTTGCCGAAACAAATTCCTTCAAAATGTTTTTTAACTTTTTCTGTTGTCAGGTATTTTTTTATTATTTCAAATCCTTTATCGTCATAGGCGATCACTCCGACATTTCCGGCATCACCTTTATCTCCGCTTCTTGCGTGAGCTATTTCTTTTAATTTAATTTTCATTTTATAACTCGTATAATTTAACAACAGGCTGAACTAATTTTTTAGGAATAAGTGCAGGCCAGTAAGCCACTACCTCGCTCGGTTTTGGTCTGCCGCCGGCAAAACCCGTAACACCCGGAGGACCTGTTAGAATTAACGGCGCAATTTCTTTCCCGAATCTTTCAACAGAATAATAATCTTTCGAGCGGACAGCTACTCTAAGCATAATTTCATTAATCTTGTCTTCGTCAAGCTCTGTTGAAAGCGGTCCCTGTGTAGCATTATATCCAATAAATTCTGTTCTTATCTCATCGAATTTCAGGTTAAGATTCTCCAGCCTCTTTCTAAGAATTTTATCCGCCGCTTTGGCTTTACTCAAAGCCTGGGGCCAGGAATACGTCAATGAACCAACAGCAGAATAACCATCTGAATATGAGCATGAAACTTTATAGAACTCAGTTTCAGGTTTACCTTTCACGCCAAAAACTTTTACGCGGTTATTGCCAAGGTCATCTAATTTGATCGAAGTGAAATCAGCAATACAGTCCGGCGTGATATAAGTTTTCGGATCGCCGATTTCATAAACAAGCTGTTCGGCAATAGTTGCAAACGAAACAAGCCCGCCGGTGTTATCGTGTTTTGTAATTATAACTTCGCCATTTGGATAAGCTTCAGCAATCGGGAAACCAATCTCAGCCATATTTTCAATTGACTGCCAGTCACCCAGAAAATTCCCACCGGAAGATTGCGCGCCGCATTCAAGAATATGTCCCGCAACTGTACCGGCTGAAATTAAATCATAATTTTCTTTTCCCCAGTCAAATTCATAAATCATCGGCGCTAATGTAAGACCCGTATCTGTTGTTCTTCCGGTAATAACTATTTCAGCTCCTTTTTCTAACGCTTCAACGATCGGGAAAGCTCCGAAGTAAACATTAGCGCTGAGAATTTTATCTTTGACAGTTTTTACTGACTCACCTGTATCCATATTGTTCAATTCGCAGCCGGAAGAAATTATTTCATCTATTCGATCTTTAATATCGTCGCCAAGCACAACACCTATTTTCAGATTTTTGATCCCGAGACTCTCTGCAACTTTGATAATCGCATCTGCGCAGGCAGTTGGATTTACACCGCCGCCGTTAGTTATAACTTTGATCCCTTTTTCTTTGCAGATTGGAAGTATCTTTTTCATCAGCTCGGGAATATCCCTTGCATATCCAAGATCAGGATTTTTATTTTTTTGCTTCTGCAATATTGACATTGTGACTTCTGCAAGGTAGTCCATCACAAGATAATCAACCGGACCTTTAGTAACCTGCCAGTACGGAGCTTCAATTAAATCGCCCCAGAAACCCTGTCCCGAAGCAATCCTTATTTTTTCTTTCATAAATATTCCCGCTTTAAAATTCTTTCTGAAATTTTAATTAAGTCTGATTCATCTTTCACATCATGCCAGGTTATTCTTTCATCCTTTCTGAACCAGGTCATTTGTCTTTTGGCAAATCTTCGCGTGTTCCTTTTAATTAATGTGACCGCTCTTTCAAGAGTTATTTCGTTTTCCAGGTATGAAATAATTTCTTTATAACCTACTGTGTTAAGTGAATTAAGATTTTTACTGTATCCTTTATCTAAAATTTTTTTTACTTCCTCAACCAAACCTGAACTGATCATTTCATCAATGCGTTTCTCAATATTTTTATAAAGAGTTTCTCTCTCCCATTTTAGTCCGTGCTGAACAAAATTAAAATTTATCTTTCTTTCATATTTCTTTTGATGAACGCTGATCTTTTCTCCGGTCAGATGATAAACCTCCAGCGCTCGTATAACTCTCTTCCAGTTTGACGGCTGCATTTTCGAAGCGCTCTCAGGATCAACTTCTTTCAGCTTGTTGTATAAAAAATCGTTCCCGAATTTTTCTCTTTGACTTAATAAGTCCCGGCGGAATGTTTCATCGGTATCCACAGTATCAAAAATTCCATCTATCAAAGCTTTAACATACAACCCTGAACCGCCAACAACTATCGGTTGTTTTCCCTTTTCAAAAATTTTCTGAATTGTCTTTAACGATTCTGTTTCAAACCTGCTTACATTAAAATCTTTATCAGGCTCAAGAGTGCTGATAAAATAATGTTTTATTTTTCTAAGTGCATCCTTACCGGGCTTTGCTGTGCCTATATCGAGATATTTATAGACCTGCCTGCTGTCAGCAGAAATAATCTCACCATTAAGTTTTTCAGCAAGATAAAGTCCAAGCTTTGTTTTACCTGTACAGGTAGCTCCGACTATAATAATTACTTTCTGCGAAGCCCATCGGTCTCGGCAGGCCGCCGAGGTCCGACAGACGGTCAATTTTGATCGCTCCATCCCTCTTTACCTATTAATGGAACAAATTTAAATTCAGGGATATCTTCCTCCTCAAAATTTTCTTCATCGATCTTTGTAACAATTTTTAACCGCTGAGTATTTTTATCTCCGACAGGAATTACGAGCCTTCCTGCGGGTGCTAATTGTCTTTTTAAAGAAACCGGAACAGAAGGAGAACCTGCAGTTACGATTATTCCATCAAACGGAGCGTATTCACTCCAGCCGAGAGTGCCATCTGCGCATTTTGTCTTTACCCTGATACCAAGTTTATCAAAGAGCTTTTGCGTTTCTAAAAGAATATCGTAGTGTCTTTCGATGCTGTAAACTTCCATTCCCATTTTAAATAAAATTGCAGCCTGGTAACCTGAACCAGTTCCAAGTTCAAGAACTTTTTGTCCTTGTTTTAATCTCAGCTCCTGTGTCATAAAGGCAA